>NZ_JAPHNL010000203.1 GCF_026274175.1 Streptomyces beihaiensis
GCCGTGCCGCCGCAGTCGCCCATCCGGCGCTCGGCCGCCGGGCAGTTCGCCGATGCGGACGGCGCGGCGGCCGTCGGGAGGTCGGAGGCGGACTCGGTGGGTGCGGCCGGGGCGGACGAGCTGCCCGTGGACGGGTCGTCCTGGGTGTACTCGGGCACCGAGCCACGCGTCGGCGTCGGCTCGAAACGGGTCCAGCCCACCCCCTCGAAGTACAGCTCCGGCCAGGCGTGCGCGTCGCGCAGACCCACCGACATGGCGCCGTCGGCCGTCGGCGAACCCGGTGTGAAGCCGACCGCGACGCGGGCCGGGATGCCCAGTGTCCTGGCCATGGCCGCCATCGAGAAGGCGAAATGGACGCAGAAGCCCTCCTTCTGCTTCAGGAACCGGGCTATGGCGTCGACACCGCTGCCCGCCTTGACCTGGGTGTTGTAGGTGAAGCCGCCGCTCACCGCGAAGTAGTCCTGCAGCTTCACCGCGCGCTCGTAGTCGTTGACCGCGCCGGCCGTGACCTTCCGGGCGGTGCTCGCCACCACGGCCGGCAGCGAGCCGGGGACCTTCGTGAAGTCGCGCACGATGTCGGCGGGGGGCGGCGGGGCGTCGGCCAGCTGCTCGGGCGTCGGCCGTACCTGCAGGCTCTTGACCGTGTACGTCTGGCCGCGGGTGGTCTGGCCGTGGTCGCCCACCAGCGTGCGGCCGATGTGCTCGAACCGCCAGTGTCCGCCGATCGCCACTCGCGTCGCCGGATACGGCATCGGCAGCCAGTCCTGCGCATACCAGTCGGCCGCCGAGATGCGCGTCGTCACCTCGGTCCTGCGCACGTCCGCGGCCAGGCCGCGCGGGGCGGGCAGCCGGGAGGGCACATCGGTGATGCTGCGCACCGACGGGCGCCAGGTCGTGCCGTCGAACTCGTCGAGCGACACGATCCGCAGATACATGCCCGACGTGTCCGGAGCGTTCGTCCGGTAGGTGAGGACCTCGCGGTCCTCCGGCTGGTTCAGGCTGTTCTGCAGCGAGACCAGCGGGTTGACCGCGGAGATCGTGCCGCCGCCCCCGGTGCCGCTGCCGACGCCGGTGCCCGACGGGCCCAGGATGCCGCCGTCGAGGCTGGGCAGCACCAGCGGCACCACCAGCGCGATACCGAGCGCCAGGGCACCGATCCGGCGGCCCGTGCGCACCGGCGCGAGCGCGCCGTCCCCGCCGTCGAGCCCCACCGC
>NZ_JAPHNL010000204.1 GCF_026274175.1 Streptomyces beihaiensis
CCCCGGGGGACGCGGTACGGCTCGGTGACGCGGGGCCCGACGCGCTGGCCGCCGCCGCGCGGCGCGTCGCCCAGGAACTCGGTGGGCTCGACGCGGCGCGCCGCGCGGAACGCCGGATCGCCGACATCGCCCGCGAACGCGCCCGCATCGACCGCGAGGAGCGTGTCGACGCCGACCTGGCACAGGAGACCGCGAGCTGGCTCGACGCCTGGGACGCGACCCGTGCCGCCCTCCAGGACCGCGTCGACACCGCCCAGGAGGCCGCCACCCGGGCCGAGCACCTGGCGGGACAGCTCGAAGCGGCACAGCGGCAGGCCGCGGCCGCCGTCGAACGGGACCGGCTCACCGAGCGGGCCGACGCCGCCCGCGCCACGGCCCTGCGCGCCCGCGAGGCCACGGCCACGGCGCACGAGCACTGGCTCACCCTCAAGGAACAGCGCCTGCGCGGCATCGCCGCCGAACTCGCCGAGAGCCTGGCCGACGGCGAACCCTGCACCGTGTGCGGCGCCACCGAACACCCCGCCCCGATGCGGAAGTCCGCCGGACACGTCGACCGGGCGGCGGAGGAACGCGCCCTCGCCGCCTACCGGTCCGCCGACGAACACCGCGCGCAGACCGAGCGCGCCCTGGCCGCCGTCCGCGAGAATCTGGCCGCGGCGACCGCCGCCGCGGGAGACGGAACCACCGGGCAACTCGCCGAGGCGGCACGTGAACTGAGACACCGACACGCCGAGGCTCGCACGGCTGCCTCCGCGCTCCACGCGGCCCGCGAGCGCCTGGCCACCGCCCAGAGCGAACACGACCGCAGGGTCGCCGTCCGCCAGGAGGCCGCCACCCGCAGCGCCGCCCGCGCCTCCCTCCGTGACGCTCTGGACCGCGAACAAGCCGGTCTCGAAGGCGAGTTGACGCATGCGCGCGGCGCCGCCGGGTCCGTCGAAGCGCGTGCGGCGCAGTTGGAGCGCCGCGCCGCCCTGCTCACGGCCGCCGCGGACGCGGCCCGCGCCGTCGAGGACACCGCACAGCGCCTCAAGGACGCGGACGCGCGACTCGCCGACGCCGCCTTCCGGGCCGGCTTCGACACGCCGAGGGAGGCGGCCGCCGCCCTCCTCGCTCCCGAGGACCACCGCGCCCTGCAACACCGCCTGGACGCCTGGCAGTCGGAGCGGGCCGCGGTCGACGCCGTGTTGGCCGAGGAGGACACGGCGGCAGCGGCGGCCCGGCCTCAGATCGGAAG
>NZ_JAPHNL010000205.1 GCF_026274175.1 Streptomyces beihaiensis
GCGGCGGCGGTCGACGCGGAGCTGGGGCGTCAGCAGTCGACGCTGGAGATGATCGCGTCGGAGAACTTCGCCCCGGTCGCCGTGATGGAGGCCCAGGGCTCGGTCCTGACCAACAAGTACGCCGAGGGCTACCCCGGACGCCGCTACTACGGCGGCTGCGAGCACGTCGACGTCACCGAGCAGATCGCCATCGACCGGCTCAAGGACCTGTTCGGCGCCGAGTACGCCAACGTGCAGCCCCACTCGGGCGCCTCCGCCAACCAGGCCGCGCTCTTCGCGATCGCCCAGCCCGGCGACACCATCCTGGGCCTGGACCTCGCCCACGGCGGCCACCTCACCCACGGCATGCGCCTGAACTTCTCCGGCAAGCAGTTCGACGTGGTCGCCTACCACGTCGACGACACCACCGGCCTGGTCGACATGGCCGAGGTCGAGCGCCTGGCCAAGGAACACCGCCCCAAGGTGATCATCGCGGGCTGGTCCGCCTACCCCCGGCAGCTGGACTTCGCCGCCTTCCGCCGCATCGCCGACGAGACCGGCGCCCACCTGTGGGTCGACATGGCCCACTTCGCGGGCCTGGTCGCCGCCGGGCTGCACCCCAACCCGGTCCCCTACGCCGACGTGGTCACCTCCACCACCCACAAGACGCTGGGCGGCCCCCGCGGCGGCATCATCCTCGCCCGCACCAAGGACTTCGCCAAGAAGCTGAACTCGGCGGTCTTCCCCGGCTTCCAGGGCGGCCCCCTCGAACACGTCATCGCCGCGAAGGCGGTCTCCTTCAAGGTCGCCGCGTCCGAGGAGTTCAAGGAGCGCCAGCAGCGCACCCTGGACGGCGCCCGGATCCTCGCCGAGCGTCTGACCGCCGACGACATGCGCGCCCACGGCGTGAACGTCCTGTCGGGCGGCACGGACGTGCACCTGGTCCTGGTCGACCTGCGCGACTCCGACCTGGACGGTCAGCAGGCCGAGGACCGCCTCCACGAGGTCGGCATCACGGTCAACCGCAACGCCGTGCCCAACGACCCGCGCCCCCCGATGGTCACCTCCGGCCTGCGCATCGGCACCCCGGCCCTGGCCACCCGAGGCTTCACCGCCGACGACTTCCGCGAGGTCGCCGACGTGATCGCCCAGGCCCTCAAGCCGACCTACGACACCGAGACCGCCACGGCCCTCAAGGCACGGGTGACCACCCTCGCCGAGAAGCACCCCCTGTACCCC
>NZ_JAPHNL010000206.1 GCF_026274175.1 Streptomyces beihaiensis
CTGAAGGAGGGGGATTCTCACGGCTCGCGCCGTGATGCTTTCTGCTTCGTCGCCGACTGCCCGCCCGGAGTACTCCGTTGAGGTCTTACACCAGCTCCACAGACAGAAACGGCCAGCCCGGCCGCCTTGAGGTTGATGGCTGCGTTCACGTCCCGGTCGTGGGTCGTGCCGCAGTCGCACGTCCAGGTGCGGACGTTCAGCGGCATCTTGTCCTGCAAGGTGCCGCAGGCGGAGCACAGCTTGGAGGAGGGGAAGAAGCGGTCGACCGCGATCACTTCCCGCCCGTACCAGGCTGCCTTGTACTCCAGCATGCTCCGGAACTCCGACCACGCCGCGTCGCTGATGGCGCGTGCCAGACTCCGGTTGTTGACCATGTTCCGTACGGTCAGATCCTCGATCACGATCGTTTGGTTTTCACGAACGAGACGAGTAGTCAGCTTGTGCAGCCCGTCACGGCGGCGGTCGGCGATGCGGGCGTAGACCTTGGCGACCTTGCGCCGGGCCTTGCGCCGGTTGGCTCCGTCACCCTTGGCCTTCTTCGCCAAGACCTGCTGGGCCTTCGCGAGTTGGCGGCGATCACGGCGCTCGTGCCCCGGGTTGGCGATCTTCTCGCCGGTGGACAGGGTCAGCAGATGGTCCAGGCCGACATCAACCCCCACCGCCGCACTGGTTTCCGGGAGCGGCTTGACGGACGGGTCGTCGCACAGCATCGAGACGTACCAGCGTCCAGCCGCGTCCTGGGAGACGGTCACCGTGGACGGCTTCGCCCCTTCGGGCAGGGGCCGGGACCACACGATGTCCAGCGGCTCTGCCATCTTCGCCAGCGTCAGCATCCCGTCACGGAAGCGGAAACCGCTGGTGGTGTACTCAGCGGACTTCCGCGACTTCTTCCGCGACTTGAAGCGGGGGTACTTGGCCCTCTTGCCGAAGAAGTTGGTGAACGCCGTCTGGAGGTGACGAAGGCACTGCTGGAGCGGAACCGAGGAGACCTCGGACAGGTAGGCCAGCTCCTCGGTCTTCTTCCACACGGTCAGCATCGCCGACGTCTGGTTGTAGTTGACCCGTTCCTGACGCGCCCACGCTTCCGTTCGGGCAGCAAGGGCGAGGTTGTAGACCTTGCGCACACAGCCGAACGTACGCGACAGCTCGGCTGCCTGCGCATCGGTCGGACGGAAGCGGTACTTGAACGCCCGCTTCACGCATGCCGTGGTCA
>NZ_JAPHNL010000207.1 GCF_026274175.1 Streptomyces beihaiensis
CTAGTGTTCTGAGTCGGGAATTCTGTTCAGATAACTTGCGAGGCGTTCGAGGATCTCGTCTGCGGTCTTGGTCCAGACGTAGGGCTTGGGGTCGGTGTTCCAGGCGGCGATCCAGTTGCGGATGTCCTTCTCCAGGGCCTGGACGGACCTGTGGACGCCTCGCCGTATCTGCTTGTTGGTCAGTTCGGCGAACCATCGCTCGACGAGGTTCAGCCAGGACGAGCCGGTCGGCGTGAAGTGCAGATGGAACCGGGGGTGGGCCAGCAGCCACTTCTTGATCGCCGGGGTCTTGTGGGTGGCGTAGTTGTCGCAGATGAGGTGGACATCCAGGTCGGCGGGCACCTCTTTGTCGAGCTTGATCAGGAACTTCTTGAACTCCTCGGCTCGATGTCTGCGGTGCAGGGAGCCGATCACTTTGCCGGTGGCGACCTCGAGCGCGGCGAACAGGGTGGTGGTGCCGGCTCGGACGTAGTCGTGGGTCGCCCGCTCGGGAACCCCGGGCATCATCGGCAGCACGGGCTGGGACCGGTCCAGAGCCTGGATCTGCGACTTCTCGTCGACGCAGAACACCAGGGCCCGCTCGGGCGGGTCCAGGTAGAGGCCGACGACATCGTGGACCTTGTCGACGAAGTACGGATCGGTCGACAGCTTGAAGGTCTCCGACCGGTGCGGCTGCAGGCCGAACGCCCGCCAGATCCGTGATACCGACGACTGCGAGAGGCCCATCTCCTTCGCCATCGACCGCGTCGACCAGTGTGTCGCGTTCTTCGGAGTGGATTCCAGCGTCTTGGTGACCACCGCGGCGACCTGTTCGTCCGTCACGGTCCTGGGGCCGCCCGGACGTGGCATGTCACCCAGCCCGGCTATCCGGTACTGCACGAAGCGGGCCCGCCAGCGGCCCACCGCATGAGGTGTCGAACCCAACTGCTCCGCAACATCCTTGTTCGACGATCCGGTTGCGCAGGCCAGGATGATGCGGCACCGCAAGGCCCACGCCTGGGGCGTGGAACGACGCCGCACCCATTCCTCGAGCGCGGCTCGTTCCTCGTCCGACAGCGTCAACTCGGCCTTCGGCCGCCCCATCCGTGCCATGAAGCAAGCCTACACATCTGAACAGAATTCCCGACTCAGAACACTAG
>NZ_JAPHNL010000208.1 GCF_026274175.1 Streptomyces beihaiensis
CCGCTCCTCGTGGAACGCGAGCGGGCGTTGTACGGGGCGTGGTACGAGCTGTTCCCGCGCTCGACGGGCGGGTGGGACGCGGAGGGGCGTCCGGTCCACGGCACGCTGCGCACGGCGGCGGACGCGCTGGAGCGGGTGGCGGCGATGGGTTTCGACGTGGTGTACCTGCCGCCGGTCCATCCCATCGGCCGCACGTTCCGCAAGGGCCGCGACAACGCGCTGGTCGCGGGTCCGGACGACGTGGGCGTGCCGTGGGCGATCGGGTCCCCCGACGGTGGTCATGACGCGGTCCATCCGCGGTTGGGCACGCTGGACGACTTCGACGTGTTCGTGCGCAGGGCCGGGGAGTTGGGGTTGGAGGTGGCGCTGGACTTCGCGTTGCAGTGTTCGCCGGACCATCCGTGGGTGGACAAGCGTCCGGAGTGGTTCCGGCAGCGTCCTGACGGCTCGATCGCGTACGCGGAGAACCCGCCGAAGAAGTACCAGGACATCTATCCGCTCGACTTCGACCGGGACATGCCGGGTCTGGTCGAGGAGACGGTCCGTATCCTGCGGTTCTGGACGGAGCACGGGGTGCGGATCTTCCGGGTCGACAATCCGCACACGAAGCCGGTGGTGTTCTGGGAACAGGTCATCTCGGCCGTGAACCGCGCCGACCCGGATGTGATCTTCCTGGCGGAGGCGTTCACCCGCCCGGCGATGATGCGGGTGCTCGCCGAGGTCGGTTTCCAGCAGTCGTACACGTACTTCACCTGGCGCAACGGGAAACACGAACTCACCCAGTACGCAGAGGAGTTGGCGGGCGCCGAGTCGGCCTGTCGCATGCGGCCGAACTTCTTCGTGAACACCCCGGACATCCTGCACGCGTACCTCCAGGAGGGCGGGCGCCCGGCGTTCGAGGTGCGGGCGGTGCTGGCGGCGACGCTGTCGCCCTCGTGGGGCATGTACAGCGGCTACGAGCTGTGCGAGAACACGCCGCTCCGGCCGGGCAGCGAGGAGTATCTGCACTCGGAGAAGTACGAGTTGCGTCCGCGTGACTGGGCCGCGGCCGAGCGCGAGGGTCGTAGCATCGCCCCGTTCATCACCCGCCTCAACGAGATCCGGCGCCG
>NZ_JAPHNL010000209.1 GCF_026274175.1 Streptomyces beihaiensis
GTGGCTGCGCGGCGCCGACCTGTGCGGGGCCGACGAGGGCGTCGCGGACGCGGCGCGGCGGACCCTGGAGCGGGCCGGGCGGATCGTGGCGGCCTCCCGGGAGCACGGCCCCGGCGACCTGGGCGACATCTCGCCCGAGCGGATCGCGAAGGTCGCGCGGGAGGCGGGACGGCCCCTGGTGCTCCTGCTCGACGGACCCGAGGAGATGCCGCCCGTGCTCGCCCACCGCCTCGCTGCCTGGTCGCGGGGGACCGAGGAGTGGCTGGCGGCGCAGCGGGTGCGGCTCGTCGTCGCGTGCCGCGCCGAGCACTGGGACCGGGCGGGGGCGCTGTTCGGCGACGGGGCGCCGCGCGGGCGGCCCGGTGCGGTGCCCGCGTGCGTACGGATCGCGGACCTGACCGGGCGGCGGGCGCGGCTGGCCCGCGAGCGGCACGGCATCGCGGAGGGCGCGCTCGCGGCGCGGGACGCCGGGCATCCGCTGGCGCTGCGGCTGCTGCGCGAGGTGCGGGCGGCGCTGCCGGAGGGCGTGGAGGGGTGCCCCGACCGGGACGAGATCTTCGGCGCCTGGCTCGACCTCATGGCCCTGCGGGTGGCGGTGCGGCTCGCGGCCCCCGCCGGGCTGCGGGGGAGCGGGGTGCGGCGGCTCGCGGCGCGCGTGGCCGGGCAACTGCACGAGGCGGCACGGCGGAGTCTGGGGCCCGGCCAGGGGGAGTTGGACCGGCGGGCGTTCGAGCAACTGTTCCCGTGGGGGGCGCGGGCCAAAGTCGCCGGGTGGGCGTCGGCGGTCCTCACGGAGGGGGTGCTCGTCCCGGCGGGCGACGGATACCGGTTCGCGCACGAGGAGGTCGCGGACTGGATCCAGGGAATGCATCTGGACCTCGACGCGGCGTTGGACGCGTTGGTGTTCCGGCGGCGGTGCGGGCCCGGCACGGTGCCGGTGCCGCGGCACCGGGCGGGGCCCGTGGTGCGGGCGATGCTCTTCGCCTCGCGGGAGCCGGCGGAGCTCGCGGCCCGCCTGCGGGACCTGGGCGAGTGGGC
>NZ_JAPHNL010000210.1 GCF_026274175.1 Streptomyces beihaiensis
GGCGGCGACGGCACCGTGGCGGCCGCCGTCGCCGCCGGGTTCGAGCGGCGCGAGGCCCGGGTGACCGGGCCGCTCGGCGAGCCAGTCACCGCGGCGTGGGCGCTGCGCGACGGCACGGCCGTGGTGGAGATGGCCGAGGCGTCCGGGCTCCAGCTGCTGCCCGAGGGCACCTTCGCGCCGCTCACCTCGACCACCTACGGCTCCGGCGAGGTCATCGCCGCGGCGCTCGACGCCGGGGCCCGCACCATCGTCTTCGGCGTCGGCGGCAGCGCCACGACGGACGGCGGCGCGGGCATGCTCGCCGCGCTGGGCGCGCGGTTCCTCGACGCCCGGGGCGAGCCGGTCGGCCCCGGCGGCGGCCCGCTCGCCTCGCTGGCCTCGGCCGATCTGTCCGGGCTCGACCCGCGCCTCGCCGACGTGGAGATCGTCCTGGCCAGCGACGTGAACAACCCGCTGACCGGCCCCACGGGCGCTCCCGCGGTCTACGGCCCGCAGAAGGGCGCCACCGAGCAGGACGTCGCCGAGCTCGACGCCGCGCTCGCCCACTACGCGAAGGTGCTGGCGCAGTCCGCCGACGTAGGCCCGAGCGCCCTCGACCACGCGCAGGCGCCGGGCGCCGGTGCGGCGGGCGGGATCGGGTACGGGGCGCTCGTCGGGCTCGGCGCGAGCTTCCGGCCGGGCATCGACGTCATGCTCGACGTGCTCGGCTTCGCGCCCGCGCTCGGGCGCGCGACGCTGGTGATCACGGGGGAGGGTTCCCTGGACGAGCAGACCCTGCACGGCAAGGCCCCGGCGGGCGTCGCCGCGGCGGCGCGGGCGGCCGGGGTGGACGTCGTGGCGGTCTGCGGCCGCCTCGCCCTGCCGCCTGAGACTCTCGGCAAGGCGGGCATCCGCCGCGCCTACGCCCTGACCGACGTCGAGCCGGACGTGGCGCGCTGCATCGCCGACGCGGGGCCGATCCTGGAGGACGTGGCGGCACGGATCGCGGCGGACTTCTTGAGCTAGTGCTCCGGCAGGCAACGTTTGCCCGTCAAGGAGCGGCGTCCGGTGCGTGCTCTCGGCGTGCCGGCCGGAAG
>NZ_JAPHNL010000211.1 GCF_026274175.1 Streptomyces beihaiensis
CGGGCCGCGCGGCTGCGGGCGGATGGGTCCGTGGGTGCGGCGCGCGTCCCTCACGCCTCCCGCGGCACCCCCGTGGAGCCCCGCACCATCAGCTCACCGCGCACCTCGTCCACCCCGCCCTCCGGCGCGGCCTCCCGGTCCATCGCGATGCGGCCCGCCCGCGCCGCCGCCTCCGACAGCGGCAGCCGCACCGTCGTGAGCGCCGGGACCGCGTCCACACTGAACGGCAGGTCGTCGAAGCCCGCCACCGAGACGTCCTCGGGGATGCGCAGGCCCGCCTCGCGCAGCGCCGCGCACGCGCCGAGCGCCACCGTGTCGTTCGCCGCCACCAGTGCCGTCAAGTCCGGTGCGCGGCCCAGCAGTTCACGGGTCGCCGTGTAGCCGGAGGCGCGGTCGTAGGGGCCGTGGACCACCAAGTCGTCGGGTGTCGGCCCGCCCGCGCCCGCCAGTGCCTCGCGGTGGCCCTCCAGACGGTGGCGGGTCGTCGTGCGCTCCTCGGGTCCGGCCACGTAACCGATCCTGCGGTGGCCGAGGGAGAGGAGGTGTTCGGTCAACTGCCGTGCCCCGCCCCGGTTGTCGAAGGTCAGCGCGACCGTGTCCGTGTCCGGCACCGGCGGTCGCCCGCACAGTACGACCCGCGTCCCGGCCTCCGTCAGGCGGCGCAGCTTGGCCGCCACCGCGGCGATGTGCTCCTCGTTCTCCACCGCCCCGCCGGTCAGTACCACCGCGGCCGCCCGCTGGCGTTGCAGCAGCGTGAGGTAGGTCAACTCGCGCTCCGGCAGGCCGCCCGTGTTGCAGACCACCGCCAGCCGTTCGCCGCCGGCGCGCCCGCCGGGACCGACGATCTCCGCCTGCACGGCCGACGCCATGATCCCGAAGAACGGGTCGGCGATGTCGTTCACCAGGACGCCGACCAGGTCGGACGTGGCGGCGGCGAGCGAACTGGCCGGGCCGTTCAGCACGTAGTCCAGCTCGTCCACGGCCTTGAGGACCCGCTCGCGGGTGGCCGCGGCCACCGGGTAGTTGCCGTTCAGTACGCGCGAGACGGTGGCGGGGGACACCTGGGCGCGGGCGGCCACGTCCGCCAGGGTCACGGTCATCGGATCACGTCACCTTCCGTCGCGTGCGCGCTCTTGTCCGAGCGGCTGTGCAGAGGCTAGCTTCTCTCTGGATAGAAAGCGCTTGCTATCGAGCCTTGCCATGGACGCTCGCCACGAATCGAGCCTTGCCGTGGACGCTCGCTACGAAAGGACCCACGTGACACGCAAGACGGTGCGCATCGCCATGAACGGGGTGACGGGGCGCATGGGCTACCGCCAGCACCTCGTCCGCTCCCTGCTCGCCCTGCGTGACCAGGGCGGTCTCGACCTCGGCGGCGGCACGGTGCTGTGGCCCGAGCCGGTCCTCGTCGGCCGCCGTGAGTACGCTCTGCGCGCGCTCGCCGACCGGCACGGGCTCGACGCCGCGAACATCTCCACCGACCTCGACGCCGTCCTCGCCGCCGAGGGCGACCGGGCCGTCGACATCTACTTCGACGCGCAGGTCACCTCCGCCCGTGAGGAAGCCATCAAGAAGGCCATCGCCGCGGGCAAGCACGTCTACACCGAGAAGCCGACCGCCACCGGACTCGACGGTGCCCTGGAGCTGGCCCGGCTCGCCGACGCCAAGGGCGTCAAGCACGGCGTCGTACAGGACAAACTGTTCCTGCCGGGGCTGCTCAAGCTGAAACGGCTCATCGACGGCGGGTTCTTCGGGCGGATTCTGTCCGTGCGCGGCGAGTTCGGGTACTGGGTCTTCGAAGGCGACTGGCAGGAGGCCCAGCGGCCGAGCTGGAACTACCGCGCCGAGGACGGCGGCGGCATCGTCGTCGACATGTTCCCGCACTGGGAGTACGTGCTCCACGAGCTGTTCGGCCGCGTCACCTCCGTGCAGACGCTGACCGCCACCCACATCCCCCGGCGCTGGGACGAGGACGGCAAGCCCTACGACGCCACCGCCGACGACTCCGCCTACGGCATCTTCGAACTCGACGGCGGCGCCGTCGCCCAGATCAACTCCTCCTGGGCGGTTCGCGTCCACCGCGACGAACTCGTCGAGTTCCAGGTCGACGGGACCGAGGGATCCGCCGTCGCCGGGCTGCGCGGCTGCCGCGTCCAGCACCGCGGCTCCACGCCCAAGCCCGTGTGGAACCCGGACGTCCCCGCCACCTACGCGTTCCGCGAGCAGTGGCAGGAGGTCCCGGACAACCAGGAGTTCGACAACGGCTTCAAGGCCCAGTGGGAGCTCTTCCTCAAGCACGTGTACGCCGACGCGCCCTATCGCTGGGACCTGCTGGCGGGGGCGCGGGGCGTGCAGCTCGCCGAGCTGGGGCTCAGGTCGGCAGCCGAGGGCCGACGCGTCGAGGTGCCGGAGGTCAGCCTGTGACCATCCATCTTCCCGACGGCGCGGGGCGGTTGCGGGCGTACGAACCGCGTGAGCCGCGCACCGGCCCCGTACCACCCGCCACCGCCACGGCCACCACCCTCACGACCCCCGGCCCCCCGCTCGCCTCCCGCGTAGTCTTCTCCGCCGCGCACGTCGTCGCCGACCCGTTCGCCGACACCGCCCCCGGCGCCCCGGCCGCCGTGGACTGGGACGCCACGCTCGCCTTCCGCCGCCACCTGTGGTCGCACGGGCTCGGCGTCGCCGAGGCCATGGACACCGCGCAGCGCGGCATGGGTCTCGACTGGGCGGCCGCAGCCGAGCTCGTGCGCCGCTCCGCCGCCGAGGCGAAGTCCGCCGGCGGGCGCATCGCGTGCGGTGTCGGCACCGATCAACTGACCGGCCCCGCCGAAGACCTGGAGACGGTGAAGGCCGCCTACGAGGAGCAGCTCGCGCTCGTGGAGTCGACGGGCGCGCGGGCGATCCTCATGGCCTCCCGCGCCCTCGCCGCCGTCGCCCGCGGCCCCGAGGACTACCTCGACGTCTACGGTCATCTGCTCCGCCAGGCCGCCGACCCGGTCATCCTGCACTGGCTCGGCCCGATGTTCGACCCGGCGCTCGGCGGGTACTGGGGCTCCGCCGACCTCGACGCCGCGACCGACACGTTCCTCGACGTCATCGCCGCTCACCCGGACAAGGTCGACGGCATCAAGGTGTCCTTGCTGGACGCCCGGCGCGAGGTCGAGCTGCGCCGCCGCCTCCCGGACGGCGTGCGCTGCTACACCGGCGACGACTTCAACTACCCCGAGCTGATCGCCGGGGACGAACACGGCTTCAGCCACGCCCTGCTGGGCGTCTTCGACCCGCTGGGCCCGCTCGCCGCCCAGGCGGTCCGGGTCCTGGACACGGGCGACGCCGACGGGTTCCGCGGCCTCCTCGACCCCACCGTCGAACTGTCACGGCACCTGTTCCAGACACCCACCCGCTTCTACAAGACCGGTGTCGTCCTCCTGGCGTGGCTCGCCGGACACCAGGACCACTTCGTGATGGTCGGCGGACTCCAGTCGGCGCGCTCGCTGCCGCACCTCGCCCGCGCCTACGAACTCGCCGACGGCCTCGGCCTGTTCCCCGACCCGGACCTGGCCGAGGCCCGGATGAAGTCCCTGCTCGCCCTGTACGGAGTCACCGGATGACCGCCGACCCGCTCTTCTCCGTCAACCAGATGACGGTCAAGCAGCTCAGCCTGCCCGAACTCGTCGAGGCGTGCCGGGCGTCGGGCGTGCGGCATGTCGGCACGTGGCGGGCGCCCGTGCGGGAGTACGGCGTCGAGGCCGCGGCCCAACTGCTGCGCGACGCCGGGCTGAACGTCACCACGCACTGCCGCGGCGGTTTCCTCACCGCCCTGGACACCGACGAGCGGGCCGCCGCGATCGACGACAACAAGCGTGCCGTCGACGAGGCCGTCACCCTCGGCACGGACGTGCTGGTGCTCGTCTCCGGGGGGCTGCCGGCCGGCTCGTACGATCTGGCGGGCGCGCGGGAGCGGATCGGCGAGGCGCTCGTCGAGCTCGCCCCCTACGCCGGCGAGCGCGGGGTACGGCTCGCCGTGGAACCGCTGCACCCGATGTACGCGGCCGACCGCTGCGTCGTCTCGACCCTCGCGCAGGCGCTCGACCTGGCCGAACGTTTCCCCGCCGAGCAGGTGGGCGTGTGCGTGGACACGTACCACATCTGGTGGGACGACCGGGCGCCCGAGCAGATAGCCCGCGCGGGCGCCTCCGGGCGCATCGCCACGTTCCAGCTCGCCGACTGGACGACCCCGCTGCCGGAGGGCGTGCTCAACGGGCGCGGCCAGCTCGGCGACGGGGCGATCGACCTGCGGTACTGGCGCGCTCTGGTGGAGGCGCAAGGCTACGCGGGACCCATCGAGGTCGAGCTGTTCAACGACGGGCTGTGGGCGCGGGACGGGCGGGAGGTGCTGGCCGAGACGGTGCGGCGGTTCGCGGAGCACGCCGGATGAACACGCTCTGAACACGCTTGCTGAGAACGTCCTGAGAAAAAGCTGCACAGCCGTGCAACCTTTTGCGATGTGAGGTGGTCGTAAGGGGAGTCGGAACTCTTGAGGCCCGAGGGGGATCCGGGGGGATCTGGGGGAAACGAAGGGGTTTCGACGCAGGAGGGGAATGCCGGAGGGGCCCGGTCCACGGACCGGGCCCCTCCGCATGGCAGGTTCGTGGCTCAGCTCGGCGAGGGCACTCGCCGGACGCGCCGGACGAGCGTGCCGGACTTCTTCACAGCGCCCCGCCGTGCCGCGCGTAGGCCGCTACCTCTTCCGCCGTGGGGTACGACTCCTGCGCGCCCTCCCTGGTGACGGCCGCCGCGCCGACCCGGGCCGCGTACGCGGCGGAGTCGGCCAGCGACTCGCCCGTGCCGAGCCGCCACGCCAGCGCCGCCGTGAACGCGTCACCCGCGCCCGTCGTGTCCACGGCCTTCACCTTCACCGACGGCACCCGCCGCGTGCCCGCGGCGTCCGCGACGAGCGCTCCCTCGGAGCCGAGCGTGACCACGACCGAGCGGGGGCCGCGCGCGAGCAGCCGCCGCGCCCAGTCCTCCGGGTCGGTGCCGAGTTGCGTGCCGCCGAGTTCCGTGCCGAGAATGACCTTTGCCTCGTGCTCGTTGACGATGAGCGGGTCGCAGGCGGCCAGGACCTCGTCGGGCAGCGGCGCGGGCGGCGACGGGTTGAGGACGAGGCGCGTCCCGTCGGCCAGCGAACGGGCGACCTCGGCGACCGTCTCCAGCGGGATCTCCAGCATCACGGAGACGACCCGCGCCCCGGCGAACAGCTCGCCCGCCGCCCGTACGTCACCGGGGGTCAGCCGCCCGTTCGCGCCCGGCGACACGACGATCGAGTTGTCGCCCGACGGGTCCACGGTGATCAGCGCGACCCCCGTGGGCGCACCGCCGACGAGCACGCCGGACGTGTCCACGCCCGCCGAGTCGAGCGAGTCCCGCAGCAGCCGTCCGTGCCCGTCGTCGCCGACCCGCGCCAGCAGCGCCGTACGGGCGCCGAGCCGGGCCGCGGCCACCGCCTGGTTGGCGCCCTTGCCGCCCGGGTGGACCACCAGGTCGGAGCCGAGGACGGTCTCCCCGGCGGCCGGGCGCCGGTCGACGCCCACCACCAGGTCGGCGTTGGCCGAGCCGACGACGAGGAGGTCGTATGTGTTCATCCTGTGCCTGTGCCTTTCCGCGTATGTCACCCCAGAGGGTACGAGGGCGTCGCGGGTGCGCGATGAAGGGAGGGCGGCCGTCTGGGGCCGTGCGGCGGCTTGCCGCCGTCCCGCCCTGGGATGTCGGTGCCGCATGCGATGGTGGAGCGTGTACGTACGGACGGGATGGAGCACGGAACCGTGAATCATGCGCAGCTGACCGCACTCGGGCGCGCCCTGCGGGTGCTCGGCGAGCACGGCGAGAAGCTCACCGCCGATACGCCGGACGACACGCTCCACGAGGTGCGCGGCGACCTGATGCGCGCGCTCGACCAGCTGGCGGAGGCGGTGAGCGGGCAGAAGCCGACGACCAGGTGCAAGGAGCATCCTTACGGTCCGGTGGAGGAGTCGGCGCCCGATCTGTGTCTGTTCTGCGAGACGCGTCGACGCAAGGCCCGTCGCTCCCAGATCTCGGGCGACCGTGGTGGCGCGGCGGCGGGTACGGAGGCGGAGGAAGCCCCGGTCCTGTCGCGTTACGGCACGCGTGAACACCGTCCTCGGCCGCAGCAGCGCTGGATCCCGGAGATGTGGAACGGGCGGGTGTGGCAGCTGTGCGGCACCCCGCGCCATGATCGTCGGGAGGCCGACCTGTATCTGGCGGCGCAGCGGCGTCGGCCGGATGCGGCGATGGCGTACCGGCTGATCCACGAGTTCACGGACTACGAGGTGGTGCGGGTGTGGGGGACGCCGGTGCAGGTGGATGTGGAGCCGATGGGCGGGGTGTAGGAGTTCCGAGCGCGGAGCGGATCACTGCGGTACGACGGATTCATCGTCGAAATCAGCCACGATCTTCAAGCGACCACCGAGTGCTGCCACGTACGCGGCGAGTGTGTCGACCTCGCTGCGCCCGATCTGTCCGCGCTCCAGGTCCGACACCCGGGCCTGGGACACGCCCGTGCTGGACGCGAGTTCGACGCGAGTTCGACCCGAGTGGTGTGGTGGTGCTTGCGCACCTCGGCCAGATGACAGGCCCTGGCCTTCGAGCGCGACAGTTCGGCGCGGCGCTCGATGTCAGCGTGATCGTCGGCGTCGGACGGTTCGTCCTTCAGGCCCTCCCCCGGCCGAGCGCCGGTTCCACGACGACGGGGGGCCAGGCCCGCACATCCGGACCGGCGATGCGGGAAACGGCGGCGGGCCGCCCCGAGCGCCCGGCCGTGGGACGGGCCGGGGCCTCGCGGGCCTACGGCGCATCGGAACGCACGTGGCCGTGGTCTGAAACAGCATCCGCCCCCTCTGCCTGTCACACCCCACCGCTACCGTCGGACCATGGCGAAGCAGCGGACGGGAGCGCAGGGGCAGGGACAGGCGGGGGCTCAGGCCGGGGCACGGTCCCTGGCGGTGCTCGAGGGGGTCCTCGAACGGATCACGTACGCCAATGAGGACACCGGGTACACCGTCGCGCGTGTCGACACCGGCAGAGGCGCCGGTGACCTGCTGACCGTCGTCGGGGCGCTGCTCGGGGCGCAGGCGGGGGAGTCGCTGCGGATGGAGGGGCGCTGGGGCTCCCACCCGCAGTACGGCAAGCAGTTCACCGTCGAGAACTACACGACCGTGCTGCCCGCCACCATCCAGGGCATCCGGCGCTATCTCGGGTCCGGGCTCGTCAAGGGCATCGGGCCGGTCTTCGCCGACCGGATCACTCAGCACTTCGGGCTCGACACCCTCGACATCATCGAGCAGGAGCCCGCGCGGCTCATCGAGGTGCCGGGGCTCGGGCCGAAGCGGACCAAGAGGATCGCCGATGCCTGGGAGGAGCAGAAGGCCATCAAGGAGGTGATGGTGTTCCTGCAGAGCGTCGAGGTGTCCACGTCCATCGCCGTCCGCATCTACAAGAAGTACGGGGACGCCTCGATCGGGGTCGTGAAGAACCAGCCGTACCGGCTCGCCGCCGACGTCTGGGGCATCGGATTCCTGACCGCCGACCGCATCGCCCAGTCCGTCGGCATTCCGCACGACAGCCGCGAGCGCGTCAAGGCGGGCCTGCAGTACGCCCTGTCGCAATCCGCCGACCAGGGGAACTGCTATCTGCCCGAGGAGCGGCTCATCGCTGATGCCGTGAAGCTGCTCCAGGTCGATACCGGGCTCGTCATCGAGTGCCTCGCCGAACTCGCCGAGCCGGACGCCGATTCCGACTCCGGCGATCCCGGTGTCGTACGGGAGCGGGTGCCCGGCGAGGACCGGGACCAAGCCGTCACCGCCGTGTACCTCGTGCCGTTCCACCGCGCCGAGCTCTCCCTGTCCGCTCAGTTGCTGCGGTTGCTGCGGACCGCCGACGACCGGATGCCCGCCTTCCGGGACGTCGACTGGGGCAAGGCGCTCGCCTGGCTCTCGCGCCGCACCGGCGCCGAGCTCGCCCCCGAGCAGGAGGAGGCCGTCAAGCTGGCGCTCACCCGCAAGGTCGCGGTCCTCACCGGCGGGCCGGGCTGCGGCAAGTCCTTCACCGTTCGCTCGATCGTGGAGCTGGCACGGGCGAAGAAGGCGAAGGTCGTGCTCGCCGCGCCCACCGGGCGCGCGGCCAAGCGGCTCGCCGAGCTGACCGGAGCCGAGGCGTCCACCGTCCACCGGCTCCTCGAACTGAAACCCGGTGGAGACGCCGCGTACGACAAGGAGAGACCGCTCGACGCCGATCTGGTCGTCGTCGACGAGGCGTCCATGCTCGATCTGCTGCTCGCCAACAAGCTGGTGAAAGCCGTGCCGCCCGGTGCGCATCTGCTGTTCGTGGGGGATGTCGACCAGCTGCCCAGTGTGGGCGCGGGGGAGGTGCTGCGGGACATGCTCGCCGCCGACAGCCCTGTGCCCGCCGTGCGGCTCACCCGTATCTTCCGGCAGGCCCAGGAGTCGGGTGTCGTCACCAACGCCCACCGGATCAACGCAGGGGAACCGCCGCTCACCCGAGGGCTCAAGGACTTCTTCCTCTTCGTGGAGGACGACACCGAGGAGGCGGGGCGGCTGACGGTGGACGTGGCCGCTCGGCGGATTCCGGCCAAGTTCGGCCTCGACCCGCGGCGGGACGTGCAGGTGCTCGCGCCCATGCACCGGGGGCCCGCCGGCGCGGGCACGCTCAACGGCCTGCTCCAGCAGGCCATCACCCCGGCCCGGCCCGACCTGCCCGAGAAGCGGTTCGGCGGGCGGGTGTTCCGCGTGGGGGACAAAGTGACGCAGATCCGGAACAATTACGAGAAGGGCGCCAATGGCGTCTTCAACGGAACCGTCGGTGTCGTCACGTCGCTCGACGGCGACGAGCAGACCCTGACCGTTCTCACCGACGAGGACGAGGAGGTCGTCTACGACTTCGACGAGCTCGACGAACTCGCTCACGCCTACGCGGTTACCATCCACCGTTCCCAGGGAAGTGAGTACCCGTGCGTGGTGATTCCGGTCACCACCGGTGCCTGGATGATGCTGCAGCGCAACCTCCTGTACACGGCGGTCACCCGCGCCAAGCGCCTGGTGGTGCTGGTCGGTTCGCGCAGGGCCCTCGGGCAGGCGGTGCGCACGGTCTCGGCGGGCAGGCGCTGCACCGCGCTCGATTTCCGGCTGACCGGCGGCGGCTCCGGTGAATTTTGATCGATCAAATGAGTCGCGAAGGTCACAGACCCTTTTCGGAACCGGGGCGAAGGGGGCAGGATGAGCAGGCTGACGGCACTGAGTGCCGTCCATAGGCCCAATGGTCGACCCCGAGTGCACTCTGCTGAGCCATCTGGGGGAAGGTAGAGACAGTCAGGGAACCTCGAAGAAGAGGCACTACGTCGGTGAGGGATGACGTGAGCGAGCACTACGACAACGCAGTAGTACTGCGGTACGGCGATGGCGAGTACACCTACCCGGTGGTCGACAGCACCGTCGGCGACAAGGGCTTCGACATCGGGAAGCTCAGGGCCCAGACGGGTCTGGTGACGCTCGACAGCGGATATGGCAACACGGCTGCCTATAAATCGGGTATCACCTACCTCGACGGCGAGCAGGGCATCCTCCGTTACCGCGGCTACCCGATCGAGCAGCTCGCCGAGCGCTCCACCTTCCTCGAGGTGGCGTACCTGCTGATCAACGGTGAGCTTCCGACCGTCGACGAGCTCTCGGCGTTCCGGAACGAGATCACGCAGCACACCCTGCTGCACGAGGACGTCAAGCGGTTCTACGACGGGTTCCCGCGCGACGCCCACCCGATGGCCATGCTGTCGTCGGTCGTCTCCGCGCTGTCGACCTTCTACCAGGACAGCCACAACCCGTTCGACGAGAAGCAGCGGAACCTCTCCACCATCCGCCTGCTCGCCAAGCTTCCGACGATCGCCGCGTACGCGTACAAGAAGTCCGTCGGCCAGCCGGTCGTCTACCCGCGCAACGATCTGGGCTACGTCGAGAACTTCCTGCGTATGACGTTCTCCGTGCCCGCTGCCGAGTTCGAGCTCGATCCGGTCGTCGTCTCCGCGCTCGACAAGCTGCTCATCCTGCACGCGGACCACGAGCAGAACTGCTCGACGTCCACCGTGCGCCTGGTCGGCTCGTCGCAGGCCAACATGTTCGCCTCCATCTCCGCCGGCATCTCCGCGCTGTGGGGGCCGCTGCACGGTGGCGCCAACCAGTCGGTGCTCGAGATGCTCGAGGGCATCCAGGCCAATGGCGGCGACGTCGACTCCTTCATCCGCAAGGTGAAGAACAAGGAGGACGGCGTCCGCCTGATGGGCTTCGGCCACCGGGTGTACAAGTCGTTCGACCCGCGCGCCAAGATCATCAAGGCCGCCGCCCACGACGTGCTGTCCGCGCTCGGCAAGTCCGACGAGCTGCTCGACATCGCGCTCAAGCTGGAGGAGCACGCGCTCTCCGACGACTACTTCGTCTCGCGCAACCTCTACCCGAACGTCGACTTCTACACGGGCCTGATCTACCGGGCCATGGGCTTCCCGACCGAGATGTTCACGGTCCTGTTCGCCCTGGGCCGTCTGCCGGGCTGGATCGCCCAGTGGCACGAGATGATCAAGGAGCCGGGCTCCCGCATCGGCCGCCCGCGCCAGATCTACACGGGCGTCGTCGAGCGGGACTTCGTCCCCGTCGAGGCCCGCTGAGTCGACGGCCGCGCAAGCGAGCCGAGAACGGGCGAGCCGAGAACAGGCGAGCCGAGAACAGCGGAAAGCGCCCCGCTGCCGGTCCCCCCACGGGCCGGCAGTCGGGGCGCTTTCCTTGTTCCCCGGTACGGATTCCCCCCACGGGATCCGACCGGGTGTCTCGGTCCGCGTCGGCCGCCGGAACACGTACGCACGGGTGGGCCGCTCAAGCTCCCGGTGCACGTGCCCCGGCCAACGCAGTCGGGTCCGTCCCCCAAGACAAACCCGCTCGACACAGGAACGCCCCCCAAGACGCCCTTGCATCGCCTCCTTAGACTCGCGAGACCCATAAAGGGTTACGTTCAGATCAGTGTGATCTGCGCCTCATGCATATGTCCCGCGTGTACGCAAGAGGACCGATATGAGGATCCGGCCTCTCCCGTGAGGATGATGCAATTCTGCCGTGCCGATTATGTGTAGGTCCAGAGTGTCCACAGGGTGGGCGTGGTGGCCCGGCGGCTGTGTGCCTACGCGCGGCGGCGGGGCCGGGGATCTGCCCCGGCCCCGCCGCCATGTGTCACGGGTGCTTCGCCCCTCAGGTCTGGTCGACCAGCTCGTAACCGGCCTCGTCCACCGCCGCGCGCACGGCCTCCCGGTCGAGCGCGGCCGCCGAGACGACCGTGACCTGGCCGGTGGCGGCGACGGCCTTGACCGACGAGACGCCCGCGATCTGGGAGATCTCCTCGGAGACCGCGCCCTCGCAGTGGCCGCACGTCATGCCCTTGACCTGGTAGACCGCGGTGACGGCGCCCTCGGTGGCGGCGGCCGGGGCCTCGGAGTGGCAGGCCCCGCCGCAGCAGGAGCCGGAGGTCGTGGCCTCGGCGTCGGCGGCGTCGGAACCGATCTGGTGGAGCTGGCTCTGGGCGCTCATGTCGTTCTCCTCGATGGCTGATCTGCTAGGTCGATCTGGTGGGCCGATCCGGTGGGCCGATCTGGCTCCTGCCTTCTACGGCTTCGACTGTATACCCCTAAGGGGTATCTCACCAAGAGGGGTCCCGGCGTGCCAGCGAACGGACCCAGGTGAGCCCGACGAGCGAGATCAGCGCCAGACCTCCCACCGAGAAGAGCAGGAACAGGTGCTCCTGTGCCGTCGTGGGGGAGGGCAGGTAGCCCCGTGCGAAGAGGGTGCGGTCCAGGTCGGTGACGGTCAGTCGCGCCACCAGCCACAACGCGATCCCGTGCATCGAGTCCCACAGCGCGTGCAGCAGGGCCACCCCCAGGTACGTGACCAGCACCGGCGCCGCGAACCGGAACCGCCCGTCAGGGCGTCGGAAGGCGAGCAGCGCCGCCCCGGCGATCGCCGTCCACAGGCCGTGCCCGAACGGCGCCAGCACTCCGCGCAGCACCTCGGTCTCCAGGAGCGAGCGCAGGTCGATGCCTTTCAGGGTGACCGCGGCGTTGAAGGCGTATCCCGCGCTCTCGAAGGCCGCGAAGCCGAAGCCGACGGTCGCGCCGAGCACCAGGCCCGCGCGCAGCCCGCGGATGCGCGGGTGGCGCTGGAGCACGTACATCAGGGCGAGGAGCTTGACCGCCTCCTCGATCAGGCCGACGCCGACGAACATCCACACCGACGGGTGCAGCAGGTAGTACTCCATCACCGACGCGCCCAGCACGCCGAGGACGCCGCCGACCAGGAAGCAGCCCAGGATGAGGGTGACACCCAGGTCGCGGCCGTGCCGCTCGTAGGCCCACAGGACGAAGACCGCGGGCACCAGGAAGCTGCCGAGCATGATGAGGGTGGGCAGCAGGGTGGTGTTCCTGGTGGTGTACGTGACGACCGAGGTGAGCAGCCACAGGGCCAGACCTCCCCACAGGCAGCGCCGCCACAGGCCCGCCCGGATCCGCGGTCCTGGCGGCGGTGGCTGCTGGGGGATGCGGGCCTTGGGCGCTCCGGGGGGCTGGGAGTACGTCACGACGGTTCCCTCTGACTTCCCTCGAACATGGGCGTACGGCGACTTCGGGGGTGGCTGCCCGCAGCTTATGGTCAGCGTCGCTTTTGTCCCATTTATGCGCGTCTATTGGCGTCCGCCGCCGCGGTTTCCCGGGCGGGAGGCCACCCAGGCGCGGACGGTGTCCGCATACCAGTACGGCTTGCCGCTCTCCACGTGGTCCGGGGGCGGCAGCAGCCCGTGTTTGCGGTACGAGCGCACGGTGTCGGGTTGTACCCGGATGTGCGCGGCGATCTCTTTGTACGACCAGAGCCGGTGGTCGGTCATGAGTGGCTCCTCCCTGGCGGGCGTCGCGGCGGCGGCTCGGGGGTGGCCGCCGGCGATCGCCCCACCCTGTGCCCGGTGAACGAGGGGGACCGGGGTGGAGGGTGGGCATGTGGGGCGCCTGTGACGCAGAACCCGCGTATGCCTGACATGTGTGACACGAAGGGGGCGTTTGTGACGCGAGTGATGCAAAGAGGGCGCGCCGTGGGCGCATGAACCGGCGCGTGACGGGGAATGGTGGCTTTTCCATGCCGCTCACGCGCGTGCGCCGGAGAGCCGGAGGTCGGAGGAGAGTGGAGTCATGACGTACGTCCCCCGGGGCGCGGCCGCCGACGGCCCCTACGCCGTGTTCGTCGACCCGGACCGGGTCGGCTGGTCCCGGGCCGGCCTTCGGGTGCTCGAACTGGGACCCGGACAGCGCCATGCCTTCGACACCGGCACGAGTGAATGGATCGTGCTGCCCCTGGCGGGAGGTTGCTCGGTGAACACCGAGGGGCGGACCATCGAACTGGTCGGCAGGGACAGCGTGTTCAGTGGTACGAGTGATTTCGCGTACCTTCCGCGTGACACCAGCGCGGAGATCTCCTCCGGCGCCGGAGGCCGGTTCGCCCTGGCAGGAGCGAAGTGCGGACGACGACTCCCGGTCCGCCACGGCCCCGCGCCGGAGGTCCCCGTCGAGGCCCGCGGCAGCGGCGGCTGCGCCCGCCAGGTCCGTAACGTCGCGGCCGCGGACACCTTCGACTGCGACCAGCTGATCGCCGTCGAGGTGATCACCCCGGGCGGCAACTGGTCCTCCTACCCGCCGCACAAGCACGACGAGCACCGCCCCGGCGTCGAGTCCCAGCTCGAGGAGATCTACTACTTCGAGATCGAGCCCGACCCGGTCGGAGGCGTCGGCGGCTACGGCTACCAGCGCGTCTCGCCCTCCCGCCCCGGCGGCACCGACCTGCTGGCCGAGGTCCGCACCGGCGACACGGTCCTCGTCCCGGACGGCTGGCACGGCCCGTCGATCGCCCAGCCGGGCCACACCATGTACTACCTCAACGTCATGGCGGGCCCCGGACCCGAGCGGGAGTGGCGGATCTGCTTCCACCCCGACCACACGACGGAGGGGTACCGATGAGCGGCGCGACCGTCCGGCTGACCACGGCGCAGGCACTCGTCCGCTTCCTCGCCCGCCAGTACACCGAGCGGGACGGCGCCCGGCGCCGCCTGATCGCCGCCACGTGGGGCATCTTCGGCCACGGCAACGTGGCGGGCGTCGGCCAGGCCCTGCTCCAGTACGCCGACGACATGCCCTTCCACCAGGGCCGCAACGAACAGGCCATGGTGCACGCGGCCGTCGGATACGCCCGCCAGAGCGGCCGCCTGAGCACGCACGCCGTCACGACGTCCATCGGCCCCGGCGCCACCAACCTCGTCACCGGCGCAGCCCTCGCCACCATCAACCACCTGCCCGTGCTGCTCCTGCCCGGCGACGTGTTCGCGACCCGGCCCGCCGATCCGGTCCTCCAGCAGCTCGAAGTCCCGTACGCGGGCGAGGTGTCGGTCAACGACTGCCTGCGCCCCGTGTCCAAGTACTTCGACCGGATCACCCGGCCCGAGCAGCTGATCCCCGCCGCCCTCGCCGCGATGCGCGTGCTCGCCGACCCGGTCGACACCGGCGCCGTCACCCTCGCCCTGCCGCAGGACGTCCAGGCGGAGGCGTACGACTGGCCCGAGGAGTTCTTCGCCGAGCGCACCTGGACGGTCCGCCGCCCCGCCCCCGACCCGGCCGAACTCGCGTCCGCCGCACAGGCGTTGCGCGCGGCCCGCCGCCCTCTGGTCGTCGCGGGCGGCGGCGTGCGGCACAGCGCCGCACAAGAGGCGCTCGCGGAGTTCGCGACGGCCACCGGCATCCCCGTCGCGACCACCCAGGCGGGCAAGGGCGTGCTGCCCCACGGCCACCCCCGCGACGTGGGCGGCATCGGCCACACCGGCACCGACTCCGCCGACGAACTGGCCCGCACCGCCGACCTGGTCCTCGGCATCGGCACCCGGCACACCGACTTCACCACCGCCTCCGGCACCCTGTTCGCCCGCCCCGGCGTCCGTTTCGTCAACCTCAACATCGCCCCGTTCGACGCCCACAAGCTCGCCGCGCTGCCGCTCGTCGCGGACGCCCGTACGGGCATCGAGTCGCTGGGCGCCGCCGTGGCCGGGCTGCGCGTCGAACCGGCGTACGTCACCGAGTACACCGGCGGCAAAGAACGCTGGGAGCACCGCGTCGACGCCTGCTTCACGGCCGACGACGACCTGGTGCGTCCCACGCAGGCCCAGGTCCTCGGCGCCCTCGACCGTCTGGTGACGGGCGACGACATCCTCGTCAACGCGGCCGGCTCGCTCCCCGGCGACCTGCACAGGCTCTGGCGCCCTCGCTCCCGCGACCAGTACCACGTCGAGTACGGCTACTCCTGCATGGGCTACGAGATCCCCGCGTCGATCGGCGTCGCGCTCGCCGCGCCGGGGCGGCCCGTGTGGGCGCTGGTCGGCGACGGCACGTATCTGATGATGCCGACGGAGCTGGTCACCGCCGTCCAGGAGAACATCCCGATCAAGGTCGTCATCCTGCAGAACCACGGGTACGCGTCCATCGGCGGCCTCTCCCGGGCCGTCGGCGCCGAGGGCTTCGCCACGCAGTACCGCCTCACCGCCGACGACGGCCGCCCGTACGCGGGCGCGCCGGTCCCCGTCGACCTCGCGGCCAACGCGGCCTCGCTCGGCATGCGGACGCACCGCGCGAAGACCGTCAGGGAACTGCGCGAGGCGCTCGCCGCGGCCCGCGCCGCCACCCGCCCCACATGTGTCTACGTCGAGACCGAAACGGCAGACACAGTGTCGGGCCCGCCCCCCGCGCGGGCGTGGTGGGATGTGCCCGTGGCCGAGACCGCGGACCGTAGCGCGGCGGTCAAGGCCCGCGAGGAGTACGACCGGCACGTCACCGCCCGACGCCGCCACCTCTGAGACACGCGTAGGAGTTGCCGCATATGTCTGACACCAAGCTCGTCCACCACTGGATCGGCGGCAAGGCCGTCGAGGGCGCGTCGGGCACCCGTGGCCCGGTGACCGACCCGGCGACCGGCGCCGTCACCACCGAGGTCGACTTCGCGAGCGTCGACGAGGTGGACGCGGCCGTCGCCGCGGCGAAGCAGGCTTACCAGGAGTGGGGCCGGTCGTCGCTGGCCAAGCGCACCGAGATCCTCTTCCGCTTCCGCGCGCTGCTCGA
Organism: Streptomyces beihaiensis; assembly: GCF_026274175.1. Taxonomy (GTDB): domain Bacteria; phylum Actinomycetota; class Actinomycetes; order Streptomycetales; family Streptomycetaceae; genus Streptomyces; species Streptomyces beihaiensis. Next base: position 16,268 of record NZ_JAPHNL010000211.1, read on the forward strand.
CGCCAACCGCGACGCCATCGCCGAGCTGATCACCGCCGAGCACGGCAAGGTGCACTCCGACGCGCTCGGCGAGGTGGCCCGCGGCCTGGAGATCGTCGACCTGGCCTGCGGTATCAACGTCCAGCTCAAGGGGGAGCTGTCCACGCAGGTGGCCAACCGCGTCGACGTGTCGTCCATCCGTCAGCCGCTGGGCGTGGTGGCGGGCATCACCCCGTTCAACTTCCCGGCCATGGTGCCGATGTGGATGTTCCCCATCGCCATCGCGTGCGGCAACACCTTCGTGCTCAAGCCGAGCGAGAAGGACCCGTCGGCGTCCGTCAAGATCGCCGAGCTGCTGAGTGAGGCGGGCCTGCCGGACGGCGTCTTCAACGTCGTGCACGGCGACAAGGTGGCCGTCGACCGGCTCCTGGAGCACCCGGACGTCGCGGCGGTCTCGTTCGTCGGCTCGACCCCGATCGCCCGCCACATCCACACCACGGCCTCCGCCAACGGCAAGCGTGTCCAGGCGCTCGGCGGCGCCAAGAACCACATGCTGGTGCTGCCCGACGCCGACCTCGACGCCGCGGCGGACGCGGCGGTCAGTGCCGCGTACGGCTCCGCGGGCGAGCGCTGCATGGCCATCTCGGCGGTCGTCGCGGTCGGCTCGGTCGGTGACGAACTCGTCGCGAAGATCAAGGAGCGCGCCGAGAAGATCACGATCGGCCCCGGCGACGACCCGGCCTCCGAGATGGGCCCGCTCATCACGGCGGCCCACCGCGACAAGGTCGCCTCGTACGTGTCGGGCGCGGCGGCGGAGGGCTGCGAGGTCGTCCTCGACGGCACCGGATACACGGTCGAGGGCCACGAGAACGGCCACTGGATCGGCCTGAGCCTCCTCGACCACGTCCCGACCACCGCCAGGGCCTACCAGGACGAGATCTTCGGCCCGGTCCTGTGCGTGCTGCGCGCGGAGACGTACGAGGAGGGCGTGGCGCTGATCAATGCCTCTCCCTTCGGCAACGGCACGGCGATCTTCACCCGTGACGGCGGCGCGGCCCGCCGCTTCCAGCTGGAGATCGAGGCGGGCATGGTCGGCGTCAACGTGCCGATCCCGGTGCCGGTGGGCTACCACTCCTTCGGCGGCTGGAAGGACAGCCTCTTCGGCGACCACCACATCTACGGCAACGACGGCACGCACTTCTACACCCGTGGCAAGGTCGTCACGACCCGCTGGCCCGACCCGGCCGACGCCCCCGCGGGCGTCGACCTCGGGTTCCCGCGCAATCACTGAACGTGATCGAGACGCCCGGTCCACCGTCGGTGGGCCGGGCGACTTTTTTTCGACGAGGCCGAGGCGCCGGGCTGCGATTCCCACACAGAGGCGGCACGGAGGGGATGAATCGGGCTCCACAAGAAAACTCATCGCTATACCTTCGTTTGCAAGGTCAATCGCGGACTCTGATCTGCGAAACGCGGCCGAATTCTCGAACAAGGGGCGTCGCGCTGCCCCGCGAGACCCCCCTGACCTGCGGATTCCGCAGGAAAATGACCGTTGACGTTCCGGTTGTCGGCGGGTTTCCATCGCCGGGTCACCCCGTCCCGCATTCCTGCCGCACCCCCCGATCGGAACCGCCCCATGACCGACACGCTGCGCACCGCCGCCCCCGCGGTGGAGCCCCTGCCGAACACGGCGCCGCCCGCCGCGCTCAAGCGGTCCATCGGAGTCGTCGGCGGCACCCTGCTCACGCTCTCCTGCGTGACACCCGCCTCCACGCTCTTCGTCCTCGTCCCCGACCTGCTCGGCTCGCTCGGCACGGCCACGGCCCTCAGCATCGCCATCGGCTCGCTGCTCTGCATCGGCGTGGCGTTCTGCTACTCCGAGCTCGGCACGCTCATCCCCAGCGCGGGCGGCGAGTACGCCATCGTGTCCACCCTCGCGGGCCGCCTGGCGGGCTGGCTCGTCTTCGTCCTGTCACTCCTCGTCGTGATGATCGTCCCCCCGGTGATCGCGATGGGCACGGCCGACTACCTGACCCCGATCGTCCACCTGGACCCGGCACTGACCGGCGCGGGCGTCATGCTGCTCGCCACCCTCGCGGGCCTGCTCGACCTGCGCGCCAACGCCTGGATCACCGGCATCTTCCTCGTCCTTGAGGTCATCGCGGCGGGAGTCGTCGCCGTACTCGGCTTCACGCACTCCCGGCGCGGCGCCGACTCGCTCCTGTCGATGCAGGTGGCGGGCGGCAACGGCCACACCGACACCGTCACCGCGATGCTGGTGGTGTCGGGCCTGGCGATCGCGCTCTTCGTGACACAGGGCTTCTCGACGGCGGTGTATCTCTCGGAGGAGCTGGAGAACCCCCGCAAGTCCGTGGCCCGCACGGTCCTCGCCACTCTCGCCATCTCGTCGGTGATCATCATCGTCCCGGTCGCCGCGATCACCATGGGCGCCAAGGACATCTCGGCGCTCACCTCCGGAAACCTCAGCGCGATGGTGCGGGCCTGGTCGAACTCGGCGGTCGGCACGTTCGTGTCGCTGTGCGTGGCCCTCGCGATCATCAACGCGGGCATCGTCATGGTCATCCAGAACTCCCGCGTCCTGTTCGCCTCCGCCCGCGACAAGGCATGGCCCCGGCCGGTCAACCGCGCCCTGTCCCGGCTCGGCCGCTTCGGCTCCCCGTGGGTGGCCACGCTGGTCGTGGGCGTGCCCGGCGCGCTCCTGTGCTTCGTCGACCTCGACACCCTGTACGGGGTGACCGGCGTCTCCGTCACCGGCATGTACCTGCTGGTCGCGATCGCCGCCCTCCTCTCCCGCCGCGGCTCCCACCGCGACCAGCCGGCCTGGCGGATGCCTCTGTGGCCCGCGGTCCCGGTGGTCCTGATCGCCGTGATGGCCTACATCCTGGTCGAGCAGGACGTCTCGTACCTGCTGTGGACCGGCGGCATCACGGCGGTGGCGACGCTGTACTGGCTCCTCTACCTGCGCCCGCGCCGTGAGACGCGGTGGCTGGTGTCGGTGCCGGAGGACGCGCGCGCCTGACGGCGACCGGACGAGTACGCCCGCCGCGCGTGCGGCCTCGCACGGCCGATGCGCGCATCGGGGCTCAATTGCGCTCTTCAAGCCGGATGTCGAAAAGACTACGGTGCCGCGAGTGGCCAACTCATACGAAGATCTCTCGCGTTACTACGACCTGATCATGACGTCCGGCTACTACGACTACGACGTGTACGCCCGCGCCCTGGTGACGGAGTTGGCGGGCCTGGAGGACGTCCTGGAACTGGGCGTCGGCACCGGCCTGGCCTGCGAACGCCTGCTGAGGGCGTTCGACCGTGACCACGACGCCCGGCCTCTCGCCCGTCCCGCCCCGCGCCTCACGGGCATCGACCACACCGAGGCCATGCTGGCGCAGGCCCGGGAACGGCTCGGCGACCGCGTACGGCTGATGCGCCAGGACATCACCGAGATGACGATGCCGGACGCCTTTGACGCCGCGTACTCGGTGGGCGGTGTGTGGACCGAGGTCCGGGAGGAGACGGGCATCGAGGTGTGGAGCCACCTCGTCGAGGAGGAGGACGACGTCCAGGCCCTGAAGAACGTCGCCGAGGCCGTCCGCCCCGGTGGCCCTCTGCTCATCGCCGTCCAGCAGGCCCACCGCTCCTACGACCGTCCGCTGCCCGGAGGTCTCGTCTACGCCCAGGAGCTCACGGCGGAGCCCGGCGAGGAAGGGGACGGGGGCAAAGGCGGCGACAGGTTCATCAAGGACTACTACGTGCGCAAGGACAACGGTGAGGTCCTCGCCCACCAGCGCAGCCGCTACCACGTCTACCCGCGCCAGGCCGCCGAGGACCTCCTCGCGAAGTGCGGCTTCCGCTTCGACCGGGTGTGCGGCGCGGGGGCGTTGATCCGGTACGTACGCGAGTAGTGCCAGCTTGACGGGGGCGGACCACGCTCCCCACGAGCAGCCGCGACTCGTCGCACCGGTCTCGGTGAGGAGGGCGGCTCAGGTGGGGAGCCCCTTCCCGCCCAGAACGGCCAGCGGGATCTGCTCGGCCACGCTCGCGATCAGCGGTCTGGCGCGGCCGATGAGAGCCATGACGTCCTCCGACTTCAGCGAGGCGTCGTGGGCGGCCTGGTCCACCCAGACCTCGGACACCCAGACGGCCTCGGGCTCGTCGGACGTGCTGATGAGGTAGTGGACGCAGCCCGAGGCCCGGGGCATCCGTTCCGCCGCCAGCAGCAGACAGTCCGTCAGGGCGTCACGCTCACCGGGACGGGCGAGGAACTTGGTGATGAGTCCGTAGGTCATGCGGGAACTGTAGGACCGGCCACTGACAACAACCGGGAGCGGCGGCCTCGACCGGAGAACCGGCTGCCGCTGAAGCCGCGACCAACCGGCAGGCCCGCACGGCCCGATGGTGTCCCGGACACCGCCGACGCCGCCTACTTCGTGGCGTCGTCCTTGCCGCGCCGGGATCGGCGCACCGCCTGATGGACCGCTTCGAGAACGAAGGCCGTCAGAACCACGGCGACGCAGCGCTGCCACCACGGGAGGCCGTAGACCCCGTCGAGGACGGACGCGACGACGACGCCGGTCGGCACGGTCACCCAGACAGGGAGGCTCGGCGCCTGCCCTCCGCGCCGCGCGCCTGCCGAGTCACCCGCGTTCGCGTGCATCTTCGTTCTGCTCCCCCTCGGACCGGACATGGTAATGAACATAACTTGAATTGCTCATTACGTGCAAAATCGTTCGACGGCACGGCGGCCGCCCCGGCACGATGGGCGCATGGTGTCCACGGCGGGCCACGAGCCCATCACGGTGGCGGACCTGAGGCTCATGCAAGATCTCGCGCAGCGCGTCGCCGCCACGTGGCCCGAGTTGGTCAACGCCGACGCGTCGTACGGCGAACTGGCCTGGAACTGGGGCAGGGGGCATGCCGCCGAAGGCGACTGCTGGCGGCGCCGGTTGTGGTGGCGGGGCGGGCGACTGGTGGGCTGGGGGTGGGCGCGGATCCCGTACCAGGTGCTGCGCCGGGACGGCGTGGTGAGGGGCGTCACCGAGGCGAGTCTCGCCCACCAGGTTCACCCTGAGCACGGTGAGGTCGTCGACGAGGTCATCGACTGGTACGAAGGTCTGGCGGCGGGCGTCGAGCGGACGGCGCTGCCCAGCGCCGCCGACACGTTCGGCCTGGAGCGGTGGACGGCACACGGGTTCCGGAGCGATCCGGCCGCGGCGGGGGACCACGGGGGCTGGACCCAGCTCAATCAGCGGGAGCTCACCGACATCGAAGCACCGGTGCTGCCGGACGGGTTCCGGTTCCGCAGCGCCGACGAGGTCGGACCGGAGGACGTGGTGCGGGCGCACGTCGCCGGGTGGCCCGCCACCACGTACACCGTCGCCCGGTACGAGGGTGTTCGGCAGGCGCCCGGCTACCGCGGTGACCTGCACGTTCTGGTTCAGGCGCCCGACGGGGCGATGGTCGCCTCGGCCGTTCTCTGGCTCGACGACGTCAACCGGTCCGTCGAGTTCGAGCCGGTCGGGACCCACCCGGGCCACCGGCGCCGCGGCCTCGGGCGCGCGATGCTGCTGCACGGGATGCGGCTCGCCCGCGCGGCGGGCGCGCGGCACGCCACCGTCGCGTACCTCGGCGCACCGGGGCATCCCGCGGCCCGCGGCTTGTACTACGGCGTCGGGTTCCGAAAGCTGTCCCGGGACGCGCCGCTCATCAAGTCACCGTGCACCGCGGCTGGACCGGAACCAGGAACTGAAGCCGGAGCCGGAGCCGGGGCCTGAGCTGAAGCCGGGACCGAAACCGGGACCAGGGACAGAAGCAGCGCGCGCCAGTGACCACACGGCGCCGAGCCGCGTCAGCGGATCTGCCGACCCGATATCGCCCGCGCGATCACCAACCGCTGGATCTCGCTGATGCCTTCGCAAATGGCCCTGCGCAGCGTCACGCTTTGTCGTTGCGCACCGTCCACGCCGACGACATGGACGTCGGCGATGCCGCCGTTGGTGATCCATGCCGTCTGGCCGCTGATCCCCCACTCGTCCTTCGCCTCGTCGTACCGGGCTCGCGTCAGCATCGCCGCCACCTCCGAGCCCGCCCGCGGTTTTGACACGCGGAACGCCGCCGCGGCGTCTCATCGCGCTCGTCCCACTCGGCGGCGGCCGTGCGGACGACTTCCAGGGAGAATGCCATGATGCCCGGCGCCTTCCTGCGCTTCCTGTGCCTTCCCCCGCTTTCCCGTGCCTTCCTGCGCGTTCGTTGCCTTCCGTTGCCCTCCGTCCCCTGCTCCGTGTTCTGTTCTCCGCCCCCGCCCCTACGCCTTCGGGATGTCGAAGTAGCGGGTCAGGCCCGCCGCCATGGCCACATCACCGGCGATCTTCACCTTGCGCATCATGAACATCGTGACCGGCGACGAGTTGCCCGAGACCAGCTTCAGGAAGTCCGCGTCGCCCATGGCGAGCGTGACGCGCGGCTCGGCGGTGGTGCGGCCCTCGGTGACCGTGCACGTGCCGTTCGCGATGCTCGTCTCCCAGACCGCCTCGCCGTTGTCGCCCTGCCCTGTGATCTTCCAGCGGATCAGTACCTCGAGCGACCCCGCGGCCTCCGGCTTGAACTGGGCCTCCATGCGTCCGAAGACCTCGGCCAGGACGCGGGCGCGCAGCGCGCCGTCCCGTGCGATCTCGTTGATGTCCTTCGCGGACATCTTCTTCACGCGCCGCGCGAACTCCTCGGGCGTGACGCTCGCGAAGTCCAGAGCCGCGATGTCGTCGGCACCGCTCATGGGCAACTCTCCTTACCGTTCAGTAAACTTACTGAACGGTAAGGTATCGACGGCGCGGATGGGTCGGCAAGGGTGACGGGGACATCGGGGCAGGGGCGACAGGCTCGGCAGCGGCGCAAGCGCGTGCCGCGGCAGGTGCGTGAGCAGCAGATCATCGACGTGGCCGTACGCGTCTTCGCCCAACGCGGCTACCACGCCGCCTCGGTCGACGAGATCGCCGAACTCGCGGGGATCTCCAAGCCGATGGTCTACCTCTACCTCGACTCGAAGGAAGGGCTGTTCCTGGCTTGCCTGCGCCGCGAGGCCGCACGCCTCGTCGCCGCGTTCCAGGAGGCCGCGCGGGGCGCCGGTGCCGCCCCCGACCTGCGGTTGCACGCCGGACTCGCCGCGTTCTTCGCCTTCGTCGCCGCGTACCGGGACAGCTGGGTCGTGCTGCACCGCCAGGCTTCCGAACCGAGCGAGAGGATCGCCGCGGCCGTCGCGGACACGCGGCGCGCCGTCATGGCGGAGGTCGCGGGCCTGGTCAAGGACGGCATCGACGACGTCACCGGTGGCGAAGGGCGCGGGGCCCGGCTGGGCGCCGAGGACGCCGACTTCGTGGCGCACGCGCTCGTCGGGGCCGCCGACTCGCTCACCGACTGGATGGAACGCAACCCGGGGCAGTCGCCGGAGAGCGTCACGGTGCGGCTGATGAACATGGTGTGGGTGGGGATGCGGGGCGTACTCGACGGTGAGGTGTGGCTGCCGGATGGGTGAGATGCGAGGGGTGAGACGCGAGAGGTGAGACGCGAGGCGTGCGAAGCGAGGCGTGTGAAGCGAGGCGTGCGCGACCCGTTGAATTCTCCTTACGCATGGGTAAGTTGACTCATGAGTAAGTAGGGGCGGGCAGTCGCGTCGGTACCACGCCGGGAGTCGTGATGGGCGCACGCAAGGATCTGAAGCGGGCCAGGAACCACAGCGGCCTGGCCGGACGTGCCGCGGTCGAGGTCGTACGGGACGAGCACGGCACCGTACGCGAGGCCCGCGTCGCGCCGCTCGCCGCGCGGTCGCCGGGGGCCGACGCCCTCCGCACCCCGGCCGACATCCCGTTCGTGAACGCCGCCGAGGCTCCTGAGGCGGTCGTGCTCAGACGCAAGGAGGCGGGGGAGTGGAAGCCCGTCACCTCCGCCGCCTTCGCACGCGAAGTGACCGCCGCCGCCAAGGGGCTGATCGCCGCCGGCCTCGAACCGGGCGAACGCGTCGCCCTCATGTCGCGCACCCGCTACGAGTGGGAGGTCCTCGACTTCGCGATATGGGCCGCGGGAGGCCAGACCGTACCGATCTACGCGACCTCCTCGCCCGAGCAGATCGAGTGGATCGTGCGCGACTCCGGCGCCCGCACGCTGATCGTGGAGACACCCGAGAACGCCGAGGCCGCCGCGACCGGCCTCGCCGCCCTGCCGGAGACCGAACGGCCCCGCATCCGGCAGATCGACGCGGGCGCCGTACTCGAACTCGCCGCGTCGGGCCGGGAGGTGTCCGACGCCGAAGTCACCGAGCGGCGCGCCGCGCTCGGCCCCGACACCGTCGCCACCATCTGCTACACCTCAGGCACCACGGGACGCCCCAAGGGCTGCGTCCTGACGCACGGCAACCTGTACGCCGAGGCGGCCAACACCGTCGAACTGCTCCACCCCCTCTTCAAGGCCGTCACCGGCCAGACGGCCTCCACCCTCCTCTTCCTCCCCCTCGCCCACATCCTGGGCCGAGCCCTGCAGATCTCCTGCCTGCTGGCCCGGATCGAGGTCGGCCACTGCCCGAGCATCAAGCCGGACGAACTGCGCCCCGAACTACGCTCGTTCCGGCCGTCGTTCGTGGTCGGCGTCCCGTACCTCTTCGAGAAGATCCACGACACCGGCCGGGCCACAGCGGAGAAGATCGGGCGTGGAGCCTCCTTCGACCGGGCCGACCGGATCGCGATCCGGTTCGGCGAGCAGCACCTGGCCCGGTTCCTGGGGCGCGGCACGGGCCCGTCCCTCGGCCTGCGGATCGCCCACGGCCTGTACGACCTGCTGGTCTACCGCCGCGTACGCAAGGAACTCGGCGGCCGGCTGCGCTACGCCATCAGCGGCGGCTCTCCGCTCGATCGCAACCTCAGCCTCTTCTTCTACGCCGCCGGAATCGTCATCTACGAGGGCTACGGCCTCACCGAGACGACCGCCGCGGCCACCGTCACCCCGCCCCTTCGCCCGCGCCCCGGCACCGTCGGTACTCCCGTGCCCGGTACCGCCATCCGCATCGCCGACGACGGCGAGGTGCTCATCAAGGGCGGCATCGTCTTCGGTACGTACTGGAACAACCGGGCCGCGACGGACGAAGTCCTCGACGGCGACGGCTGGTTCGCCACGGGCGACCTCGGCGCGCTCGACCCCGACGGCTACCTCACCATCACCGGCCGCAAGAAGGACATCCTCGTCACCAAGGGCGGAAAGAACGTCTCCCCGGCCGTCCTGGAGGACCGTCTGCGCAGCCGTTCCCCGGTCGGCCAGTGCGTCGTCATCGGGGACAACCGCTCCTACGTCGCCGCGCTCATCACACTCGAACCCGAGTCCGTGGCCCACTGGTTGAGCGTGCGCAAGCTGCCCGCCGACACTCCGCTGTCCGAGGTGATCCGCGACCCGCGCATCGTCGAGGACGTGCAGAAGGCCGTCGACTACGCCAACGAGGCCGTCTCGCGCGCCGAGTCCATCCGCAGGTTCCGGCTGGTGGAGGGCGAGTTCACCGAGGAGAACGGGCTGCTCACCCCGTCGATGAAGATCAAACGCAAGGCGGTCGCGGCAGCGTACGCGCGGGAGATCGAGGAGCTGTACGGCGTCTGAGACCTGGAAGGAGACCTGGGAATCTGCGCGGCGTCCGGGGCGGTTTCGGGTCGTGTCCCGAGTAGCAGGAGACGAGGCGCACGGGTTCACCGTGACAGTCGGGGTTTCGCGGTGGTCTCTGTCATCGGCCTGAAGCGAGCCCAGCGCCCACATCCACGACCGCCTCGCCGGACAGCTCACCGGAAGCCGCTGACACCGGCCGCCCGCCCCGCGGCGGGGATCCTCCCGAGGCGTGAGCCGCGTGGGATCCCGCTGTGGGCAGTTCAGACAGGTGCGCCGCCGTACGGGATGCGTGCGCTTCGGCCGGGGGGCGGTGCCGGGCTCGCGTATCGTCCGTCGGGCGATTGACGCGACCGCTGCGGACAAGACGCCCGGCAGTGGTTCGGATTCAGTCGTCGATCTCGACGCCGTAGTTCCGGGCGAGCGTGTCAAGGCCGTGGTCGTAGCCCTGGCCGACGGCGCGGAAGCGCCAGACGGGGCCGCGACGATAGAACTCGCCCAGGAGCAGCGTGCGTTCGGTGGTCGCGGCGTCCAGGGTGGCGTGGGCCAGAGGGGCGGCGTCACTGTCGGGAGCGGCAGTGATCTGGACTGCTCCGATGTCGCCGAAGGTGGCTGAGCCGTCGATGGCGGCCGCGACAACGACCCGATGGGAGGCCGGTGGGAGAGCGGCGAGGTCGACGGCGACGGTCTGTTCGGCGGGGCCACCGGTGAGAAGCCGCACCGTGCCCGCGGGGTTTTCCGGAGCGCCGTAGAAGACGAAGTCCTCGTCGAAGGTGACCTGTTCGTCCTCGTCGAGCACGAACGCGACGACATCGATCTCGCAGCGTTCCCGGGGAGCCCAGGCCGCGGCGAGATGCCACTGTGGCGTGGGCAGATCGATGACGCCGCCACGGGGAAGCACGTGGAGCGGCTGAGCCGAGACGTCCAGAGGCGCCTCCTCGACCTGTGCCGCTTCCGTGCGGGCCGCCGCACGGGCCGCCGCACTGGTCTCCGCACTGGTCTCCCCGACAGGATCGACGAGCCAGCGCTCGTCACGCGCCGGAAGGCCCAGTTCCGTGATCCGCCGCATGCGGCGATCCTTGTCCCCACCGGTGAGGACAACGACGTCAGTGACGCTGCGGGACAGATTGACCGCAGCGGAACCGCCCAGCACGACCACGCGGGTGCGCGCGGCAGCAGCCTCCTTGTGCGTGCCGCCCAGGACGAGTACACGACGCCCGGCCAACGGCTTGCCCGTCGTCCCGGCAGGTGCGAGTGCCGGTTGACGAGGAGCCGGGACGGCCGGCGCCGGTGCAACGGTCTCCGCCTCCGGCGCCCGGTGCGCCGCACCGCCCTGTACCTCGCCGAGCAGCTTGAGGAACGTGTCCTCGTCGATGACCGGCACACCCTCGGCAGTGGCCCGCCGCGCCTTGGCCGAACCGGACGCGGGCTCATTGGTGACCAGGACGCTGGTGTGGCGGCTGACCGAGGTCATCATGTTGAGCCCGGCGGCGACTCCTCTGCCGATCAACTCGGCCCGCGCGCAAGCGGTCTCACCGGTGATCGCGACCTTCATCCCCTGCCGCAACGGCCCTCCGCGGGCCAGCCGTCCAGGGTTGCGGTAGGCGCAGGGCGTCTTGGGTGGCTTCGGCGTGAACTGCGACTCGGCGCGCGGGGGGCAGCTCACGAGGGGCAGCGGCAGTGCGAGTCGCGCCGCCTCACGCAGTGACGCCCGCAGGATCCCGGCCAACACCCGGGTGTCGTCCAGGGCGTCATGGGCGTGCTGCTGCGGTACGCCGTAGTGGGCGGCCAGCGTGCCCAGCTTCATGTCGGGCGTCGGTGGGTCGACCCGCCGGTTCAGCGCCAGGGTGCACAGCCGCCGCGACACCGGCAGCCACCTGCGCGCCCGGGCGAACTCGTAGGAAAGGAAGTCGTAGTCGAACTGCGCGTTGTGAGCCACCAGAACGCGGTCCTGCAACAGCTCCCCGATGCGCTCGGCGACCTGCTCGAAGGTTGGCGCCCCGCGCAACCGTTCGGCGGTGAGCCCATGCACGTCCACCGGTCCCGGATCGCATCCGGGGTTCAGCAGTGTGGAGAATTCCGCGGTCTGCCGTCCGTCCGCTCCGATGGTGAGGACAGCGACCGACAGCACCCGGTCCCGTCGGGGTATGAGCCCGGAGGTCTCTACGTCGACGAGGGCCCAGTCATGGGCGTACTCGCCCATGGCGGGCAGGTCGAAGGAGGCCGCTGCGAGACTCATGGCGCCAAGGATGAGCGGGCATGGGTCCTTCCCTCAACCTGTATGCAGTATTGCCCCGATATGCGACATGTGGCGCACCGGTATGTCAGCGGAGAGGTCGCGACGAGACTTCGGGAAGTCTTCAGGAAGAACACCCGTCCGGACCCGTCTCAAACCGCGCCCGTCCGGACTGTCGCCCAGGTCGGGGGCGTCGGCCGCGCTGAGTCCACCTGGGAGATCCGATCAGCTTCGCCACCTCTGAACAGCAAAAACGCCCTCCTTGAGGGAGGGCGCGACCCCGCATACCGCTCGGCGCCCCCGGCAGGACTCGAACCTGCGGCCAAGCGCTTAGAAGGCGCCTGCTCTATCCACTGAGCTACGGGGGCCGGTGTGTGGCCGGTGGCCTGGACCGGATGTGCGGGTGGTGATCCGTGACCTTGCCGGGACAAGGATAGGGGCCGTGGATCCCTGTCCCTGCCGCTTCGCCTCCGTGGCTCGATGTGGAGGTTCAGTGAAGCGGTCCCGATAATCGCAGGTGGGTTCGGATCCCGCATCGCTTTTGGCGTCTCGCGTCTCGGGTGTTGTGCACTCGTTATGCCTGCGCCCCAGTCGTCCCTTCCGTGCCGCTCTGCGCTTCCTGTGCTCCGTCGTGCGCCTTGTCCGGGCCTGGTCTGCGGAATCGGCACGCAGAAGACCGCCACATGCTTCAGAAAGCCGCCAAAATTGGGCATTCTTCGCATGTGGTGACCTTGGACGTACGGCCTCAGCTGCTCGACGCGCTCACCGCGCTGCGCGACCGTGTCGCCGCCGCGCGCTTTCCGCTCCCTCTCGCGGGGGCCCCGCGCGCGCGTGTCAACCGCGATGAGCTGCTCGCACAACTCGACGACTACTTGGTGCCCCGGTTGCGCGCCCCCGAAGCGCCACTTCTCGCCGTCGTCGGCGGGTCCACCGGGGCCGGGAAGTCGACGCTGGTCAACTCCGTCGTAGGACGGGTGGTCAGCGAGGCCGGGGTGCTGCGCCCCACCACCCGTACGCCGGTGCTCGTCTGCCATCCGGACGACCACCATTGGTTCTCCGGGATGAGAGTGCTGCCCGACCTCACGCGCGTGTGGGTGCCGAGGCAGAACGAGGCCGACGGGAGCGTCCAGGGGGACGATTCGCTCGTTCCGCCCCTCGACGACGGGGAGCGCACGCTGCGCGTCGAGACCGCGGGCACGCTGCCGCGCGGGCTCGCACTTCTCGACGCGCCCGACATCGACTCGCTCGTGGCCGACAACCGGCTCCTCGCCGCCCGCCTGATCAGCGCCGCCGACGTGTGGGTGATGGTCACCACTGCCTCCCGGTACGCCGACGCGGTGCCGTGGCACCTGCTCCGTACCGCCAAGGAGTACGACGCCACCCTCGTGACGGTGCTCGATCGGGTGCCCCACCAGGTGATCGGTGAGGTTTCGCGACAGTACGGCGCCCTGCTCGCCAAGGCCGGGCTCGGGGAGATCCCCCGGTTCACCGTGCCCGAGCTGCCCGAGTCCACCGGTGACGGCGGACTGCTGCCCGCCACCGCCGTCGCCCCCTTGCGCGCCTGGCTCGCGCACCGTGTCCAGGACCCCGCCGCGCGGGCGCTCGCCCTGTCGCGCACGGCCCGCGGCGTCCTCGACTCGCTGCGCGCGCGCATGCCGGAACTGGCCGCCGCCGTCGCCTCCCAGCACTCGGCCGCCGTACGGCTCACGACCGCTGTCGAGGAGGCATACGACGACGAGTACGCGCGCGTGCGCGGCAGGCTGCAGAACGGTGCCGTACTCGCCGGGGACGCGCTGAAACGGTGGCGCAGCTACCCGCTCGACTGCTCGGCGGACGAGCTGCTCGACGCGCTCACGGAGAGCCTGGCGGCGCTCCTGCTGTGCGCGGTGACCGCCGCTGACGCGCGCGTGGACGAGCGGTGGCGTCGCGAACCAGGAGGTGACGCGCCCGAACTGGCCCGCCCGGAGCCCGGCCTCGAGACCGCCGAGCACCGCATCGGTCTGGCCGTACGGCGCTGGCGGCGCGTCCTTGAGGAGTATGCCGAGGACGAGGTACGCGCCATGGGCGAGGCGCAGGGCGCCACGCCGCCCGACGCCGAGGTGGTCGCCGCCCTCGTCGCCACGGCGTTGCTGGGCGGGCGGCGTGCCAGAGCCGCGGGTGAGCGGCTCGCCGAGCGGATCAACGCCCAGGGCGCGCTGCGGCTGCGCGACCGCGGTGGACGGCTCCTGAGCGAGTACGTGGAGAACGTGCTCGGCGCGGAGCGCGAGCGCCGGCTCGCGCCGCTGGACGCCCTCGGCGTCACCCCCGAATCGCAGGCCGAACTCATCGCGGCCCTTTCGCTGCTGCAGAAGGAGAGGTGAGGGCGGTGACCGCCGTCACGGACCACACCGGACAGCCTGACCACTCCGGACGTCCTGACCACTCGGGGCAGCCTGACCACTCGGGACGGCCTGACCACTCGGGACAGCCTGACCACTCCGGCTACGCCGGCCAGTCCAGCCACACCATCCAGTCCGGAAGCTCCGGCCAGCCCGGCGGCTTTGTCGGTTCCGTCGGTTCCGTCGGCTCCGGCGGTTCCGGCGGTTCCGTCAGCTCCGGGAGGTCCGCCGAGGGCGCCTGGGACGACGGGCTCATCGCGCGGCGCGTCGCCGAGGCACCGGACGCCGGGGCGGGAGACGGTTCGGGCGGCACGCGCGCGGTGGACGCGACGAATTCAGGCGTTGCGGGATCCGGAGGCGCGGGATCCGGGGGCGCGGGTTCCGGCGCCCCGGTGTCCGGACCCGTAGGCTCGATGTCGGAAGCGGAGACGTACGACGGGCGGTTGACGCAGCGCCTCGACGCGTTGCGTGAACTCGTCGGGCTCTCCAGGACCCGCCTCGACGGCACGGTGCTCACCGAGTCCGTACGGGTCCTCGACGAGGCATCCGCCCGGCGGAGGCTGTCCTCGCGGCACACCGTGGTCGCCGTCGCGGGTGCCACCGGCAGCGGGAAGTCGACCCTGTTCAACGCCCTGGCCGGCGTGCCGCTCTCGGAGACGGGGCTGCGCAGGCCCACCACCTCCACGCCCATCGCCTGCAGCTGGACCGACGGGGCGGCGGGCCTCCTCGACCGGCTCGGCATCCCGGGCCGCTCGCGGCGCAGGCCGCTGCAGTCGCAGCAGTCCGGGGCCGAGCTCGACGGGCTGGTCCTCGTCGACCTTCCCGACCACGACTCCGCCGCGCCCGACCACCGTGAGCAGGTCGACCGGATCCTCGCGCTCGTCGACGCGGTCATCTGGGTCGTCGACCCCGAGAAGTACGCCGACGCCATGCTGCACGAGCGTTACCTGCGGCCCATGGCGGGGCACGCCGAGGTGATGTTCGTGGTGCTCAACCAGGTCGACCGGCTGCCCGGTGACGCGGCCGAGCAGGTCCTCGACGATCTGCGGCGGCTGCTCGACGAGGACGGCATCGCGCTCGGCGAGTACGGCGAACCGGGCGCCACGGTGCTGGCCCTGTCCGCGCTGACCGGTGACGGTGTCGGTGAACTGCGCGAGGCGCTCGACCAGTTCACGAACCGGCGGCTGGCGCCCGTGCGGCGCATCGGCGCGGACGTGGACGCCGTCGCCGACGGCCTGCGGCCCGTGTACACGACGCGACGCCGTACGGGGCTCAGCGAGGAGGCCCGCGAGGAGTTCACCGACCGGCTCGCCGACGCGGTGGGAGCGGCGGCCGCGGGCCAGGCCGCCGAACGCGCCTGGATCCGTGGCGCCAACCGGGCCTGTGGCACTCCTTGGTTGCGGCTGTGGCGTTGGTACGAGCGGCGGCGCGCCGCGGACCTGCCCACCTTGACCCCGAGGCAGCAGCAGGCCGAGGAGGAGGCCACGGCCCGTCAGCGGGTCGAGCACGCCGTGCGGGCCGTGGGGGACGCTGCGGCGGCCGGGCTGCCGGAGGCGTGGGGGCAGTCGGTGCGGGAGGCGGCCTTGCGCGGCGGAGAGGGGCTCCCGGAGGCGCTCGACGCCCTGGCCACGGCGTCGCCCGCGGCGCGCCGGGGCGACGGCCGGGTACAGGGGCCGCTGTACACGGTCGGGACCCGGCCGCCGCGGCCCGGGTGGTGGCCGCTGGCCGTCCTCGTGCAGGCCATGATGACGCTGCTGCAGGTGGCGGGCGGCCTGTGGTTGTCGGCGCAGATCCTCGGCGTGGTCTCGCCGAACCTGGGTGTGCCGGTGCTGTTGATGCTCGCCGGGATCGTGGGCGGCCCGTGCGTGGAGTGGGCTTCCAGGATGGCGGCCAAGGGGCCCGCCCGGCGTTACGGGCAGGAGGCCGAGCGGCGGCTGCGGGAGGCGGCCGCGGCCTGCGGCAGGGCCCGTGTGCTCGACCCGGTCGCGGCGGAGCTGCTGCGGTACCGGGAGGTGCGCGAGCAGTACGTACGGGTGGCTGGGTTTTCCACAACTGGCCGGTAGTACACAGGGGACGGCGGGGTTCTCGCGGCGGGGGCAGTCTGAGATCGCGGTTCGGGACAGGCCCGGGCCGCGATCGGATGATGCGGACGAGATGAGCGGCCGGGGCCGCGCGGGCCGGACGGCCGCGCGTCCCGGACCGTGTACGGGAGGGGTTGCGATGAGCAGCGACACGATGCTGACCGTGGTGGGGAACGTGGCGACGACGCCGGTCTACCGCGAACTGCCGACCGGGCCGGTCGCCCGGTTCCGGCTCGCGGCACACACCCGCCGCTTCGACCGGGTGCGCAACGAGTGGGTGGACGGCCACACCAACTTCTTCACGGTGTGGGCCTGGCGGGCCCTGGGCGCGAATGTGCAGAGCTCGCTCTCGCTCGGCGAACCGGTCGTGGTGCGCGGAAGGTTGAAGGTCCGAGACGAGGAGCGCGGCGGGCAGCACTGGACATCGGCCGACATCGAGGCGGTCACGATCGGGCACGACCTCTCGCGCGGTACCTCCGCGTTCCGCAGAGCCTCACCCGGCCGGACCGACGAGCTGTCACGGACCGGGCGCGAGCCCGAGTTCGGGCGCGGAGCGAAGACCGGAGCCTGGTCCGAACCCGAACCCGAACCCGAACCCGAACCCGAACCCGGCGCCGAACGCGAACCCGATGCCGAACGGGAACCCGAAACCGATCAGGAACCCGTAGCTGAACGGGAACCGGAAGCCGAACGCGAACCCCAGCCGGTGGCGTGAGCGAGGGCGCGGCCACGTGAACCGCCTTATGGGATCGGCTGGTTCCTTCGGCCATGGCGGACGGCGTTCCAAGTGCGGCTTATCCACCGGTGCGTGCCGGAGATTTGTCGACAAGCCCAGCTCGTAGGGGCGTCGGGGATAACGATTGCGAGTCGGATCGGCCGCTGGGTGCCCGCTCGGGCGGGCGTGATCCCTCGTTTACTTAGGATGCCGGGCGTAGCTCAAGGGGCTCGTGAGCCTCGTGCAGGGCTCAAGAGGCCGCGAAGTCAAGGTGGTTCGCACCGCTGTGCGTCGGCTGCTCATGCCGAGCCGGCCGGGTGCGGCCGGTCGGCACCGCGGCGCGCAAGGTTCTGTCGGCGGGACACCCCCCATGTGTCGTACTGTCCCGCCTGAAGGGGAATGTCGTGTTTGCTGTGTTCTCACGGGCCGCAGGGCGGCCCGGCGCCGCGCGCCTCGCCGTGGCGGCCCTGGTGCCAGGGCTCGTGGCCGCCGCGGCGATGGCCGGGGCAGGAGCCGCCTTCGCGGATGACGACGACACGGATCAGAGCGGCGCGAGCGCGACCATCGGCGGCCTGGAGACGTACGGGGCGGCCGTGATCCACGAGGGCGGGCGCAGCGAGCGCGTCTTCGCCGGGCTGTTCCGGATGACGGTCGACGGCGGCGGAACGCTGCGCACGTACGGCGTCGACATCCACAACCCGACGCAGACGGACGCCAAGTACCAGGAGACTTCCTGGAGCGGCACATCGCTGAACGGCAACCCTGACGCGGGCAAGATCCGCTGGATCCTGGAACACTCCTACCCCCAGGTCAACGATCTCGCCGCGCTGGCCCGCAAGGCCGGGGCCGACACGCTCACCGAGCAGGACGCCGCCACGGGCACACAGGTGGGGATCTGGCGGTACTCGGACCACGCGGACGTCGACGCGGTCAGCCCCGCCGCGGAGAAGCTCGCCGACTACCTCGACAAGCACGCCCGCTCCGTCGCCGAGCCGCGCGCCTCGCTCACTCTGACGCCGCGCGCGGTCTCCGGGCGGCCGGGGAAGCGGCTCGGCCCGGTCACCGTGCACACCGGCGCCGACACCGTGGGCGTGACCCCGCCCGCCGAGGCCGCGGCCGACGGGGTGAAGGTGGTCGACAAGGCGGGGCGGCCGGTGACCTCCGTGGTCGACGGCGGGCAGATCTACTTCGATGTGCCCAAGGACGCCGCGGCGGGCTCGGCCGCGCTGACCGTGCAGGGCTCGACGACGGTGCCGGTCGGCCGCGCCTTCGTCTCGGGGACGCGAAGCCAGACGCAGATCCTCGCCGGGTCGAGCGAGTCCACGGTCTCCGCGACGGCGACGGCCACCTGGGCGAAGAAGGGGGCCGTGCCGGCCCTGTCGGCGGCCGCGGACTGCAAGTCGGGCGGGGTCGACATAGCGGTGGCCAACCCGGGGGACGAGCCGTTCACGTTCACGCTGATGAGCGTCGTGCACACGATCCCGGCGAAGACCTCGCGGACGGTGACGATCCCGTTGCAGGAGGACCAGGCGTACGACTTCACGATCAAGGGGCCGCACGGCCTGGTGAAGCGGATACGGGGTGTGCTGGACTGCCGCACGTCGCCCGCGGCGAGCCCTGCCGGCAACGGGCTGACCGTGCAGGCCGCCCCGCAGCCGAGCCCGGCCTCCGTCGGCGGCACCGGCACCGGCTCCGGCGACCGGAACCTGGCCGAGACGGGCAGTTCGAACGCGACACCGGTCATCGCCGGGGCGGCGATCGCGCTCGTCCTGGCCGGTGGCGCCGCGCTCGTCCTGAGCCGCGGGAAGAAGGCGCCGCAAGCACCGGCCGCCTCCACCCCGCAGGCCCCGTCCTCGCAGGCTCCGTCCCCGCAGACCCCGTCCCCGGAGGACGGCGATCGGCGGGACGGTTCCCAGGGCGACAGGTGAGCGGCTAGCCGACGAGACCGGGCGGCCGGAGCGTGCGGCCGTCCGGCGCCACAGCCGCGGGTGACGGACGTCACTCCTTGGGCCGGGGCGCGGACGTGCCCGGTGGGCGGCGTCCGGAGATACGAGTTTCCGCCCGGCGGTGGCTGTACGGCAAGATGGGTGTATCTGCCCTCGCGCGGTGGAGCCGCACAGCGCGGGCCCCTTTACTGCGACACTTCGACTGCCGGACGGTTTCTCTTGGCTGAGTACATCTACACCATGCGCAAGACGCGCAAGGCGCACGGCGACAAGGTGATCCTCGACGATGTCACCCTGAGCTTCCTGCCGGGCGCGAAGATCGGTGTCGTCGGCCCCAACGGCGCCGGCAAGTCGACCGTGCTCAAGATCATGGCGGGCCTGGAGCAGCCGTCGAACGGTGACGCGTTCCTGGCACCCGGGTACAGCGTCGGCATCCTCATGCAGGAGCCGGAGCTCGACGAGTCCAAGACCGTGCTCGAGAACGTCCAGGACGGCGCTCGCGAGATCATGGACAAGCTCAAGCGGTTCAACGAGGTCGCCGAACTGATGGCGACCGACTACTCCGACGAGCTCATGGAGGAGATGGGCAAGCTCCAGGAGGACCTGGACCACGCCGACGCGTGGGACCTCGACGGTCAGCTGGAGCAGGCCATGGACGCCCTGGGCTGCCCGCCCGGCGACTGGCCCGTCAACAACCTCTCCGGTGGTGAGAAGCGCCGCGTCGCACTGTGCCGCCTCCTCATCGAGGCTCCGGACCTGCTGCTGCTCGACGAGCCCACCAACCACCTCGACGCCGAGTCGGTGAACTGGCTGGAGCAGCACCTCGCCCAGTACAAGGGCACCGTCGTCGCCATCACCCACGACCGGTACTTCCTCGACAACGTCGCGGAGTGGATCCTCGAACTGGACCGCGGCCGCGCGATCCCCTACGAGGGCAACTACTCGACGTACCTGCAGAAGAAGTCCGAGCGCCTCAAGGTCGAGGGCAAGAAGGACGAGAAGCGGCAGAAGCGCCTCAAGGAAGAGCTGGAGTGGGTCCGCTCCAACGCCAAGGGGCGGCAGACCAAGTCCAAGTCGCGTCTGGCCCGTTACGAGGAGATGGCCGCCGAGGCCGAGAAGATGCGGAAGCTGGACTTCGAGGAGATCCAGATCCCGCCGGGCCCGCGCCTGGGCAACGTCGTCATCGAGGTCGACAAGCTCAACAAGGCGTTCGGCGAGAAGGTCCTCATCGACGACCTGTCCTTCACGCTGCCGCGCAACGGCATCGTCGGCGTCATCGGGCCCAACGGCGCGGGCAAGACCACGCTGTTCAAGATGTTGCAGGGCCTGGAGACGCCGGACTCCGGCTCGATCAAGGTCGGCGAGACCGTCAAGATCAGCTACGTCGACCAGACCCGCGCCAACATCGACCCGAAGAAGACGCTGTGGGCCGTCGTCTCCGACGAGCTGGACTACATCAACGTCGGCCAGGTCGAGATGCCGTCGCGCGCGTACGTGTCGGCGTTCGGGTTCAAGGGCCCGGACCAGCAGAAGCCCGCGGGCGTGCTGTCCGGCGGTGAGCGCAACCGCCTCAACCTGGCGCTCACCCTCAAGCAGGGCGGCAACCTGCTGCTTCTCGACGAGCCGACCAACGACCTCGACGTCGAGACGCTCAGCTCGCTGGAGAACGCGCTGCTGGAGTTCCCGGGCTGTGCGGTCGTCGTCTCCCACGACCGGTGGTTCCTCGACCGCGTCGCCACGCACATCCTCGCCTACGAGGGCAACTCCAAGTGGTTCTGGTTCGAGGGCAACTTCGAGTCCTACGAGAAGAACAAGATCGAACGGCTCGGTCCGGACGCCGCCCGTCCGCACCGCACCACGCACAAGAAGCTGACCCGCGGCTGATGGCACGCCACGTATACGCCTGCCCCCTGCGCTGGTCCGACATGGACGCGTACGGACACGTCAACAACGCGGTCTTCCTCCGCTACCTGGAGGAAGCCCGCATCGACTTCCTGCGCCGTCCGGACCGGCAGTTCCAGCAGGGGTCGGTCGTGGCGCGCCATGAGATCGACTACAAGCAGCAGCTCGTGCACCGGCCCGAGCCGGTCGACATCGAGCTGTGGGTGTCCGACATCCGCGCGGCGTCGTTCACGGTCTCCTACGAGGTCAAGGACGACGACCGGGTCTACGTCCGGGCGTCGACGGTCGTCGTGCCGTTCGACTTCGAGGCGCAGCGGCCGCGGCGGCTGACCGACGACGAGAAGTCGTTCCTGCGGGAGTACGGGGACGACGACACGGACAGCGGGGGAGCGGAGGCGCTCGCCGCATGACCGTGCCGACCGCTTCGACCGCACCGAGCGCGCCGCCCGTGCTGCACCTCGCCGACGCCGGGGAGGCGGCGGACCTCGCCGCCTTCCTCGGCCGGCTGCTGCACTACGACAGGGCGGCCGCCGTGCGGTTGCGGGCGCAGGCCGGCGGCGAGGCGCTCGCCGTGTTCGGGCGGCCGCCGTCGTTCGAGGTCCTCGCGATCCGCACGGCGCGGCTCCTGAAGCCGTACGAGTACGGGATCGATGACACGCTCGACGTCACCGTGTCGGTGGGGGAACTGCTTGACTCGCTCGACGAGACGGCCGCGAGCGTCACCGTGCCCACCGCGGTGACCGGGCCGCCCTGGGCCGGAGTGCTGCCGCCGCGCGGTGGCTGGGAGCGGGTGGCGGAGTTTCCCGGCGCCGAGCGGCTGCGCGGGCTCGTCAAGGCCGCCGTGGGCGAGTTCCGGACGCTGGTCGAGGAACTGGCGCCCGAGGAGCGGACCCGGACCGCGCTCGACCGTATCGGCCGGGACATCTGGTCGCGGGAGATAGCGGACAGCGGGGTACCGGTGCGGCTCGCGCACGCCGCGGCGTCGCTCGGTTTCCTGCGGGGGGACACGGTCGACCTGTTCGAGGCCGGAGCGTGGGTGCGGCTGCGGACGCCGTACGGGTCCGTGGCGCTGCGCCGCTCCGGGATCGGTGGGGCTCCGGGCCTCGGCGGACTGAGCGTCACGCCGACCTGACCCGCATCGGCCGCCTCGTTCCCGACGCGCTCCCGCATCGTTCCCGACGCGTGCCCGCCCCGCAGTCCGCCACGGACGACCGCTCAGCGTTCCTGGTCGTCCGGCCGGACCTGGATGTGGTCCTGCTCCAGTCCGAGCAGCACGCGGTCGCGCATGCCGAGGGAATCCGTGTACTCGGCGGGCAGTTGCAGCCGCCCGGCGCGGTCCAGCATCGCGTACTCGCGGGAGACCAGGGACTCCTGGCCCGTCGCCTCGTCGATCCGCGTGTGGCGCAGCACCTCCGTGGACGTACGGCCGTCGCGGATGGCGACGGTTCTGCGTACCTCCTGGGCCACCGCCTGGTCGTGCGTGACGATGACGACGGTCGTGCCCAGCTGTTCGTTGGCCGTGCGGAACGCGGCGAAGATCTGTTCGCCGGTGTGCGAGTCGAGTTCGCCGGTGGGCTCGTCGGCGAAGACGACGGCCGGTTCGTTGGCGAGCGCGACGGCGATGGCGACCCGCTGCTGCTGGCCGCCGGACATCTGCCGCGGGCGGCGGTCACGGCAGTCGGCGACGCCGAGCAGATCCAGCAGCTCGGCCGCGCGCGCGGCCCGA
The DNA here is from genome assembly GCF_026274175.1 of Streptomyces beihaiensis. Classification (GTDB taxonomy): domain Bacteria; phylum Actinomycetota; class Actinomycetes; order Streptomycetales; family Streptomycetaceae; genus Streptomyces; species Streptomyces beihaiensis. The sequence goes on from NZ_JAPHNL010000211.1 coordinate 38,879, forward strand.
CGGGACCGCTTCCGACCGCTCCCAGCGCTCCCACCGATCCGAACACCACCACCCCGCAACTGCATCGGCAAGGCCACGTTCTGGCTTGCGGTCAGGTAGGGCAGCAGGTTGCGGGAGGTCTGCTGCCAGACGAAACCGACCACCTCGCGCCGGTAGCGCAGGCGTTCCTTCGCGCCCATCGTGAGCAGGTCGCGCCCCGCGACCTTCGCGGCGCCCGCGGTGGGCTCGTCGAGGCCCGCGAGGATGTTCATGAGGGTGGACTTGCCGCTGCCCGACGCGCCGACCAGTGCCAGCAACTCGCCCTCCCGCACGAGCAGATCGAGGCCCTGGAGCGCCTGGACCTCGACGCCGTCCGTCGTGAAGATGCGGACCAGGCGGTCGCAGGTGATCAGGGCGTCATGCCCGTACGCGGGCCGCTCACGGCGAGCCGCGACGCGCTGCTCCAGATCCGAGAGGCTGGGACTGCTACGGATGCTGGAGACACCGGTGCTACTGGCGCCGCTGGAGTTTCCTGGGCCCTCGGTGGTCGTCATGTCGTTACGGTCTCCGTTCCGTCGCTCCGGTGTCCTCACGGCGCCTCGCCCGCCCGCAACTCCCGTACGGCACTGCGCCGTCCGGCCCACCATGCCTGTGCCGCCGCGACACCCGTCGCCAGTATCAGCACGCCCGCCGCGGGCAGCGCCAGGGACAGCGGGTCCGTGCGCAGGTGTGTGGCCGCGGCGTCCGTCGCCGCGTCCGCCAGAGCCAGACCGGTCAGGTCGAGGCCGGGCGCGAGGAGTCGGACCGCCGCCCACCCGGTCAACGCCCCGCCCCCCGCCGCGAGCAGCGCCTGGGGGAGCGCTTCGAGGACCAGCAGGCGGCGCGCCTGCCGCCGGGTGAGCCCCATGGTGCGCAGCCGCGCCAGCAGCGAGAGCCGCTCAGGGGTGGCGCGGGCCAGGGCGAGCAGCAGTGCGAGGACGGCGTAGCCCGCGCCCGCGGCGACCGCCGCGACGTAGACACCGGTGGCGCCGGTCTGCAGCGGCGAGTCGGCATAGCGGGCCCGTTCGACGGCGCGCAGCCGCACCGTGACACCGGACCCGGCCGCCTCCCGCAGCGCCGCCGCGTCGACGTGGTCGCCCGTGAGCAGCAGGCTGGTCGGCCGGACCGCGGCGGCGCCGATCGCGCGAGCGAGCGCGTGGGCGTCCACGACCAGGAAGTCGTCCGGGAGGGCGGGTGTGGCGGCCCGCACGGCGGCGAGCCGCAGCGAGACGTGCCTGCCCTCGACCCACAGATCGAGATCGCCGTGGCTGAACCGCCGTGCCACGGACGGCGAGACCACTGCGGGCAGGGCGCCGCCGGTAGCCGGTGCGTGCCCGCCGGCCGCCTTTGCCGCCCCGGCCTTCTCAGCCCCCGTCGACCGCAACTGACCCGCGTCGAACGGGCCGAGGCCGGTGCGGCGGGACAGCGCCGCGTAAGCGGCCGGATCGACCGCGGCCAAGGGGAACCGGTGAGTGCCGCCGTGGGTCCGCGCGTCGTAGTGGACCGCGGCCGTAGTGAGGGACCGGACGCCGGGCACCGCGCGAACGCGGTCGATGGTCCGCGCGGACAGTGGGCCGGAGGCGTCCACCCGGGCGTCCGCGCCGACCGCGGTCAACGCCGCGCGGTCTCGGGCGGCGTTGACGCCGGCCAGGACCGAGCCGCCGAACGCCGCTGTCGTCAGCGCCGTGAGCAGGGCGAGGAGCGGCAGCACAGCCGTGCCCGCACCTGCCCTCGCGCGCGCCGCACGGGCCAGCGCGAGATGGCCCACGGCACCACGCAGACGCCCCGTCGGCCGCATCAGGCGGCGCAGCGGCAGGGGGTGGACGCGTGCGAGGACGAACGCCGCCACCACGCCCACGAGCACCGGCGAGAGAGACACCAAGCCGTCACCGCCGTCCGTCGCGCCGCGACGGCGCAACGCCACCACGGCCCCGGCCGCCAGGACGAGCACGGTCAGTTCGGCGACGGTGCGGCGGGCCGACGGGCGGGACGTGGCCACGTCGTCGCGGGTCGGAGGGAGGCTCGTACGGCGATGGGCGAGCATCGCGCGGACCGGCAGCGCCGTGCTCGCCACCAGCACCGCTGTGCCCGCGGCGACCGCGGACGGGGCCCACGGTCCGTACGGCACCGTCAGCACCGCGAGCAGCAGGCCGAGCATGCCCGCGGACACGGATACCACCGCCGACTCGGCGAACAGCCGCGCCCCGATGCCGCGCAGCGACGCGCCGCGCGAGCGCAGCAGGGCGAGTTCGCCGCGGCGGCGGTCCGCGGCCAGGCCGCCCGCCATCAGCAGGACCACGCACCCCACGGCTCCGGTGCCGTACGCGGCGACGGCCACCACCGGTGTGATGCCGGAACGCAGTGCCTCGTAGCGGGAGATGACGTCGGTGAGGGAGGTGGTGACACTTGTCGACTCGCTGCCCGTCGCCGTACGGATCGCGGGCAGGCCGGGACCGTCCGTGGTGTCGGCGAGCGCCGCCTTCAGCCCCGGCAGACCGCCCGCGGAGAGCGCGGAGACGTCTGGAGCGAGCTGCCAGTACCGTTGGGTCCCGCCCGACGTGTCCATCAGGGCGGGCGCGGAGCCCGTCGGGACGATGAGCGAGGCGACCCAGAACTTCGGCGGGTTCGTGAACGGCGACTGCACGTTGCGCAGTTGCGGACTGCGTAGGAGGGAGTCCGCCGACCAGTAGTCACCGGAGGGGTTGGCCGGGGCCACGACTCCCGTGACGCGGACGGTCGTCGGCGGGCCGGAGGCGTCGCTGTTCGTCAGGTGCAGCACCGACCCCGGCCGGAGGTGCAGCCGACGCGCGGTCTCCGTACTGACGGCGGCCTGCAGCGAAGTCGCGGACGTGGCGGACGAGGTTGACGTGGCGGATGAGGTGGACGTGGTGGATGAGGCGGCGGCTGTCGCAGACGGCAGCCGTCCGGCGGTGACCTTCGCGTGCCCGCCGAGCCCGGCGCGCGCGTCGAGCGTGAACTGGGCGGGCAGCCCGTACGGGCGCGGCAGCCACGTCTCCGCGGCGACCATCGGATGTGCCGAGCGCACCCCGTACGACGACTCGCGCGGGTCGGTCGTGTAGGGCTTGCGCAGCGACGCGATGATCCGGCGGTACGCCCGGCGGGTCGCCGTGGGGGAGAGGAGCCTCGCCTCTTCCCGCGGGGGCAGTTCGAGAACGGCGTCGGCCGCCGTCACGTCCAGTTTCCGCAGCCGCGGCGGGGTGTCGGCGACGGTCTGGCGCAGGGCCCTGCTCTCGTACCGGTCGACGGCGCGCGGGAACGCCGCGGCGGGCCACGACGTGAGCAGCACGAGCAGTGCGAGCACACAGGCCGCGCCGGGCGCCGTCCGCAGCCGGGTGCGCACCCACGGCGCCACGGCGCCCGCCGAACCCCGCCCCGCCATGTCACGCACCTCCCCGCACGCGCAGCGCGTCCGCGGCCCGCGCCGGCCTGCGCAGCGCCAGAACCGCCGTGATCAGTACGGGACTCAGCGCCACACCGCCGATCAGCAGCGCCACTTGGAACAGCGGCAGCCGTACGAGCACGTCCGGCACCGGTCGTGTCGCCTGGCCGGTCAGCACGATCAACGGCACCACCGCCCGGGTCAGCACCACCCCCAACACCGAGCCGACCAGCAGGGCGACCGCCACCAGGACGCCCTGCTCGACCGCGACGAGCCGGGCCAGGCCGCGCCGCGACGCTCCCAGCGCGCCGAGGATCGCGAACTCCGTCGAGCGCTCACGCAGCGAACCGGCCGAGTTCACCGCGAACCCGACCGCGGCGAGCAGCGCCGCCGCGAGGGCCGTCGCGACGAGCGCGGACTGCGGGCCGGCGCCCAGCGGATCGTCGCGCAGTCGCCGGGCGATCTCCGAAGCCACCACGACCTGCGAGGGGTCGATGTCGGGCCGGGCCCGCAACGCGGCCGCGGCGCGCGCTTCGTCCCCCGGCGCGGTGGACAGCCACCACTCGTCCGGGGTGACGGTGTCGGCGTCGACGTCGGCCAGGGCCCGGTCGAGGGCGCGCAGGTCGACCAGGAGCGCGCCCCCGTCCTTCGCCCCGTCGTACACGGACGCACCGCCCCCGGCCACGGAGCCGTCCGCTGCCGCGCCGCTGCCGGCCGGTCCCGTCGTCGGCAGCGCCCGCACGCTCGCCACGATCCGTACCTTCACGGTCGCCCCACCCACGTCCAGGTCCACGGTCTGTCCGAGATGCGCGCCGGACGACTTCAGGTAGCGGTCGGTCGCCACACCCGCGACCCGGGTGACCTTCGGGCGGGCCGCGGTGAGCCGGACGGCGACGGTCGGCGCGTTGCGCTGGTCGGACAGGTCGTACCGAGAGACGTGTCCGGTCCGGTACACCAGGGAGACTCCGCCGGTGCGGGAGGAGCCGTCGAGCTTCGGCTCGGTCGCACCGCCCTCGGTGCCGCCTCCTGCGCCGCCCCCTGTGCCGCCCGCACCGTCCTCGGGGGCGGTGCTGTCGCGGTCGGACAGCGAGGCGGTCCAGCGGGCCGCGCCGACGCTCAACTCCTTTCGTTCCCCGCCCTGTCCGACGGCGGTGACCCGCTCCAGGGACAGGCGCTGCCGGGCGCTCCTGCCGACCGGCACCGGCGTGTCGAAGCCGATCCCGGTCAGTGTCAGCGGATCCGCCGCCCGCCCCAGGTCGAGCGTCAGCCGGTGCGCGCGCCCGTCCACCGGAAGGTCGCCGAGCCGCGTGCGGTACGGGGTTCCGTAGCGGTCCTCCACGGTGACGGAGACCGACGTCGTGGCGGCCCCCGCGCCCCGCGAGTAGGAGCCGGAGTCCGCTCGGGCGTCCGCGCCGGAGTCCGCCACATCGCCCGCGGAGAGGGTGAGTCGTACGTGCGCGGTGGCCGACGGCAGCCGGATCCCCGCGCTCGTCCGTGCCCGCGCCCCGAGCGGAGCGAGCAGCGCGCGCGGCGAGGTGCCCGCCAGGTCGCCCCGGAGCAGCAGGCCGTCGCGCAGGTGGGCGGTGTCCAGCGCGAGGAGCGTCGCCGTGCGGCCCTGGCTCATCGCCACGCTGACCCGGTGGCCGGGCGCGGCGTCCCGCACACCCGGCGTCGACGCGTACGCGGCGGCCTGGCGCATGCCCGGTTCCGCGTCGACCACCCGCACCGGCGCGCCCGCCCGGAAGTTCGCCTGGTCCGCCTGGGAACGGCCCCACGAGGCGCCCTGCCCGATCGCCAGCATGCCCATCGCCACGGAGAGCACCAGCAGGAGCACAGGGCCCGCGCCGCGCATCGGCCGACGGCTGAACTGCCAGCCGGCGAGCGCCATGGGCAGCCCGCGGCCGCTCGCCGCGCGCCGCTCCGCGAGCCGCGCCACCGGTGGCAGCAGCCGCAGCGTCAGCACGGTGCCCGCGAGCAGTGCGAGCGCCGGGGCCACCACCAGGAGGGGGTCGACGCCGAGCGCGCCGGCCGTGTCGCCGCTGAGCACACCGGAGCCGCCCGAACCACCTGAACCGCCCGAGCCGCCCGAACCGGAGGTCTGCCGGTCCAACTGCCAGTAGGCGACACCGGCGACGACGAGCAGCCCCACGTCCGCCCCGGCCCGCACCGGCGCGGGCAGCGCCCGCACACGATCGCGCGGTGGCCCCTGCGCGGACAGCGCGGGAACCGTCACCGCGAGCGCGCACCCCACCGCCACGGCCACACCCACCAGCCACACCGAGCCGCTCAGCCCCGGGTCCAGGTGAAGGCCGATCCGCGCGAGCGCCCCGTGCGCGGCGACGAGCCGGGCCAGCGGTCCGGCCAGCAGTGGCGCGCACACGGCGGCGGGCAGTGCGAGCAACAGTGCCTCGCCCGCCGCAAGCGCCGCCAACCGCCCGCGCGAGCCGCCGCGCGCCCGCAACGTCCAGCTCTCGACCTCTCGCTCGGCGCTCAGCAGGCGTGCCACGAGCAGCAGCGCGTACCCGGCGAGCAGCACCAGCTGCACCGCCACGATCAGCAGCGTCGAGCGCGAGACGAGGAGCGCGCGCCGCGCCCGGTCCAGGACGTCGGGCAGCGAGGTGCGCACCTCCGACGTTCCCGCGAGTGCCGCGCTGTGCCGCAGTTGCGCGGTGCCCGCGAGGGCGGCGTGGCGCAGCGCGTCGATCCGGCCGGTCGTCATGGCCGAGAAGTCGGCCCGCACCAGCCATGCCGACGACCCCTGGCTCACCTCGCCGCTCGCGAGCACGGACGGTGCGGCGAGGAGCGGACCGTATGTCGTGAAGACCAGCTTGCGCACGCCACGGCCGCCGAGCGCGTCGAGCGCCCAGTACGGGGAGTCGGGGCGGGCCGGGCGGTAGACACCGGTCAGCTCGACGGTGACCTTCGGGCCGCCGAGCCGGTCGGTGAGGGTGAGCCGGTCGCCGGGCCGCAGCCTCAACTGCCGTGCGGCGGACTCGGGGACGGCCGCCTCGAGCACGCGGTGCCCGCTGTGGCCGGTGTCATGTCCCGTACCTGCGCGGGGCAGGCGGCCGGAGGTGAGCTTCACCTCGGAGCGGTCGAGCGAGGCGAGCGTCGTCAGGTCGGGCTTTCCGGTCCGGGCGGACGTCGGCCGCAGTGTACGCGGCAGCGCGTACGGGCCGGAGGTGATCAGGGCTTGGCGGTGGACGGGCAGCCCTTCGAAGACGTGCCGCGCGCCGCTGTCGACGGCGGCGACGGCGGCCCTGCGGTCGGCTGGGGCCACGTCCGCGCGCACCGTCAAGGCGGTGGCCGCGGTCTCCCGGCTGCGCAGCGCGGAGCGCAGCGAAGCGTCCCCGATCGCGCCCGAGAACGCGCTGAGCATCGAGAGGACCGACGTGGTCAGCAGCACCGCGAGTACGGCGGCGGTCAGGAGCAGTCGATGTGCCCGGACACGGCACAGGACGAACCCCCACATTCCGCAGCTCCCCCGCTTCCCCTGTACGCCGTAAGCCCCCGACCGTCGTACGGATGGTGTCAGAGAGGATCAAGGTTCCGGAAGAGGAGAGACAGGAGAGAAGAGGCGGGCCCAGCCTCAGCCCGCCGTGTTCACCATGGACGCCGCCGCGTAGGTCAGGTAGTTCCACAGGGTCCGCTCGTGCTCCTCGGGCAGGCCGAGTTCGTCGACCGCGGTCCGCATGTGCTTCAGCCACGCGTCATGCGCGGCCCGGTCCACCTGGAACGGGGCGTGGCGCATGCGCAGGCGTGGGTGGCCGCGGTGATCGCTGTACGTGCGGGGGCCACCCCAGTACTGCATCAGGAACAGGGCGAGCCGCTCCTCGGCGGGGCCCAGGTCCTCCTCCGGGTACATGGGGCGGAGCAGCGGGTCCTGGGCGACGCCCTCGTAGAAGCGGTGTACCAGGCGGCGGAAGGTCTGCTCGCCACCCACCTGCTCGTAGAACGTCAGCTCCTGAAGCGTGTCGCGCGGGGTCTCAGTCACTCCTCCATGCTCTCAGACGCGCTCGAACGGGGGCTCGCCCTTTCCCCGGTACGGCAGCACAGTGGGCATATGGGTACAGAGCGCGCGAACGGCGCTGATGTGGAAGGCGCTGAAGACACGGAGGAGGATCCTTCGAAGGAGATCTCGAAGGAGATCTCGAAGGACGCCTCGAAGGACACCTGGGAGGACGTCGACGAGCTCGATCGGGTCGCCGCAGGCGCCCGTGCCGCGATGGTGCGGGAGATCGGCGCGACCGGCGTCTGGGACGCCGACCCGGTCTGGCGGGAGGCGTTCGCGCGGGTGCCGCGCCACCGCTTCGTGCCCTACTACTACCTGGACACGCGCGCCGGCCGCGAACGCATGTGGGGAGAGCGCCCCGACCGGGCGCACCGCGAGCGGTGGGCGCGCGGCGCCTACGCGGACCGGACGCTGGCCACCCGGCTACGGGACGGGACGCTGGTCACCTCCAGCAGCCAGCCGTCCCTGATGGCGCGGATGCTGGTGGACCTCGACGTACGGGACGGGGACCGGGTCCTGGAGATCGGCGCGGGTACCGGATACAACGCGGCGCTGCTCTGCCACCGGCTCGGCGAGGATCACGTCACCACCGTCGACCTCGACCCGGAGATCACCGAGTCGGCGCGCACGCACCTGGCCGCGGCCGGGTACCGGCCCGCAGTGATCACCGGCGACGGGGCGCGCGGCTGCCCTGAGCGGGCGCCCTACGACCGGATCGTCGCGACGTGCGCGCTGCGCTCGGTGCCCGTGGCGTGGCTCGGGCAGTGTGGCCCGGGGGCGCGAATCCTGACGCCGGTGTCGACCGGGCTGCTCGCGCTGACCGTGCGGGACGCGGCGAACGCGGAGGGACGCTTCCTGCGTACACCGGCGTACTTCGTGGCGCTGCGGGGTGAGACGTGGGACGGCGTGAGCGACGACGACCTGCTGGAGACCCACGCCGGCGCGCTGCCGCGCCGAGCCGTCCGCGACGACCTGTTCCGCTTCCTGTTCTCCCTGACGGCGGGCCGCCTCGACCCGAGGGAGGCGCTCGCGCTGTGGCAGCACGAGCGGTTCCCGGCGCGGGAGCGGTTCGGCGTGACCGTGCGCGGCGACCGGGAGTGGGCGTGGCTCGACGACCCGGAGGGGCCGTACGTGTGGGAGTTGACGGACGGGTAGAGCGAGGCTCACCCGTCCGTCGGGGAGCGTTCAGCCGCGTCGGATCGTGATGGTCGTCCAGGCGCCGACGTGAACCCGGTCGCCGTCCTGCAAGGGGACCGGGACGAAGGGCTGGATGGGCTCGTCGCCGCCGTTCACGGTCGTGCCGTTCGTCGAGTTCTGGTCGACGACCGCCCACGTGCCGTCCGGCTGCTGCACGAGCACCGCGTGCTGGTGCGAGACGCCCGGGTCCTCCGGCGGCACCGACAGATCGATGTCCGGTGTGTCGCCGGTGGAGTGGCGGCGGCGGCCGATCGTGACCTGGTTGCCGGTCAGCTGACGCTGCTGCTCGGGCGAGTACGCGGGCAGGTTCAGGCCCGACGCCTCCGGGCCGCTGCGCTGCATCATCGCCATGAAGTACTCGCGGTCGGGGCCGATCGTCGCCGACCAGCCCGTCGGGCCCTGAGGCGTGGGCTGTCCGGGCCTCTGGCCCTGCTGCTCGTACGGCGGCGGGGCCGCGGGCGCGGACGGCGGCGACAGCACCCAGTCGTCACCGTCACCGCCACCGCCGCCGGTACCGGCACCGCCACCACCGCCGAACGACGGCGCGGGCGGGCCGGGCGGCGGAGGCATGGGCGGACCGGGCTGGGCCGGAGCCTGCGGGTGGGCAGGGGCCTGGGGCTGCGGCGCGGGCGGCCGCACCGGCTGCTGCTGGAAGGCCTGTGGGACGCCCCCGCCCATGCCGCTCGGCCCCGGCGGCTCGCCGGCGAACGGGTTCGGCGGGATCGGTTCGGCGGGCCGGTTCACCTGCGAGGGCCGCGAGCCCTGGTACGAGGCCGGGTCGACGCCCCGCGGTGCCTGCGTGAACCCGCTGGGCGGACCGCCGGGGCGGTCCTGCGAGGGCAGCGGCGGATTGGGGGCGGGCGGCGTGTACGACGTCGCCGTGTTCGTGAGGAAGTTCCAGCGGCACTCCTCACAGAACGGCGCGCCGCCTTCACGCGGTGTACGGCACTGCGGGCACAGCTCGGGAGCGCCGCCCGCGCCCTGCGGCGCCTGTGGCGCGGCCGGCTGCGGGTAGCCGTAACCGGCGCCAGGTGGCGGCGGCGGGGGCGGAGGCACTGCACCGGCCATGCGGTGACCGCAGACCTCGCACCAGTCGTCGGAACCCGACTGGTGTCCGTTCGGGCAGGTCGGCATGTCGGCGCGTCCCCCTCTCCTTCTACTGCTTCTCTTGCTGCTCTTGCTTCTTCGTGTTCTGGAGGTTCTGGATCGTCTGGAGGTTCTGGACGATCCAGATGTTCTAGACGATCCAGATGTTCTAGATGTTCTTGACGCGAACGGTCTTCGTGGACCGGGTTTCGAGAGTCATCTCGTCGGCCTCCGCGACCTTCGCCTTCAATCGAACAGTACCTTCCGCCGCGTCGACCACGTCCACCACCTTCGAAAGCAGTTTCGCCGTATCCGCGTTTCCGCAGAGCGCGGCCAGCTGCACCGCCCGGCCCAGTTTCGCCGTCGCGCCGTCCGCGTCGCCCGCCTTGCGGGCATCGAGACCCTGGCGGATGGCCTGGGCCAGTTCGGCCTGGCCCGTGTAGTGCGCGACCTGCGGATCGATCGACGTGGACGCCGCCATGTCGTCCGTCCACACCGCGCGCACCAGGCCCTGCGCGAGGGTCTGCGCCGAGCCGTCGGGCCGTGTGATCACCAGGGAGGCGCGGGCGGCGAGCATCTCCTGGCCGACCTCGGCGTTCGGTACGTGTACGCACACGTGGTAGTCGCGGGACTCGTCGCCCCAGGAGCCGGTCGGATAGTCCCCGGCGCGCGGGCCCGCGTCCGTCCGCCGGTCGGTCAACTCCTCGACGGTGGGCGCCACTTGCTTGACGAACTTGATCTCCGAGCCGAGCGGCGTCCACAGGCGCAGGCTGACGTCCGCGATCTCCTTGCCCATCACCGCCTCCATCATCTGTGTGAAGTCGGCGGCCAGGTGCGCCGGATCGGCGACGATGTCGGCGGTGCCGAGCAGCGCGGAGGCGATGCCCGTGACCTCTTTCACTTCCCAGTCGGTGCCGACGCCGCGTGCGTCGCACGTGAACCTGCCCGCACACGCGTCGAGGGCCGCCCGCAGGTCCTGCGGCGACTCGTGCTCGTTGCGCCCGTCGGTGAGCAGGATGCCGTGGCGTACGGCCGACGCGGGCACCTCGGCGGACGACAGGAGCCGGTCGGCCAGGCGCAGCCAGGAGCCGATCGCCGTGCCGCCGCCCGCGGACAGCTTGCCCAGGGCGAGCTTGGCCTGCTCGCGGGTGCCGGGGCCGGCGAGCGCTAGCCGTCCGCCGCCCGGATAGATCTCCTCGGCGACGTGGGTGCCCGCGATCACCGCGAAGCGCACGCCGTCCCGCAGGGCGTCGATCGCGGCGGCGGACGCCTCACGGGCTCCGCGCATCTTGGTCGGCGGATAGTCCATCGAGCCGGAGCAGTCGACCATCAGCGCGACGGCGGCGTCGGCGCCTTCCGGGTTGCCCGTGTTGCCCGCGCCGCCTGCTCCGCCCGCGCCGCCGAGTGTGCCGCCACCTGTGGCGGTCACCGTCACGATGGCGTTGACCTCGCGGCCGCCCTCGGGCAGGAACTCGTTCTGGTAGACGTCGACGGAGAACCGCGGAGCGTTCGATCCGTTCGATGCACTCGATCCGTTCGAGGCACTCGATACGTTCGATCCGCTCGGTACGTTCGGCTTCGCGAAATTGGCCATGCTGACAAGTCCCCCCTGTGCACCAGCTTGTCGTGACGATCGGCCGGCTGTCGTGACGATCGGCCGGTCTAGGCCGATCCTGCCCCCCGCGGCGTGACCGGGAACGGCAGTACCGCCACTGTTACGTTGTCGTGGCCCCCGCCGTCCAGGGCGTGCCCGACCAGGACCTGAGCGGCGTGCAGCGGGCGTCCGGCGGCGTCCGTCGGCACGATCCGCGCCATCTGCTCGGCGGACTCCGCGTAGTTCCAGAGCCCGTCTGTGCAGATCACCACGGTGCCCGCCCGGTCCGGCTTGAACGAGGCGGTGTGCGGTTCGAGTTCGTACGCGTCCGCGCCCAGCCACCCCGTGATCGCGTGGGCCCGCTCGTCCGCGTACGCCTGCTCCTCGTTCATCAGGCCCGCCGCAACCATCTGCGCGGCCCACGAATCGTCCTCGGTGAGCCGGGCCGCGGGCGCGCCGCGGTCGTCGGGCACCCAGTAGGCGCGTGAGTCGCCGACCCAGCCGACGACGAGCAGTTCGCGGGTGACGACGGAGGCGACGATGGTGCAGGCCGGGGAGTTCTCGTTGGCGCGGCGGCCGGACGCCGTGGGCTCCGGTTCACGTGCCAGCGCGTTGACCGCCTCGGCGGCGGCGACGATCGCCTCGTGCATGGCCTGCTGCGGGTGCGTGCCGCGCGGCAGCGACTCGTGCAGCGACTCGTCGGCGGCGCGGGCCGCGGTGAGCGACGCCTCGTCGGGGCGGGTCGCGGACGACACGCCGTCGCAGACCACGGCGACGACGGCCGGGGTGGCGTCGGGCAGCGCGGCGGAGGAGACGGCGAACGCGTCCTCGTTGCGGTGGTGGCGCAGGCCGCGGTCGCTGACCGCCGCCACCGCACCCAACTCCTGCTCCATGTGGTCGCGTTCGCGAGGCTGGGCGTGCCCGCAGTTCTCGCAGTAGCCGTCGGGATCGACCTGGCCCGCCCGGCAGGCCACGCACACCTTGGTGCCGGACGGCGGTGTGGCCGCGCCCAGCTCCTCGGCCGTGGCGGTCCGCGGATCGGGCGCGGCCAGCGTGAAGTCACCGTCCGTGTCGGGCCCGTCCGTGTCGGACTCGTTCGCGCCTGGCCCGTTTGTGCCCGGCCCGTCCGTGTCGGACTCGTTCGCGCCCGGCCCGTTTGCGCCTGACTCGTTCGCGCGCGGCCCGTTCGCGCCCGATCCGTCCGCGTCGGACCCGATCGCGCCCGATCCGTCCGCTTCGGACCCGATCGCGCCCGGCCGGTCCGCGTCGGACGCGTCCGCGCCCGGCCGGTCCGCGTCGGACGCGTCCGCGCCCGGCCCGTCCACGTCGGACGCGTCCCTGTCGGCTGTGGTGCCGTCTGCGGGCTGCCCGCCCGGTACCGGCTCGTCGAACCGCACGGTGGCGGGCCCCGGCACGCCGCCGTCGCCCCCGGGCTCCCCGGCCGCCTCCACGTCGCTGGAGTCCAGGCCCCGCAGGTCGGTGGGCAGATGGACCGGCGCGGGCGTGTCCGCGCTGTCGGGCTCCCGTGCGGCGGGCCACTGTGCCGACGCCGCCGACGCACTCGGTGTGCCCGGAGTTCCCGGAGCGCCCGGTGCATCCGGTGTTCCTGGTGGGCCCGGCGCGGGTTCGGTGCCGACGGCCAGGGTCGGGTGGTCGTCGGCGGTGCCGCCCGGCGCCGCCACGACCGACGACAGGTCGTACCCGCACGCCCCGCAGAAGCGGTCGCCCTCCTCGAGCGGCTCCTCGCAGCTCGGGCACACGGGCTTGGCCGCCTCATCGTGCATCTGCGACATCAACTCACACCCACGTCCTGGGGCGGTAGCGGTTGGCCCGCTCCACCAGCTCGATCCTCTCCTCGCCGCGCTGAGCGAGTCTGGCCAGAGTCCGCAGCGAGCGCTCCAGGCCGAGGCGGAGCCCGCGCTCGTCCAAGGCGCTGCCGAGGACCACCGTCGAGGCGGGGGCCACCGGCTGACCGGAACCCTGCCTACCGGAGAGTACCCAGTCGAGCGCCGTGCCGAGGACCTCCGTGCGCAACTGCTCCCCGCGCACCGCGTCAAGGCCGAACGCCCCCAGCGCCTCGACCTGCCCCGCCGCCGCGGTCAGATCGTTCAGGAGCGGGTCCCCGTGGAGTACGCCGCCGCCCGCAACCCGCCCGCGCAGCCGGGCCCGTACGGCCGCGACCCGCGCCGCGGTGAAGTGGATCGACGCCTCCGGCACCGACTCCAGAGCGTGCACCGCGCCGCCCCGGTCCCCGGCCGCGAACCGCACCCGTGCGAGTCCGAACGCCGCGCTGACGAAGCTCGGATCGGTCGACCAGACGAGTCGGTAGTACTCCGCCGCGTTGTCCAGCTGCCCGAGCACCTCCGCGCAGACGCCGAGCGCCAGCTTCGGGGCGGGCTCGCCGGGGAACGCGTCGTACACGGCGTCGAACGACAGCGCCGCCCCGGCGTGGTCGGCGGTGGCGAGCGCCACCACGCCCCGGTACCAGACCACGCGCCAGTCGTCCGGGTCGTCGGCCTCCAGTGCCGCCAACGCGCGTGTCGCCGAGCCGAGTTCACCCGCCTCCAGGCGGGCCCGCAGCTCGCGGAGGCGCAGTTCGAGCGAGTTGACCGGCGCCGCGTGCAGCGCCGCGATCAGCTCGCCGGGCGACGACGAGGCCACCAGACCCGCGAGGAACCCGGCGTTCGGATCACCCGGGTCCACGCGCGGCACCGGCAGCGCGAGCGCCGTCGCCACCGGGTCGAGCGGCCGCACACCCGAGGCCGGGGAGGGCGGCAGCGCGGGCACCGGCCCGCCGGCGGCCTGTCCGCCGAAAGCCCCCTGTCCGCCGAATGCCGCCGGTCCCGAGCCCGCCTGCCCGCCGGTAGCCGCCCGCCCGGCGAATGCCCCCTGTCCGGAACCCGCCTGGCCGGAACCCGCCTTCTTGCGTACGCGACGGGGCTGCGGGATTCGCCGTTCGCCGAGGACCGACACCTCGCCCTCCAGGCGCCCGAACAGCTCCGTGTCCGTCACTCGCACCTCGGGCCCGAACAGCGACGACAGGGCGGGCCGCGGCCGGGCCGTCTGCAACGCCACCACCTCGCGCAGCACACCCGTCAGCTGTTCGGCCATCTCCTGCGCGGAGGCGAACCGGCGGGCCGGGTCCGGGTCGGTGGCGCGCACGAGCAGCCGGTAGAACGACTCGTACCTGCGGAAGACCTCGATGTTGCCGGGGTCGGGGAGGGAGTCCACGAAGACGTTCGTGTAGCCCTGGAAGTCGAAGGTGAGCACGGCGAGTGTCCGCGCGACGGTGTACAGGTCGGAGGCGACGGACGGGCCGACCTCGCCGACCTCGGGCGCCTGGTAGCCGATCGTGCCGTAGATGGCGCTCTCGTCGTCGTCCATCCTGCGGACCGCGCCCATGTCGATGAGCTTGAGCTGGTTCTCGGTCTGGATCGCGTTGTCGACCTTGAAGTCGCAGTAGAGCAGATTGCGGCTGTGCAGGTGGGCCAGCGCCTCCAGCGCCTCGATGCCGTACGCGCACGCCTGCTCCACCGGCAGCGGGTCCCGGCGACCGTCGACCGTGCGCCGCCCGTTGGCTATCTCCTTGAGCGACTTGCCGCCCACGTACTCCATGACGATGTAGCCGTCCATGGAGCCGGTGCGCTGGTCGAGGTGTTCGACGAAGTTGTAGATGCGGACGATGTTGGAGTGCTCGATCTCGGCGAGGAAGCGCCGCTCCGAGATCGCCGCCGCCATCGCGTCCTGGTCACCGGTGTCGAGCAGGCCCTTGAGGACCACCCAGCGGTCGGAGACGGCCCGGTCGACGGCGAGGTAGATCCAGCCGAGTCCGCCGTGGGCCAGGCAGCCGGCGACCTCGTACTGGCCGTGCACGACATCGCCGGGGGAGAGCTTGGGCACGAACGAGTACGGGTGGCCGCACTTGGTGCAGAACCCTTCCGTCCGGCCGGGCCGCCCGCCGCGCGAACGGCCCACCGGGGCGCCGCAGTCGGAGCGGGAGCAGAATCGCTTCCGCTCGGGGACCTCCGGGTTCTCCCGCACCATCGAGCGCGGATCGGGCCGCGGCACGTCGGGGACCAGGACCAGGCCCGCGCCGAGCCGAGCCCGGCCGCCGCTGCCGGACGAGGCGCCCGAGCTGCGCGCCGACACGGACACCGACCGGGACGTCGACGCCCCGGACAGACGCCCGGACACGGACCGCCGCGACTGCGACGAGCGTGACGAACGCGACGACCCCGCCCCGCCGGTCCGCGAACCGTGTGAACCACGAGATCCGTGCGAACCACGCGATCCGTGAGACCCGTACGAACCGCCGCCCGCGACACCGGTGGGCACGGACTCCACCAGACCACCCGGCGACACCACGGGCGCGAGTCCGCACACGCCGCAGTACAGCTCACCGCCGCCCACGTCCTCGTACGTCCCCGCGCACCCGGGGCGCTGACAGGCTCCGGGTGCGGGCCCGGCCCCTGTCGCGGCGGCCGCCTTGAGGCCGCACGTGGTGCAGTACAGCTCGCCGCCCATGTCCTCGTAGCGGCCCGGACAGCCGGGCCGTGTGCACGCCTGTGGATCGGTCACGGTCGTGCGTCCCCCTTTCGGTCCTGCCCGCGGTCCTGCCCGCGGCCTTGCGCCGACAGCACGTCAGCGGCCGCCTGTTGGTAGCGCCGCACCGCCGCGTCGGCTGCCCGCAGGTCGCAGGGCGCGCTCCACAGCATGCGGCGCGCCGTGTCGTACCGTTCGATGAGCAGTGTGTCCTCGGCGAAGCCGAGCTGCGCGACCTTCGCCTTGTACGCGTCCAGGCGCCCGCGCAGCTCCGCACGGACCGCCAGGGGCGCCGTCACGGCCGTCAGCGACTCGCGGGCGCGCAGCAGTTCGTCCTCCGCCTTGGTCTCCAGCGACTCCAGGAGCGGGGAGAGCCGGTTCCACTGGCCGTTCCTGCGGTACTTGGCCGCCGTCGCCAGCTGTTCCTGCAACGCCGTCGGCGGGCCCGACACGGCGGGGACGTCCGAACCGGCGATCTTCGCGAGCACCTCGCCGCGCGCGGACCGCGCCTCCGCGAGCGTACGGTCGGCGCGCGAGAGCACGTCCCGCAGCCGGGCCAGGCGCGCCTCAGCGTCCTGACGTACCGTCAGCACGGCCTCGATCTCGCGCCGTACGTCCTCCAGGGCGCGCGCCTGACGGTCGTAGGCCCGCGTGTCCGGGCGGCCGCCGCCGGGCGCCGAACTCCCGGCCGCGGGCACCCAGTGGGCGAGCGGGTCCGAGACGACCTCCTCGCGCAGCCGGGTCAGGGCGTCGGTGATGCGCTCCAGGTCGTCACCGGCCGGGTGCTCGCCGGATCGTACGCCCACGGAGTGGGCGAGCTGCCGGGTGCGGGCCAGTTCGGCGGAGAGCAGGTCGATGCGGGCGGGCAGCGCCGACCACACGGCGTCGGCCGCCACGATCATGTCGAGCGACGACGCGTACAGGTCGTTCATCCGCTGCACGATCGCCGCCAGCGTGAAGTGCTCGGACAGGCGCGCCCTGCCCTCGCCCGCGTGCGCCGCGGCCGGTCCCGGCGCGACGGTCACCGACTCCCCGCGCAGCAGCCGCGTCAGGCTCACCAGGTCCTCCTGGCGGGGCCACTTGTGCCGGGCGCGCACCTCGTGCGCGGTGCGCACCGCCCCGGCGAACGCGTCGAAGTACGTCCACAGCAGCGTGATCTCCTGCTCGGCCGCCGCCCAGCGCTCGCGGGTCGTCCCGGTCAGCTCGGCGCCCTCCAGCAGGCGGCGCCCCGCGTGGTCCTGGAGCGCGAGCAGCGACGTCTCGATCGCCTCGTGCTCCGCGCCGAGCCGGGCCAGGGCACGGTCCACCTCGTCCTGGTCCATCACCGGACCAGGAGATCCGGCCATCGGGCCGGAGGGTCCCGTGACGCCCATCGATCACCTCTCGCTTTGCGTGCGTGCTACTTGTACTTCGGGGCGGGCGGCCCCGACGAGGGACCCAGGTCCTGCTCGAGCCACTTGTCGTACGACTTCTGCCAGCCGCCGTCCCCGCGGTAGTCCTCCAGGACCTGGTTGACCCGGCGCACCAGGTCGTCCGCGCCCTTCTTCATGGCCACACCGTAGAACTCCTTGGTGAACGGCTTGCCCTTCAGCTCGACCGTCGGGTCCTGCGCGGCCTGGCTCGCGGCGAGCGCGCCGTCGGTGACCACGGCGTCGACCTCGCCGAGTTGCAGCCGTACCAGGCAGTCCAGCTGGTTGGGGACCGTCGTGGAGATGTCGGCGCTCGCGGGCAGCTTGCCGCTCGCGTGGTCGTCCTTGAGTGCCGCCAGTGCCGTGGACCCCTTGGCGCTGCAGATCCGCTTCCCGGCGAGCGAGTCGTCGTACCCGGTGATCGTCGACGCCTTCGGTGCGAGCACCTGCTGGCCGGTCTGGAAGTACGCGGTGGAGAACGCCACGTCCTTCAGCCGAGCGCAGTCGATCGTCATGGTGCGCACCACGATGTCGACCTCGCCGCGCTGGATCGCCGGAATGCGCTCGTTGGTGGGTATGGCGTGGAAGCGGATCGCGTTGCGGTCGCCGAGGATCTTGCCCGCGATCTCGTGGGCGAGATCGATGTCGAAGCCCTCCAGCTCGCTGGACTTCGACGTGTTGTTGGGGTCCCGGTAGCCCCAGCCGTAGCTGTTCTGGTCGACGCCGACCGACAGGTAGCCGCGGTCCTTGATGGCCCGCACGGCGGCGCCGCTCTCGCTGGCCGACGGTTTCAGGCTGCGCTCGGGCTCCTTGCCGGGCACGTCGCTCGCGCACGCCTGCGCCTCGGCCTGCGTGCCGTGGGCCACGGTGCTGCTCGCGCCCGCGGCGGGGCGCTCCGCGGAGCCGCCGGCGCCGCGCTGGGGGAGCGTGAGGGGAAGCAGCAGCACGAGCGTCGTGGCCAGCGCGCAGGCGAGGGCCATCGCCAGGACACCGCCCCAGCCGCGCAGCCGCACTCCGCGAGCACGCCGTGCCGGTCGCGCGGTTGGCTCGTCCACCGCCGAACGTCTCCTCACCGGCCTCACCGGCCTCACCGCTTCCATCGGTCTCATCGCTCTCATCGGTACTCCGAAAGCCTGCGTCCGATGCCGGACACGGCGCCTGCCGCGCCGAGCAGCGCGAGTACCGCCGAACCGGCGGTGAGGCCGCCCATCGCGTCCCGTCCGTCGCCCGCCTTCGCGGCGAACTGCCGCTGCTCGTGGGCGAGCGCGCGGTCCAGGCTCCGGTCGACCTGGTCGAAGGACGCGCGGGTCGGGGCGTCGGCGGCCGGGCCGATGATCTTGTCGAGCGCGCCCTGGTAGTCGCCCGCGTCGTCACGCGTGCGTGCCGCCTTGTGCCGCGTGTTCCACTGCCGGACGGCGTCGCGCGCGGCGTCGACCGGCTGCTTGCCCGCCGTGTCGTCGGCAAGGCGCTCGGCCGTGCTCAACTTGGTGGTCAGCTGGTTGATCTGCTCCTGGTAGCGCACGTCGAACGCGTCCTTGGTCACGCCGTCCACGGTGACGGTCTCGGCGCCGCGGCTGACCAGCGTCAGGTTCTCGTTGCCCCGGGCCTTCAGGGCGGCGATGCTCGCGTCGTGCAGCACGTTCAGGGACCGTACTCCGTTGTCGTACGAGGCGTGCAGGTCGCTGCGCGCCACCGTGTGCCCCACGGCGAGCCACAGCAGCACCACGGTCGACGCGGCGGTCGCGGCGAGCATGCCCTGGTTGAAGACGCGGTTGGTGCGGCGGTACGTGCGCCGCTGGGCCCAGACGAGGACGGCGATGGCGACGACGCCGAGCCCGAGCGCGATCCACGGGTAGGGCGTCGCCGCGTCGTAGTCGTCGCGCAGTCGCTGGTTCTCCGTGGTGTACAGCTGCTCGGCGGCCGGGAGCATCTCGGTCTGCATCTTCTCGTTGGCGTACCGCAGATAGGCGCCGCCCAGCGGATAGCCCTGCCGGTTGTTGGCGCGGGCGCGCTCGACGAGTCCCTTGTACTCGGGCAGCAGCGTGTTGAGTTTCGCGATGGTCCTCGCCGACGCGGAGCCCGGGTCGGTGGCGGCCGCGGCGGTGACGAGCTTGTCGGCGGCGCTGCGGATGTCCTTCTCGTACCGCTCCCGTACGCTCGCCGGTTCCTGGCCGCCCGCCAGGAACCCGCTGGACGCCGCCGTGTTGGCGTCGGCGAGCGAGCGGTAGATGTCCGCGGCGTCGGCGCTCAGCGGCTGGCTGGTGTGGAGCACGTCGTCGGCGGCGGCCGAGCGGTCCGCCGTCTGCCAGGCCGTCGCCGTGCCGAACGCCATGACGAGCAGCGCCAGTACGGCCCCGATGAGGCGCAGGCGGCCCGGCTCCGTGGTGGCGGCGCCCGGCAGCCTCTGGTACTACGCGGTCATGATGTCCGGCGACACGGGCCGGCTGAGCGAGCTCACCGACGAAGCG
>NZ_JAPHNL010000212.1 GCF_026274175.1 Streptomyces beihaiensis
TGCCGACGCGCACCTGGGCCCGCCGGTGGCCGTGCTCGGCGGCCCGCTCGTACCACTCCTCGCACTCGCTCTTGGTGGCGACCGGCTCGCCGAGCTCGTGGCGCGGCGCGGGCGGGCGGCGCACGTCGAGCAGCGCGGCGAGCCGGAACGCCGCCTCGGGGCTGCCGCCGCCCGCCGCGCACCGCAGGTGCCGCTCGGCGGTCTGCTCGTCACCCTCGCGCAGCCGCGCGATACCGGCCTGCAACGCGGCCTCGGTGTGACCGCCCGCGGCGGCCCGCTCGTACCACCGGAGCGCCTGCTCGGCCGAGTCCTCGTCGTCCCTGCCCGCGTACAGGATGCCGAGATTGAAGGCCGCGTCGACGCTGCCCGCCTCCGCCGCCTTGGAGAACCAGGGTTCGGCGCCGGACGCGTCGCCGTGCTGCAACAGGAGCACGGCCAGCGCGTTGGCCGCTTCGCGGTGGCCCGCGTAGGCGGCGCGGCGGTACCAGCTCTCCGCCTGCTGCGTGCGCTTCTGCTCGGCGCAGAGCAGCCCCAGGTTGTACGCGCCATTGGTGTCGCCCGCGTCCATGGCGGCGCGGTACCAGCGCTCGGCGGTCTGCGTCTCGCCGCGCCGCGCGTGCAGCGCGCCAAGGGCGTTCGCCGCGTTGCCGTCGCCGTCCTGGGCCGCGCGCAGCCACCACACGGCGGCGCTCTCCTCGTCCCCGGCGTCGCGCAGCAGGAAGGCGAGCGCGCACGCCGCGCGCGGCTCGCCGTCCTTCGCCGAGGTCAGGTACCAGCGGCCCGCCTCCTTCAGCTCGCCGCGCTTCTCCAGGATCGCGCCGAGGTGGAGGGCGGCGCGGCGGTGCCCGCGCGCGGCGGCCTGCCGGTACCACTGCTCGGCTTCCGTGGCAGCGTTGTCTTTCGCGCGGGCGGAGCCTGCCGCGGCACGCGGTGCGGCGCGCTGCGGGGCGCGCGGTGTGGCTCTTGCCGCGGCACGGCCGCCGACGGTGGCGTAGGGGCCGTCCTCGGCC
>NZ_JAPHNL010000213.1 GCF_026274175.1 Streptomyces beihaiensis
CGACGCTCTTCCGATCTGCGACGGCCCGCCGGGCCGGCCCGGGGTCGGTGACGTCGGCGAGTACGCGCAGGACGCCACCGACGGCCGAGCCGCCGCCGAGCCGGGTCCGGAAGGCGTCGAGGACGGACTCCGGGTGGGTGGCGAGGGCCGGGGCGAAGGCGGCCGCGGGCAGCCGCGGGTCACCGGCCGCGAACCGGTCGAGGGCTCGCCCGATGTAGGCGCCCCTGACCTGCGGATCCTGTACGAGCAGGCCGAGCGCGGCGCCGTGCAGCGTGCCCTCGTCGGGGCGGGCGAGCAGGACGAGCGCGGCGTGGCGCAGGAGCCGCCGGTCGGCCTCGCTCGCCGCGCGGGGGGCGACGCGCAACCCGTACACGGCCGCGGCGACGTGCCGTGCGGGCCGCTCGTCGTGCGCCCAGCGGTCGACGGCCCGGCACAGCGCCGACGGCTCCTCGTCAGCGAGGACGGCGAGCAGCTCGTCGGCACGCGGGTGGGCGCACTCGACCAGGGCCTCGGTCAGATCGTCGACGGCCCGGTGCCGGTGGGTGTGGAGCAGCGCCTGCGCGGCGGTGGCCACGGTGGCGTCGGGCAGCGCGGGCAGCCGCCGGTCGTCGTCGAACCAGCGGGTCAGCTGCCGCTGTACGCGGGCGGGCTCGGCGACGAGCAGTGCGGCGACGGCGTCGAGGAACCGGTCCGCTCCCGCGCGTCCGGGCTCCGGGTCGTGGACGACGAGCCGACGCAGCAGGGCGAACCGGGTGTCGTCGTCGACGGGCAGCGCGGTCCAGAACGCGGGCCCGAACACGCCCGCGTCGGCGAGCCGTTGGAGCACGGGCAGGTACGGGGAGGCGTCGGGCACCCGTGACAGCACCTCCCGTACGAGATGCCGAGCCCACCACACGGCCTCCTCGTCCCGCTCCCGGCCGCCCGGCGCCCCCGCGCCCGCTCCGTCAGCGCCCTCCGCCGCCCCGGGCGGCCGTCGGTCCTGCCC
>NZ_JAPHNL010000214.1 GCF_026274175.1 Streptomyces beihaiensis
GTCAGAGGCCCTCAAGCCATCCTCATTCTGCTGTCGGGGGCCCTGGCCCTGACCGGGACCCAGGCGGGTCCCCACTCCCTGAGGTATTTCGACACCGCCGTGTCCCGGCCCGACCGCGGGGAGCCCCGTTTCATCGAAGTCGGCTACGTGGACGACACGCAGTTCGTGCGGTTCGACAGCGACGCCCCGAATCCGCGGATGGAGCCTCGGGCGCCGTGGATACAGCAGGAGGGGCAGGAGTATTGGGATCGGGAGACGCGGAATGTCAAGGAAACCGCACAGACTTACGGAGTGGGCCTGAACACCCTGCGCGGCTACTACAACCAGAGCGAGGCCGGGTCTCACACCTACCAGAACATGTACGGCTGCTACTTGGGACCAGACGGGCTCCTCCTCCGCGGGTACAGTCAGGACGCCTACGACGGCGCCGATTACATCGCCCTGAACGAGGACCTGCGCTCCTGGACCGCGGCGGACACGGCGGCTCAGATCACCAAGCGCAAGTGGGAGGCGGCCAATGTGGCGGAGCAGTGGAGGAGCTACCTGCAGGGCACGTGTGTGGAGTGGCTCCAGAAATACCTGCAGATGGGGAAGGACACGCTGCAGCGCG
>NZ_JAPHNL010000215.1 GCF_026274175.1 Streptomyces beihaiensis
CCGCTGCCGCCGCGCCGGCCCCGGCACCGGCCGCGCCCGCGGCGCCACCACCGATGAGCGCGGCCGCCTTGGCGTACCCGGCGGCGCCGAACCAGCCGATGACCGCGATCGGCACGACCCCCGGGATGCCGCTGGCGACTTCCTTGAGCTGGGTCGCCGCCAGGCGGCACTTGGCGCACTCCTCCAGGTGCTTGCGCAGGCCGCGCTCGGCCCGGGTGCGCAGGCTGCCGCGCGCGTACGCGCCGAGCCGGTCCGCGTAGCGGGCGCACTCCTCGGAGTCGGCGAGCGTGGTGGAGACATGGGCCTGGATGTAGGCCTCTTTGAGGCCCTCACGGGCCCGCTTGGCCAGCACGCGCGTGCCGTTGGCGTCCAGGCCGAAGAGGGTGGCGACCTCGCTGGGAGACTCGTCCTCGACCTCCGTGTGCCACAGGACCGCCTGCCAGCGCTCGGGCAGCGACCGGAAGGCCTGCATGGCCAGCGTCTGCTCGGCCTCGTGCATGGCGCGGACATCGGCGCCCAGTTCGAGGGTGTCGTCGTCGCGGACCTCGTTGGAGCGGGCGGCCTGCTGGGCGAAGACCGCGAAGTCGTCGACCAGATGCTCCCGCTTGGCCGACTTCGTCCAGCCCGCCGCGACCCGGCGCACCGTGGTCAACAGGTAGGCGCGTACCGCGTGTTCGGGCCCGCTGCCGCCGCGTACGGCGCCGAGCATGCGGGCGAACACCTCGGCGGTCAGGTCGTCGGCGGTGTGCGCGTCACGGCAGCAGGTGCGGGCGTAGCGGCGCACCGCGGCGGCGTGCCTGCGGTAGAGCTCCTCGTAGGCGGCGTCGTCGCCCGCACGCATCCGCGCGATCAGGTCCGCGTCGGGCGCGGCGTCGCGCGAAGTCGGCGGCACGGCTCCCGACGCACCACCGGCGGTGACCGTGCCCGCGGCGTCGGCG
>NZ_JAPHNL010000216.1 GCF_026274175.1 Streptomyces beihaiensis
GCCGCCAGCTCACCATGGATGATGATATCGCCGCGCTCGTCGTCGACAACGGCTCCGGCATGTGCAAGGCCGGCTTTGCGGGCGACGATGCTCCCCGGGCCGTCTTCCCCTCCATCGTGGGGCGCCCCCGACACCAGGGCGTGATGGTGGGCATGGGCCAGAAGGACTCCTACGTGGGGGACGAGGCCCAGAGCAAGAGAGGCATCCTGACCCTCAAGTACCCCATCGAGCACGGCATCGTCACCAACTGGGACGACATGGAGAAGATCTGGCACCACACCTTCTACAACGAGCTGCGTGTGGCCCCCGAGGAGCACCCCGTGCTGCTGACCGAGGCCCCCCTGAACCCCAAAGCCAACCGTGAGAAGATGACCCAGATCATGTTCGAGACCTTCAACACCCCAGCCATGTACGTGGCCATCCAGGCCGTGCTGTGCCTGTACGCCTCTGGCCGCACCACTGGCATCGTGATGGACTCCGGAGACGGGGTCACCCACACGGTGCCCATCTACGAGGGGTACGCCCTGCCCCACGCCATCCTGCGTCTGGACCTGGCTGGCCGGGACCTGACCGACTACCTCATGAAGATCCTGACGGAGCGGGGCTACAGCTTCACCACCACGGCCGAGCGGGAGATCGTGCGGGACATCAAGGAGAAGCTGTGCTACGTCGCCCTGGACTTCGAGCAGGAGATGGCCACTGCCGCGTCCTCCTCCTCCCTGGAGAAGAGCTACGAGCTGCCCGACGGCCAGGTCATCACCATCGGCAACGAGCGCTTCCGCTGCCCCGAGGCGCTCTTCCAGCCCTCCTTCCTGGGCATGGAGTCCTGCGGCATCCACGAGACCACCTTCAACTCGATCATGAAGTGCGACGTGGACATCAGGAAGGACCTCTACGCCAACACGGTGCTGTCTGGCGGGACCACCATGTACCCCGGCATCGCCGACAGGATGCAGAAGGAGATCACGGCCCTGGCGCC
>NZ_JAPHNL010000217.1 GCF_026274175.1 Streptomyces beihaiensis
TCCACCGGGCGGGCATCGGCGTGATCATGGACTGGGTCCCGGCGCACTTCCCGAAGGACGACTGGGCGCTGGCCAGGTTCGACGGCGACCCGCTGTACGAGCCCGGGGACTCCCGGCGGGCCGAACACCCGGACTGGGGAACGTACGAGTTCGACTTCGGCCGCACCGAGGTGCGCAACTTCCTGGTCGCCAACGCCGTGTACTGGTGCGAGGAGTTCCACATCGACGGCCTGCGCGTGGACGCGGTCGCCTCCATGCTCTACCTCGACTACTCCCGCGACTCCGGCCAGTGGACCCCGAACGTCTTCGGCGGCCGCGAGGACCTCGACGCGGTCGCCTTCCTCCAGGAGATGAACGCCACCGTCTACCGCCGCTGCCCCGGCGTGGTGACGATCGCCGAGGAATCGACCGCGTGGGACGGCGTCACCCGCCCCACCGACACCGGCGGCCTCGGCTTCGGCCTCAAATGGAACATGGGCTGGATGCACGACTCGCTCGGCTACATCACCCACGAACCGGTCCACCGCACCCACCACCACCACGAGATGACCTTCTCGATGGTCTACGCCTACAGCGAGAACTACGTCCTGCCCATCTCCCACGACGAGGTCGTCCACGGCAAACAGGCCCTGGTCTCCAAGATCCCCGGCGACTGGTGGCAACGACGCGCCACCCACCGCGCCTACCTCGCCTTCATGTGGGCCCACCCCGGCAAACAACTCCTCTTCATGGGCCAGGAGTTCGCCCAGGGCGCCGAATGGGCCGAGGAGAACGGCCCCGACTGGTGGCTCCTGGACCCCTCCTACGCGGCCGAACCCGACCACCGCGGCGTACGCGACCTCACCCGCGACCTCAACGGCCTCTACCGCCACACCCCCGCCCTGTGGGAACAGGACACCACCCCCGCCGGCTTCACCTGGGTGGCGGCCGACGCCGCCGACGACAACGTCCTCGC
>NZ_JAPHNL010000218.1 GCF_026274175.1 Streptomyces beihaiensis
CTGGTGTGGTTCATGACGAAGTCGATGATCACCCGCATGCCCCGCTGATGCGCCGCGTCCACGAACTCCACGAAGTCACCGAGGTCCCCGAACTCCGGAAGCACGGCTATGTAGTTGGCGACGTCGTAGCCGCCGTCGCGCAGCGGGGACTTGAAGAACGGCGGCAGCCAGAGCGCGTCGACGCCGAGCCATTGCAGGTAGTCGAGTCTGGAGGTGATGCCCTTGAGGTCGCCGACACCGTCGCCGTTGCTGTCCTGGAAGGAGCGGACAAGCACCTCGTAGAAGACGGCACGCTTGAACCAGTCAGGGTCCCGGTCCTTCACCGGGGCGTCCTCGAAGATGTCCTGGACGGGGTCGTTCATGATCATCGCTTCGTCACCTCCGTCGTTCCGTTCGCCGGGCGACTCACCCGCGGCTCACCCGCGACTCACCCGCGACTCACCCGCGTCTCGACCTCGGCTCATGGGGCGGCTCATCGGGCGGCTCACCGCACGGCCAGGACGTGCGCGGGGGCGCGTCCTGGTTCGAGGCGCACGTAGTTGTGCCGGCCCCAGCGGTACGTCTCGCCGGAGATCTCGTCGTGCACCCGCACCGGTTCGTTCAGGCCGAGCTCGTTCAGGTCCAGAAAGACCGTTCCTTCCTGGGGGTGGTGGGGGTCGAGGTTCACCACCACCAGGACCGTGTCGTCGGCCCCGGCCCCTACCGCGGCCCCGGACCCGACCTCGCCCTCGCCCTCACGCCCGCGCGCGCACGTGCCGTGCTTGCTGTACGCGATCAGGGCGTCGTTGTCGGTGGCGTGGAAGCGCAGGTTCCGCAGCCGGTGCAGGGCCGGGTGGCGGCGCCGGATCTCGTTGAGGCGGGTGATGAACGGGGCGATGCTACGACCCTCGCGCTCGGCCGCGGCCCAGTCACG
>NZ_JAPHNL010000219.1 GCF_026274175.1 Streptomyces beihaiensis
AGAGGTCGCCCGCCAGCTGGCGCGGTACCGGGCATGGGAGCGCACGCTGCTCATGGCCCCGGCCGACCGCGCGGCCCGCGAGAACTTCGAGGACTGCGGCTACACGCTCTGCGTCCTCATGGGCAAGCGCTGCGCACGCGTGGCCGCGGCGGCCGCCGAACGCTATGTGCGGCCCGGCGAACCGGTCACGCGCAGGCCCGCGCCGCTCTCCCGGGGGCGGTGACGGTGATGGCGGGCACCACGAGGACCGGTCGCCTCGGCCGGGCGGGGCGCATCCAGATCCTGGACGTGCGCCCGCTCGTCCAGTGCGGCGAGCGCCCCGCGAAGGCCGTGACCGGCGAGACGTTCGAGGTCTCGGCGACGGTCTTCCGCGAGGGGCACGACGTCGTCGCGGCCGCCGTGGTGCTGCGCTCACCGGACGGCCGCACCCGGCCCCCGGCACCGATGCGCGAAATCGCCCCCGGCACCGACCGCTGGGCCGCCGACGTCACGCCGGACGGCGAAGGGCTGTGGACGTACGAGGTGGAGGCGTGGACCGACCCGGTCGCCACCTGGCGGCACACGGCAGGGATCAAGATCCCGGCGGGGATCGACACCGGGCTGGTACTGGAGGAGGGCGCCGAACTCTACGAACAGGCCGCGTCCTGCGCCCCGCCCGGCACCCCCGACCAGCGGCTCCTCCTGGACGCTGCCGCGGCCCTGCGCGACGACGGGCGGCCGGTGCGCGAACGGTGCGCTGCCGCCCTCACCGCCGAGGCCGACGCGGCCCTCGCCCGCAACCCGCTGCGCAGGCTGCTCACCACGTCCGAGGCCCTGCCGCTCCTCGTGGAACGCGAGCGGGCGTTGTACGGGGCGTGGTACGAGCTGTTCCCGCGCTCGACGGGCGGGTGGGA
>NZ_JAPHNL010000220.1 GCF_026274175.1 Streptomyces beihaiensis
CG
The DNA here is from genome assembly GCF_026274175.1 of Streptomyces beihaiensis. Taxonomy (GTDB): domain Bacteria; phylum Actinomycetota; class Actinomycetes; order Streptomycetales; family Streptomycetaceae; genus Streptomyces; species Streptomyces beihaiensis. The sequence continues at coordinate 3 of NZ_JAPHNL010000220.1, forward strand.
GCCGCTGGGGCTCCTGCTGCGGGGCGCCGCCGCGCCGCGGCAGACCGCTCAGGCCGGAGCCGCCGGTCGCCGGCGCCGCCGGGGTCTGACTCTGGCGGCCGTCCCGCTGCCCGTGGAACCAGTTGGTCTCCAGGGTGTCGTACAGCGGCGTACGGCCGTCGCCCGGACCCGGGTCCTGCGTCAGGTAGTCCCGCTCGGCGGTGGGCTGAGCGGGAATGCCCTGGTCACCGCGCTGGCGCGGGGCGGCGGGACGCTCGAACTGGCCGGTGCGACCGGCGTCGTACCGGTCGTTCTCGTACTGGCCGGTCTCGTACTGGCCGGTCTCGAACTGGCCCGTCTCGAACTGGCCGTTTCCGTACTGGCCCGTTTCGTGGCGGCCGGAGTCGTACGAGGACGACGGGGACGGTGACGACGACGGGGACGACGACGGAGACGGGACGTCGGACGTGGGCTGCGGCCGCTGCGGCGCGGAGGGGAAACCCGAACCGGAGGAACCCGAACCGGAGGGACCTGAACCGGAAGGACCTGAACCGGAAGGACCGGAACCGGGATAGGCGGCCCCGCCGCCGTTCTGCACACCGCCGAAGACGTCCGAGCGGACGAACGTGCCGGTGTCCTGGCCGGGACCGGTCCTGGGCCCGTCCTGGACGCGCGGGAACTGCGCCGTGGAGTCGTGGGAGGCCGGGGAACCCGGGTCCTGCGGCGAGCGCGAGCTGCCGTCCTCGTCGTGGCCGCGCGGCGCCTCAAGGCTCGGTTGCGCGTTCTCGTCGCTCCAACTCGGCACCCGCGGCTGCTGGTTGCCGCCCGGCAGCTCGGCGCGCGGAC
>NZ_JAPHNL010000221.1 GCF_026274175.1 Streptomyces beihaiensis
TCCGATCTGCGCGGCCGGCCACCGCGGCCCGACCGCCGGCGCGGCGCCGGATCCCGGGCAACCGGATCGGCGGTGTCTGCGGTCTGTAGGGCGAGGGGAGGGTGCTTGATGCAGGCCGAACAAGAGGCCGAGTTCCAAGAATTCGTCAGAGCGCGGTGGTCCCATCTCGTGCGGACCGCGTATCTGCTCACGGGCGATGTGCACCATGCCGAAGATCTGACGCAGACAGCGCTGGCCAAGGCGTACCGCTCATGGCGGCGCGTCTCGCGCAGTGACAGTCCGGAGGCGTACGTCCGGCGGATACTGGTCAACTGCAACAGTGACCGGTTCCGCAAGCGGCGGGTCGCGGAGGCTCTGACCGCGGCGCCGCCGGAGGTGGCCGGGCACGACGAGGCCGTCTCGCGGGCCGACGAGCGCGACGTCCTGCTCGCGGCACTGACCGGACTGCCCCCGAGGCAGCGGGCGGTGGTCGTCATGCGCTACTGGGAGGACCTGTCGGAGGCCGAGGTCGCCGAGATGCTCGGCTGCTCGACCGGCACGGTCAAGAGCCAGGCTTCCAAGGCACTGGCCAAGTTGCGAACACATCCGGGGCTCGGGCACCGCGGGGACGAACCCGTCCGCGGCAAAGTGTCCTGCGGGCAGGAAGGCAGCAGGTGAACGAGGAGCAGGAGCAGCAGGGGGTGGGGGCCGGCGGGGACTTCGAGGAGCAGTTGCGCGAGCTGCTCGCCGAAGGTGCCAACACGATCCGGCCCGCGCCGGCGCCGTATGCGACGATCCGCCGCCGCGGCGCGACCGAGCGGCGGCGCCGGGCGGCGGCGACCGGGGAG
>NZ_JAPHNL010000222.1 GCF_026274175.1 Streptomyces beihaiensis
GCGGGCCGCCGGGGCGGCGGCCCACGGACCCGAAAGCCGAACTCCTCCCGACCCTCCGGCACGCCCGCCGAGGCCCCCGGCTGGCGCCGCAAGCTCTCCGAGCAGGCCCGCGCCTACGGCTTCCTCCTCGGCGGCCTCCTCTGCTTCGCCCTGTTCTCCTGGTACCCGGCGATCCGCGCCGTCGTCATCGCCTTCCAGAAGTACACGCCGGGCTCACCGCCCCAGTGGATCGGCACCGCCAACTTCACGCACGTCTTCCACGACCCCGAGTTCACGGCCGCCTGGAAGAACACCCTGACCTTCACCCTCCTCGCGCTCGCCATCGGCTTCGCCGTGCCGTTCGTCATGGCGGTCGTCCTCAACGAGCTGCGCCACGCCCGCGCGTTCTTCCGCGTCGTCGTCTACCTGCCGGTGATGATCCCCCCGGTGGTCAGCGCCCTGCTGTGGAAATGGTTCTACGACCCCGGCGCGGGCCTCGCCAACGAAGCGCTGCGCTTCTTGCACCTGCCGACCTCCAACTGGTCCAACGGCGCCGACACCGCCCTCGTGTCGCTGGTCATCGTCGCCACCTGGGCCAACATGGGCGGCACCGTCCTCATCTACCTCGCCGCCCTCCAGGGCATCCCAGGCGAGCTGTACGAGGCCGCCGAACTGGACGGCGCGAACCTGCTGCAGCGCGTACGCCACGTCACGGTCCCGCAGACCCGCTTCATCATCCTCATGCTGATGCTGCTGCAGATCATCGCGACGATGCAGATCTTCACCGAGCCGTTCGTCATCACCGGCGGCGGCCCCGAGGACTCGACCGTCACCGTCCTCTACCTCATCTACAAGTACGCGTTCCTCTACCAGGATTTCGGCGGCGCCTGCGCGCTCAGCGTCATGCTGCTCGTCCTGCTCAGCGCGTTCTCCGCCCTCTACCTGCGGCTCACCCGCAGCGACGACGACTGACAGGAGCGCCCCCATGGCCGGACGACAGGACGGGGGCGACGGGTACGCCGTGCGCACCCTCGTCTCCCCGCTCGCGCTCTCCAAGCGGCGCGGCAAGGTCGCGTACTGGACCGTCTTCGGCGCGGTCGTCGTCGCCTTCGCGCTCGCCTTCCTCTTCCCCGTGTACTGGATGGTCACCGGCGCGATGAAGTCCCCGGACGAGGTGACCCGCACGCCGCCCAGCCTGATCCCGCACACCTGGCACTTCTCCTCGTACTCCGACGCGTGGAGCATGATGGAGCTGCCACGCCACCTGCTCAACACAGTGGTGCAGGCCGCCGGGGCATGGCTGCTGCAACTGGTCTTCTGCACGGCGGCCGCCTACGCGCTCTCCCGCCTTCGGCCCGCCTTCGGCAAGGTGATCCTCGGCGGCATCCTCGCCACCTTGATGGTGCCCGCACAGGCGCTGGTCGTGCCCAAGTACCTGACCGTCGCCGACATGCCGCTCACCCACACGAACCTCCTGAACAGCCCCGTGGCGATCTGGCTCCCGGCCGTGGCCAACGCCTTCAACCTCTACCTCCTCAAGCGCTTCTTCGACCAGCTCCCCGCGGACGTCCTGGAGGCGGCAGAGATCGACGGCGCGGGCCGGCTGCGCACGCTGTGGTCGATCGTGCTGCCGATGTCACGGCCCGTGCTCGGCGTCGTGTCGATCTTCGCGCTCGTCAACGTCTGGCAGGACTTCCTGTGGCCGCTGATGGTCTTCTCCGACACCGACAAGCAGCCGATCAGCGTGGCCCTGGTGCAGCTGTCGCAGAACATACCGCTGACCGTGCTCATCGCCTCGATGGTGATCGCCAGCATCCCGATGGTGCTGCTGTTCCTGGTGTTCCAGCGGCACATCATCGCCGGGATCAGCGCGGGCAGCACGAAGGGCTGAAAACAACCGGCTGAAACGAAGGGCTGAGACGAAGGGTGAGGAACACCTGCATGGAAGCAGCCAGCACAGCCGACTGGTGGCGCAGCGCCGCCGTGTACCAGATCTACGTACGCAGCTTCGCGGACGGCGACGGCGACGGCACCGGCGACCTGGCCGGCGTCCGCGCCCACCTGCCCCACCTCGCCGAACTGGGCGTCGACGCCCTCTGGTTCACCCCCTGGTACCTGTCGCCGCTCGCCGACGGCGGCTACGACGTGGCCGACTACCGCACCATCGACCCGGCCTTCGGCACCCTCGCCGAAGCGGAGAAACTCATCGGCGAGGCCCGGGAGTCGGGCATCCGCACCATCGTCGACATCGTCCCCAACCACGTATCCGACCAGCACCCCTGGTTCCGCGCCGCGCTCGCCGCCGGGCCCGGCAGCCCGGAGCGCGAGCTCTTCCACTTCCGGCCAGGACGCGGCGCGAACGGCGAACTGCCGCCCAACGACTGGCCGTCGGAGTTCCCCGGCGCACCGGCTTGGACCCGCGTCCCCGACGGCGAGTGGTACCTGCACCTCTTCACACCCCAGCAGCCCGACCTCAACTGGGCCCACCCGGCGGTCCGCCGCGAACACGAGGACGTACTGCGCTTCTGGTTCGAGCGGGGCGTGGCGGGCGTCCGCATCGACTCCGCCGCCCTGCTCGCCAAGGACCCGGCCCTCCCCGACTTCGTCGAGGGCCGCGACCCGCACCCCTTCGTCGACCGCGAGGAACTGCACGACATCTACCGCTCGTGGCGGGCGATCGCCGACGAGTACGGCGGGATCTACGTGGGCGAGGTCTGGCTCCCCGACCGCGACCGCTTCACCCGCTACCTGCGCCCCGACGAACTCCACACCGCCTTCAACTTCGACTTCCTCTCGCGCCGCTGGGACGCCGCCGAGCTGCGCCGCTCCATCGACGCGACCCTCGCCGACCACGCCCCGGTCGGCGCCCCGGCCACGTGGGTGCTGTGCAACCACGACGTGACCAGGACGGTCACCCGCTACGGCCGCGCCGACGCGGACACCGGCTTCGCCTTCGAGGCCAAACGCTTCGGCGTCCCGTCCGACCCGGCCCTCGGCACCCGCAGGGCCCGCGCGGCGGCGCTGCTCACGCTCGCCCTGCCCGGCGCGGTCTACCTCTACCAGGGCGAGGAGCTGGGCCTGCCCGAGGCCACGCCCCCGCTCGACCGCATCCAGGACCCCATGCACTTCCGCTCCGGCGGCACCGACCCCGGCCGCGACGGCTGCCGGGTCCCGCTGCCCTGGTCGGCCGCGGCCCCGCACCACGGCTTCGGCACCCGCGCCCCCGCCGAGCCGTGGCTGCCGCAGCCGGACGGCTGGGGCCGGTACGCAGCCGACGTCCAGGCCACCGACCCCACCTCCATGCTCACGCTGTACCGAGAGGCGCTGCGCCTGCGCCGCACGGAGCCGCGCCTCGGCGACGGTCCGATGCGCTGGCTGGCGGCACCCGACGGGGTGCTCGCGTTCGCGCGGGGCGGCGACGGGGGGCTGGTGTGCGTCGTGAATCTGGACGCCGAGCCGGTCGAACTCCCTCCGCACGCCGCCAAGTTGCTGACGAGCGGCCCCCTGGCCGGCGACGGGGGTCTGCCGCGGGACACGGCGGTCTGGCTGCGCCTGTGACGTGAGCAGGACCGATCGAGGACAACACCCCTCCGTACCGCACGCCCGTGTGCGACGCTGACGTTGCGCCTGGCGGGTGCGCGAAGGCGCCGCGGTTCGGGGGTGGTGCGTATGAACTCACAGTTCTCAAGAGCTCGATGGTGGCTTCTGCGGCGTTGGGGCAGGGTCCGCCGCCGGCTGAGGAAGCAGAGTCAGCAGAACTGGGCCGCCCAACGGCGGACAGACCTTGAGTCCGCCCTCTCGGCGCTCGGCATACCCCGCGCCGACGCCGCGAAGATCCTCGGCGCCCTGCGGTCCTGGCGCCCCGCGCCCGAACTGGTCGTCATCGGTTTCGGAATCTTCCTGGCCATGGCGGTGGTGTGGCAGGTCTTCACCCAAGCCGTGGACGGGGCCGCGCGAGCTGTCGGCTGGCATGCCGCCGAGCAGGCTGTCGCGAACTACCGGTGGCTCATCGCTCAGGCCGACGCGGGCGGGACCGGCCTGGGGCCGGGTTCCTGGGCGGCGTTGTGTCTGCTCCTGACCCTGTGGGTGGCGCCGCCCATCGTGTGGTGTGCACAGCGCAGTACAAGCTTCAGGTACACCTTCGTTCTCCGGTGCGTCGACTCCGTCATCGCGTGCGCGAAGGCGGACGCCACCCTCGGACCCTCTCGTGCGAGGGCGCTGCGCAGGGTCGACGAGCACTGCCAGATCATGGAGCGCCACCTCTTCAGGGTGCACAGAGCCTCCCGGTCCGTGGCACGGCGATCACCGAGGAACGCGCCCATCAAGCGGCACGCGGCCCTGGTGGCCGGTGCGCAGCGCGACGCGTTGCGGCGGATCGACGTCGATCCACGGCAGGCGCTGCGAGACCTGGCCCGGCTCCAGATATCCATGGCCGAGAACTATCTCGACGGCAGGCTGGCGGCGCTTGTGCCGGCCGACCGGCTTCAGGGGGTTCAGCCCGTCTCCCGCCTTCGCAGTCAGTGGCGTGAATCGGCGCAGGTCTCGGTGGCGATCCTGGCCGCGATGGGAGCCGCGACCGGCGCGGCGAGGCTGTTCGCCGCCTTGGGCGTGGGTGACGGCCTGATGCCCTGGCTGGTCCTCGGCGCCGCGGTGCTGGCGGCCGTGGTGGTGGCGGGCTGGGGCCGCGTGTCCGGCCTGGTGCAGCTGATGCGCGGGTGAGCGAGCAGCCTGAAGCCCCAGGCCACTGGACGAGTGGCCTGGGGCCTGCGGCTGGAGCCGGATGTCAGGTTCCGACGTCAGCCGCTACAGGCGTTGCGAACGATCTTGAACGTGGTGGTCGTGTTCTCGATGTCCGTCGCGTTGTCGCTGAGCTTGAGGCAGTTGAACGTGGCCTGCCCGACCGCCGGACCCTGCCCCTGCTCGGGCATCGGGTTGGCCCAGATGCCGAAGCCGGACTTGGCGTCGTAGTCGTCACCGCTCTTGTGCGCCCCGGTGACCGTGACGTCGGTGAGGACGGTGTCCTTGACGGGTTGCTCCGCCTGGCTGCCGTTGTACTTGGTCTGGAACATGATGCCGCTGTAGGTCGGGTCGGTGATGTCGACGTTGTTGACACGGATTCCCTGGAACGTCTTGTCCGCCGAGAACATCCAGATGCCCGGGAAGGTCTGGGCGCCCCAGAAGTGGCCGCCGGTGCGGTCGAGGCTGATGTTCTCGAAGGTCGTCGGGTCGGGGCCGAAGCCCTCCATCGGATAGCCGAAGTCGAGCGAGCTGATCGTGATGCCCGAGTACGCCAGGGTGTCCGCGACGCGGATGTTGCGGAAGGTGTTGTCGTAGCCGCCGTACACGGCGATACCGGCCGCGCGCCAGGTCAGCAGGGACGTGAGGTTCTCGAAGACGTTGTTCTTCTGGTCGCCGCCGCCCGAGTCGGTCGCCGCGAACAGCGCGAAGCTGTCGTCGCCGGTGGCGCGCGACTCGTTGTTGACGACGTGGTTGCCGGTGGAGCCGTTCGTCATGTTGACGCCGTCCGCGAAGGTGTCGCGGATGCGGGAGTTCTCGATGGTGATGTTGTCGGTGTTGGTGCCCCAGTACAGGCAGACCGTGTGCTCGTTCCACACGTTGTCGATGGTCATGTGGGCGACGTTGGAGAAGTCGAAGACCTTGCCGGGGCCGTCGATGCGCTGGACGTAGTTCCCGAAGAAGGCGAAGTTCGAGAACGTCGAGCCGTTGGCGGTGCTGTCGGCGCGGAACCCGGCGTCCGTGTTCGTCTGCGAGGCCGGGGTGTGGAAGCGGGTGAACCAGGGCCCGGCGCCGGTGATGGTGATCGCCTTGCCGTAGACCTGGAACTTGCCGGTGGTCTCGTAGTCACCGGCGGGCAGGTAGACGCCGACGAGCTTGCCGGTGGTGTCCGTACGGACCTTGTCGAGGGCGCTTTGCACGTCCTGCTGGGTGAACCCGGCCGGTTCGACGTACGAGGCGGGGTCCGGGTTGGGGAGCTGGGTGGCCTGTTCGAGGCTGATGAAGTCGATGGCGTACCGGGAGCCGTTGGCCGCGTCCTTCTTCAGGGTGATCGTGCTGCCCTTGGGCACGGTGCGGCCCAGGGCGATGTGCGCCTCGTCGTAGATGTGCCGGGCGGGCCCGGCGCCGGGCGAGTTGCTCGGGCCCGACTCCGACCCGTACAGCCAGGCGTACTTCGAGGTGAGGTCGATCGCCTTGAGGAAGGTGCCGTCGACGTAGATGTCGAGGGTGTCGCTGGTGCCACCGCCGCCGGCCGCGTCCGGCATGGAGAACCGGGTGACCAGCGTGTTGGCGTCATCCTTGGTCGTGAACGACACCGACGCGCCGGTGTCGTCGAGGGTGACGGCCTTGCGGCCGGACGCCTCACCGGCCAGGTCGCCGATGGTGCGGTTGGGGCCGACGACCTTGGCGCCGCCCGCGAGGACGCCGTCCTCGGCCTCGTACGTCTGGTACGGCATGTTGGCGCCGCGCCCGACGAACAGCGGCTTGGTGCTGGTGTTGTTGGCCCGCTTGGCCGACACCTCGTTGGCGTCGTCGGCGATGACCGTCTTCACGGTGTACTTGCCGTTCGCGGCGGTCCAGCTCCCCATCTTGACGGGGCTGGTGGTGTCACCGGCCGCGATGACCCCGTCGTACGAGCCGGTGAACTTCTTGACGACGGTGCCGCCGGAGTCGGTGACGGTCGTCGTGATCGCGTGGCTGCCGGAGGCCGTGGAGATGGTGCCCTGGTTCTTGAGGGCGACGGAGAAGGTGACGTCGTCACCGGCGGACGGCGCGCTCGGCGACCAGCTCGCCGGGGACGCGACCAGGTCGGAGCTGTCGACCGGCTTGACGACCAGGTCGTCCGGGCCGGTGTAGGTGTTGTTGCCCTCGTTGGTCTCGATGACCTTGTTGTCCGGGTCGACGGTGGCGCTGACGGGGTAGCTGCCCGCGCTCAGCGTGCCGATCTTCGCGCTGACCGTCGTGGACGCGCCCGCGTCGAGCGCCCCCACGTCGGCCGTGCCCACCTTGTTGTCGCCGAGCTTGAAGGCGAGGCCGGTGGCGCCGGAGGCGGCGGATCCGCTGTTGCGGACCGTGGCCGACAGGGTGATGTCGTCGGACTCGCTGGGGTTCTGCGGCGCGGTGGTGATGCTGCTGACCTGTAGGTCGGGGTTGGGCGCCGGGGTGCCGATCACCTCGAACTCGGCGGCCTGGCCGCCGGTGGCGCCGGAGTTGGCGGTGAATGTGAGTTGTACGTCGGCGACGCGGGCGGTCACCGGGATGGTGACGGTGTTGGAGCCGTTGGCGGGGTCGAAGGTGTAGTCCTTGGCGGCGACGAGGGTGGTGTAGGTGGTGGTGCCTTGTGCGCGGCCGAGGACTTCGATGTGCTGGGTCCGCTTGGCCCAGGCGCTGTCGGGGTTGAGTTTGAGGACGACGGCGCTGGTGTCGGCGTCGGCGCCGAGGTGGACGGTGAGGGTGTTGGGGTAGGTGCCGGGGGCGCCTTCCCAGTAGGTGCCGGTGTCGCCGTCGACCGCGTTCTTCGCGACGTAGTTCTGCTGGACGGAGGACGCGCTGATGTCCTTGTCGAGGGCGAGGTTGGTGCCCGTACCGGTGCCGGAGCCCGAGCCGGATCCGGATCCGGAACCTGAGCCAGTGCCGGACACCGGGGTGCCGAGGACCTGGAACTCGGCGACTTGGCCGCCGGTGGCGCCGGAGTTGGCGGTGAATGTGAGTTGTACGTCGGCGACGCGGGCGGTCACCGGGATGGTGACGGTGTTGGAGCCGTTGGCGGGGTCGAAGGTGTAGTCCTTGGCGGCGACGAGGGTGGTGTAGGTGGTGGTGCCTTGTGCGCGGCCGAGGACTTCGATGTGCTGGGTCCGCTTGGCCCAGGCGCTGTCGGGGTTGAGTTTGAGGACGACGGCGCTGGTGTCGGCGTCGGCGCCGAGGTGGACGGTGAGGGTGTTGGGGTAGGTGCCGGGGGCGCCTTCCCAGTAGGTGCCGGTGTCGCCGTCGACCGCGTTCTTGGCCACGTAGTTCTGCTGGACGGACGAGGCGGTGATGTCCTTGCCGAGGGCGAGGTTGGTGTCCGTGTCCGCCGTGGTCGCGGACGGTGACGCGGACGTGGCCGCGGCCGGTGTGATCGTGCGGTGCGCGCTCTGGGTGAGCGGCTTGCTGTCGGGGGACTGATTGCCCGCCGCGTCACGGGCGCGCACCACGTAGGTGGTCTTGGCGCGCGTCGCGGCGGTGTCCGTGTACGTGCGGGTGGAGGCGGGGAGGCTGGTGCGCAACTTCCCGTTCGCGTAGACGTCGTACGCGGTCACGGACTTGTTGTCGTGCGCGGCCTTCCAGGTGATGGCCTTGCCGCGGAGGCGGATGCCGGTGGGGGCGGTGGGCGGCTGGTTGTCGCCCTTGGCCGGACCGTACACGGAGAGGCGGAGGGGAGCGGCGGCGCCGGTCTTCGTCCGCACGCGTATGTACCGGGCGGTGGTGATGCCGCCGAGCGGGATGACGGCGCGGTGGTGGGTGGCGTCGGTGAAGCGGTAGACCTTCGGGGCGGTCAGGTCGGTGAAGTCGTGGCCGTCGGTGCTGCCCTGGACGCGCAGCAGCCGCTTGGCGTCGTGGCCGGAGCCGGGCAGCCGGAGCACGGCCTCGGTGACGCGCCGGGTGGCGCCGAGGTCGGTCTGGACCCAGTGGGCCGAGGCGGTGCGCTTGTGGCCGTGGGCGAGGTCGGTGTGCGAGGTCGCGGTCGCCGCGTGCGGTGCGGCGGCCGCGGGCAGTCCGAACGCCGCGAGGGCGGCGACGGTCAGTGTGGCGGTGGCGGTGGCCGCGGCGGTGCCCTGCCACTTGATTCCGGCTCCGGCTCCGGCTCCGGCCCTGGCCCTGCCCCTGCCCCTGGTTCGGCCTCTGGACCTGTCTCTGGCCCTGTCTCTGGACATGATCACAAAACTCCTGTCTGGACGAGACGTACGAAACGGTGTGATGAAAGCGCGCAATTCCTTGCGCTCAGGACGCGGAGTACACCGCGAGATCGGACAACTGCCCCGCGTTCCAGCCGGTGTTGGCGGTGATGTGGATGCGCACGTACCGGGCGGTGGCGGCCGGGAAGGTGAGCGTGACGGTGTTGTTGTTCGCCGCCGGGTCGAAGGTGTGGCCGGCCGACGGCAGCAGCGTCGAGAAGGTGGAGCCGTCGGTCGAGCCGAGCACGGACAGCGTCTCGGTCCGCGTGTTCCAGGCGGTCGACGGCGGCAGCCGCAGCACGACCTTGCCGACGCTGTGGTTCGCCCCGAGGTCGACCTGCGCCCACTGCGGGAACGACCCGTTGGTGCTCTCCCAGTACGTGGACGCGTCGGAGTCGGTGATGTTGCCCGCCGTGTACGGGTACTTGCTCGACGACGCCGTCGCCGGGCGGCCCGCCGCGAGGTTCGTGGTGGCGCTGACCCCGTTCCCGGACAGGCTCACGGTGTGGTCGCTGCCCGCGACCGGCACGGTCAGCGTGCCCGTACGCGCGCCCGTGGCGGTCGGCGAGAAGGTGACCTTCACGGCGCAGGAGCCGCCCGCGGCCACGGACGAGCCGCAGGTGTTGGTCTGCGCGAAGTCACCGCTCGCGGCGACGGTCCCGACGGCGACGGCCGCGTCGGTCGGGTTGGACACGGTCACGGTCTTGGCGGAGCTCGTCGAACCGGTCTTCACGTCGCCGAAGTCGAGCGATCCGGGCGCGACGCTCACCTGGGCCGGCGGGGTGGAGGTGCCGCCAGGGTAGGGCGGGTAGACCGGGTCGGGCCAGCCGCCGCAGTACGGGGTGCCGCCGATGCCGGAGTTGCCGCCGCCGTCGGTGACCTTGAAGTTGCCGCCCTCGCAGCTGTAGACGGGGGCCGGGCCGTTGACGCCGGTGGCGGTGACGTTGCTGAGCGTCGCGGCGCCGCCGGTCTGCTCCTGCAGGGCGAACGTCCCCGTCCCGTCGATCTTCACGTCCTTGAGCGAGACGCCGCTCACCGTCCCCTCGACCCACTGCACGGCCTCGTACGGGCTCTGCTGGATGAGGGTGTTGGAGACATCGACGGGGCCGTTGATCGCGCCCTGGCTGGCGTCGAACCAGAGCGCGCCGACGCCGAAGTTCCAGTGCGGGTCGAGGCTTCCGGCCCGCACGATCGTGTTGCCGGAGATCGTCGTCCGCCCGACCGGCGTGGAGGTGAACCGCTGCCCGACGTGGATGCCGCCGCCCTGCGTGATGCCGGTGTCGCGCACCAGGTTGCCGGAGACGGTGTTGTCGTGGCCGCCGTAGAGCGCGATGCCGTTGGCGAGCATCTGCAGCTGCACGGTGTTGTCGGAGATGGTGTCGTCGGAGTCCGCGCCGATGCTGGAGTCGGCCCAGGTGGCGATGCCGTCGTCGCCGGTGTTGCGGATGTCGCTGCCGGTGACCTTCGAATGGGTCACGCCGCCATGGAAGTTGATGCCGTCGGCGGTGGTGTCACGGATGCGCATGCCGCTGAACGTCAGGCCGTCCATCGGCCCGTCCATCCAGGCGCCGACCTTCATGTGCTCGATCCACAGATGGTCGACGGTGGAGTCGCTCATGGCGCCGCCGACGCCGTTGACCTGGGCGTTGTCGTTGCGTTCCCGTACGTCGCCGGAGATCGCGAAGTTCTTGAGGTGGACCTTGGTGCTGGGGTTCGGGGCGGAGTTCCCGTAGAACCCGGGGGCGGCGCCGGTCACGGTCGAGTACCACATGCCCGCGCCCGCGACCGTCACGTCGTTCACGGCGATGTGCCCGGGAACCTTGAAGGTGCCCTTCGGTATCCAGACGGTGCCGCCCGGACCGGCCGCGCTGATCGCGGCGTTGAACGCGGCGGTCGAGTCGCTCTTCCCGGTCGGATCGGCGCCCTTGTCGACGACGGAGACCGAGCCGGACGGCTGGGTGGCGGGCGCGGCGACCTGCTCGAAGTCGGCCAGGTCGATCGTGTACGAGGACGCGGCCCCGCTCGCGGGGACGGCCAGCTTGAAGGTGGTGCCCTTCGGATAGGTGGTGGGCAGCAGCCGGTGCACCTCGTCGAAGAAGTGGTGCGGGTTGCCGCCGGGCGTGTTGGTGAACGGGTAGCTGCCGTAGAACCAGCTGTAGGCGTTGGTCAGTTGGAGATCGCTCTGCTGGGCGCCGTCGATGGAGAGGTGGAGCGGCGCGGTGTAGGCGGACCCGTCCGAGCTGTCCGGAATGCTGTACCGGATGTCGATGGAGTTGGTCGCGACGGGCGTCGTGAACGTCACGTACTGCCCGCTGCCCTTGAGCGTCACGGCCTTCCGGTACGAGGCCTCGTCGGCGAGCTTGCCCTGCGTGTAGCTCGGCCCGATCTCCGTCCCGTCGGTGTCGGCGTCCTCCGCCTGCACCTCGGAGTACGGCAGCCCGGCACCGCTGCCCCCGGTCACGGTGTCGGCGGCGGCGGCGGAGGCGGTCGAGGCGGTCGAGGCGGTGGAGCCCGGGGCCGTGGCGGCGGGCGCGGCCTGCGCCCCCATCGCCACCAGCGCCCCGGCCGCCAGGAGGAGAGCGGAGCCGACGGCGGCGGCGCCGCGCCGGCGCCTCGGTGGCCGGTCGGACATGTGGTCGGTCTTCGGCACGTTGCGGTCCATTCGTCGCGGGTGCGAGGAAGCCGTCACACGCCGGGAGTTGACGGTGATCGTGTTTCGGCCAGTGTGACGGCGATGCAACTGGAAGGTAACGGCGAGAAGAGACGAGGGCAATACATCGACGAATGATCGTCAATTTTTGAACTCAGTTACGCAAGTAATCGATGGCGGTGTCCGGCTCGTGCCCGGCGAACGGATGTCGCGGCGTCTTCCGGTGTCCGGCGCGGCGCGGGACCATGAGCCGATGCGCCCCGACGGCTGGTGTCTGACCCAAGGCGTGGACGAATTCCTCGGCCGAGCGGGGGAGTTCCTGCGCTCCCGGCCGGGGTCGCACGTCATGCCGCTCACCTGGGCTGCCCGGCTGCGGGCGCGCGGGGCGGGCGCGTTCGGTCTCGGCACGCCGCTCTTCGGGGCCCTCGAACGGGCGGGAGCGGCTCAGGCGGTCTTCTACTGGCTACCGCCGCGCGGCCTCGGGCTCACGCCGCTCACCCCCGGCCAGGCCGACACCCCCGCCGCCCGCCTGTCCGACCTGGGACACGCGCCGCCCTCCGTCGGCGCGGACCACGACACCGCCCGCGCGTTCGCCGAGGCGTGGCAGCGGCACACGGGCGCGACGCCGCGTATCCGTGACACGCGGCTGCGCCTGTACCGCCTGGGCACGCTCACTCCGCCGCGGCCGCCGCCGGAGGGGCGGTCCGGGCTCCTGGGCGAGGCGGACATCGAGGACGTGATGCGCTGGTGCGGCGCGTTCGCCGAGGCGGTGGGGGAGGTCGGTTCCGCCGACGCCGTCAACGCCCGGACGTGGGCGGGCTGCCCAACTGCCTGCGAGCCGCCTACGAGCCGCCTACGACCTGCCTGCGACCGCCTACGACCCACCTTCGCCCCAGCTACGACTCTCCCCTGCCCCTTGCTACCAGGCGACCGGCAACGCGATCGGGAAACGGCGGATCGTCTCCGTGTCCCAGCGGATCTCCTCGGGCGGCACGGCGAGCCGCAGCCCGGGGAAGCGGGTGAGCAACGAGCCGATCGCGCCGGCGAGTTCGGCGGAGGCGAGCCGTGAGGCGACGCAGTGGTGGCCGCCCCAGCCGAACGTCATGTGGGAGGGGGAGGCGCGGTCCAGGTCGACCTCGTCCGGTTCGGCGAAGGCCGCCGGGTCGCGGTTGGCGGTGAGGTAGGAGACGTGGACGTAGTCGCCCTCGCGGATCAGCGTGCCCTCCAGCTCCACGTCCTCCAGGGCGATCCGGGGGATGCCCACGCCCTTGCGGAACGGGATGTGGCGCAACAGCTCGTCGAGGGCCCGCGGCAGCCGCTCCGGGGCCCGGGTGAGCGCCGCCAGGAGGTCGGGGCGGGTGAGCAGCGTGTACGTGATGTTGCTGATCTGGCAGGTGGCGGTGTCGTTGCCGCTGAGGATGAGGGTGACCGCGAGGACGGAGAGCTCGTCGTCGTTCAGGAACGGGTCACCGTCCGGGGTCCGCTCCGCGGCCATGGTGCTGAGCAGGTCGTCGCCGGGCGCGCGCCGCCGCTCGGCGATCAGGTCGGCGAAGTAGGACCGCAGCCGCGCCTTCGCCTCGGCGGCCTGGTCCCGTTTCGCGGCGGACGTGTTGAGCATCCGCGTCGTGTACCCGCGCAGCTCCGCCCGGTCGGCCGCGGGTACGCCGAGCAGTTCCGAGATGGCGTGCATGGGCAGCGGGTCCGACAGGTGCCGTACGAGGTCGGCGGGCGGGCCGTGCGAGGCCATCTCGTCGAGGAGTTCGGCGACGACCCGGTCGATGGCCGGGCGCATCCGCTCGACCCGCTGCCGGGTGAACGCCTGCGAGGCGACGTGCCGCATCCGGTTGCTGCGGGGCGGGTCGAGCACGTTGATCGACTCGGGGGAGACGATGGGCTCCGGCGTCAGGCGCGGGTAGTCGCGGCCCACGATGGCCGCCCGGCTGAACCGTGCGTCGGTGGTCACCCGGCGTACGCCGTCGTAGCTGGTGACCAGCCACGCCTCGGCCTCGCCGTAGGGCAGCCGGATCCGGGTGACGGGGCCCCGCGCGGCCAGTTCGGCCATCGTCGGGTCGAACTCCAGGGCCTGGTTGAAGTCGAAGGGGCACGCGGCGGTGGTGGGTGCTGTCACCCTCCCCACCGTGGGGCAGCCGTCCGTCCTCCGCATCCAGCGGGTCCCGCCGTGCCCCCATCCGTATGGCGCACGTCCCCCGTGCGAGTGGATCGCCGGGCCCGGGACCCGCCGCGCCGCCTCCCGGCCGCCGCGCTGTACCACAGTTCGGCAGATGAGCCCGCAAACCGCAAGAGACACGCACCTGGCCCGACGCAGGCTGCTCAAGGCGGCGGCGCTGACCCCGGCGCTGACCGGGATGGCGGCCGGGGCCGCGGCCGCCGCCCCGGCGCACGGAGGCCCGCCGGGCCCGTCTGCGTACGCCGACGCGTACACGGGCACGTACGCGGGCGGAGGTGCGAGCGCCGGGGCCGCTACGGGCTCGGATGCGGACGGGCTCGCGCGCCCCGTGCCGACGGACCAGTCGGACTGGGCCGGGGTCGCCAAGGCGTTCGGCCGGCCCGGCAACATGCTGGGCGGCAACCTCGCCTACCACACCGCGTTCCCCCGCAACGACCTGCGCGTCCACTCGTACGGGGTCCGCATCACACCGGACCTCGCGCTCGGCTCGCACATGGCCTTCGTGCGCTACTCCGACGACACCGTGCTCGTCATGGGCGACCTGTTGGTCACCGAGGACGAGTTGCAGCCGATCTCCGACAGGTTCCAGGCGGCCGGGATCGAACAGGCCGCGATCCACAAGCATCTGCTCGCCCACACCCCGGACGTCTGGTGGATGCACGTGCACGGCACCGACCAGGACGCCGAAGCCCTCGCCCACAGCATGCGCAAGGCCCTCGACGTCACCGGAACGCCGGGCCCGCCCCCGGCCGTCCGGCACCACATCGACCTCGACGCCAAGGCGATGGACGCCGCGTTCGGCTGCGAGGGCGACAACGTCGGCACCGTACGCAAATACGTCTTCCGGCGCCGCGAGACCATTCTGGACGGGCCGCGCGTACTGCCGCCGGGGCTCGGCTCGACCTCGGCGTTCGTCTTCCAGCCGCTGGGCGGTGGCCGTGCGGCGCTCCACGGCGACCTGGTCATGGTCGCCGACGAGGTCCAGGGAGTGCTGAGCGCCCTGCGCCGCGGCGGCCTCCACCTGGTCGAGCTCCACCACCACAACCTGCGCGACGAGCCGCGCCTGTTCTTCGTCCACGTGTGGTCCGTCGGGAACGCCACGCGGATGGCGAAGACGCTGCGCAAGGCGGTGGACCTGACGGACGTGGTGCCGACCCCGACTCATCGGGGCTGACCTCGGCTCACCGGGGCCGATCTCCCGGCTCACCGGGGCGGGCCCGGTCCCAAGGCTCACGGGGCGGGTCCGGTCCCGAGGTCCGGGGCAGGCCCCTCGGCTCTCCACGGCATCGGCCCGCTCCGGTCGAAGTAGCCGCCGGTCGGGCTGTCCTGCGGCACGCAGGGCCTGGTCGGCCCGGCTCGCTGAGCGGACCGCGCGGATCGTCATTACCGTGGTTCTCATGCTGACGACGACGTACGTGCCCGGCGCACCGAACTGGCTCGACCTCGGCAGCCCCGACCTGGAGACCAGCCGCACCTTCTACGCGGCCGTCCTGGGCTGGGAGTTCCGGTCGGCCGGACCGGAAGGCGGCGGGTACGGCTTCTTCACGAGCGACGGCAAGACGGTCGCCGGGCTCGGCCCGCTCGACAAGGGGGCGCGCCCCGCCTGGACGGTCTACTTCCACACCGCGGACGCCGACGCGACCGCCAAGGCGGTGGAATCGGCGGGCGGCCGAGTCCGCGTGGCACCGAAGGACGTCTTCTCGCACGGCCGCATGGCCGCCTTCACCGACCCGACCGGAGCCGAGTTCGCCGTCTGGCAGCCCAAGGAGACGGGCGGTCTGGAGGCCGTCGCCGTACCCGGGAGCCTCGCCTGGACCGAGCTCTACACCACGGACGCCAAGGCGGCGAAGGACTTCTACCGGGCCGTCTTCTCCTGGCAGATGGACGACAAGGAGATGGGGGAGGGGCTCACCTACGCGCTGCTGCGCCCCTCCGGCGGCGGCCCGGGTACCGAGCACGGCGGCCTGATGCAGCTCCTGCCGGTGAACCTGGAGGCGGGCTCGACCCCGGAGTGGCACCCGTACTTCGAGGTGGCCGACTGCGACGCGGCCGCCACCAAGGCCGTCGACGACGGCGCTGCCACGCTGATTCCCCCCACGAACGCGCCGGGCATCGGCCGCTTCGCGATGTTCCTGGACCCGGTGGACGCGTTGTTCGCCGTTCTCCAGAGCGATCGGAGGGGTCAGGGAGGTCAGACCGGTCAGACCGGTCGGTAGTCCCTCCAGCGGCACGACGCTTCCCACGGCCGCTGGGCATAATCGGCGGATGACTTCCGTCAACCGCCCCATGCCGCCCCTGAACGCCGATGAGCGCGCCACGCTCGAAGGCTGGCTCGATTTTCACCGCGCCACCCTCGCCATGAAGTGCGAGGGCCTGGACGACGAGCGGGCCGCCGTCGCGTCCGTGCCACCGTCGGAGTTCACCCTGACCGGCCTCGTCCAGCACATGGCGGAAGTGGAGCGGTACTGGTTCCGCCGCGTCCTGGCCGGAGAACAGGCCCCACCCATCCACGACCCGCAGGCCGACCCGCACGGCCCCTCCGGCGGCTTCGACCTGGCCGAGGGCGCCACACTGGGGGACGCCCTCTCGACCTGGCGGGAGGAGATCGCCCGCGCCCGTGAACACTGCGCCGACCGCCCGCTCACCGACACGGGCCGCTTCATGAAGCAGGACGTCAACCTCCGCTGGATCTACGTCCACATGATCGAGGAGTACGCCCGCCACAACGGCCACGCGGACCTGCTGCGGGAACGAATCGACGGCGCCACCGGCGTATAGCCCCATCGGGCCGAACCAGTGCTCGACCTGCGCCGCCAGGCCGAGAATGCCAGGCAGGTCCTGCCCCTGCGCGAGTCTGACGATCACGCGCGCAGTCTGGCAGACGCACGATGGTTCCGCTTGCCGGTCTTCGTCTGCGGGTCTTCTTCTGTCGGCCTTCTTCGACCGGTCCTGTTCCGCGGGTCCCGTTCCGCCGGACCTGCTCATGCCGGACCCTGGTGCCGCCACATGACCCACGGTCGCTCGATCACCTCGGCGTAGCTGGTGTGCTCGGGGTTTCTGCGCATGTGGTCGAAGGCCCACGACTGTTGCTCGGCCGGGTCGGCACTCGGTTCCGACGCCGCCGCGCACGCGGTGTCGTTCTCGGTCAGCGTGAGGCACCGGAACGAGTGGAGTGTCGGCGGTGCGTCGTCGTCGAGGTCAGGACGCAGCGTCCAGTTGACGAACCCGAAGGTGCGGGGTGTCGTACGGCTCGCGGGATCGCTCACAGCACCTCACCCCGGCTTCGCGCGTTCGCGCGGGCGGTCTCGGCGTGCAGGCGCTGTCCGGGGTCGGCCGGCCGCACGTCGTCGGGGCTGGCCTCCCACTCCTTGCCCCCGGTCAGGGGCCGCAGGAACCACGTGCCGTTCCACTCGCCGCAGAACACGCCCACTTGGTCGAGCCGGGTGTCCAGCACCAGGGCGCGTGGCTCTGGAACTGGAAGTGGCTCTGGAACTGGAAGGGGTGCAGGCATGACGGCTCCTCTCCGTAGTGCTTCCACTACCCAGCGGATCGATCGTGGCCTACAGTCGAAGCTCCTTCAACGTGTCGGTGCGGGACGGAAGGTAGCCGAACGAGCCGTGAACAAGAACGAGTTGAACCCGGACGCGTCCCCCGAGGCGGCCTTCGGTGCGCGCTTACGCAGCATGCGGGAGTCTCGTGGCTGGACTCAGGAAGACGTTGCCGCACGCACGGAATATTCCAGCGTGCATGTTTCGGCCGTCGAAAATGGTCGGAAGCCTCCAACCCTCCGCTTCGCGCGCGGACTTGACCGCGCTTTCGGGGCAGAGGGTGCGAACTCGTTCGAGAGCGAGTACCGCGAGATCAAACACGGCCACCTGCTTGAGGGCTTCCCGGAGTACGTCAAGTACGAGGGGCGGGCGGCGGAGATCCGGCTGTACGAGATCGGGATCGTCCCGGGTCTGCTCCAGACACCCGCGTACGCACAGGTGTTGGCGGACAGTGCCGCGCGGCGGGGTTCCATCACCTCCGAACACGCGGATGAACGCGTCGCGTTCCTGGCGGAGCGACAGGCGGCCCTGGTGCGTTCCCGGCCACCGATGATGCTGGTGGTGATGGACGAGAGCTGCGTGCGCAGGCAGGTCGGCGGCCCCGAGGTCATGCGCGCTCAACTGGACCGGCTGGCCGAGTTCGCCGAACTGCCGAACACCGTGCTCCAGATCGCCCCGTACGACATAGGGGAACGTCGGCCGTTCGACCTCCCGATGAACCTGCTGACGCTGTCGGACCTGTCCGTGGTCGCGTACGCGGAGTCCCAGCTGCGAGGACATCTGGAAAGAGACTCCGCAGCCGTGCTTCCCCTGCTGGCGGCCTACCATCAACTACAGGCCGAAGCACTGTCGCAGGCGGCGTCTGCGGCCATGATCGATGAGGTACGAAAGGGCATCCCGTGACGACCGACTCCCCCCGCTGGTTCACGTCCTCCTACAGCAACAACGGCGGCAACTGCGTCGAGGTCGCCGCGAACCTCGCCGCCACGCGCGGCGTGGTCCCCGTCCGCGACTCCAAGCACCCGGCCGGGCCGGTCCTGGACCTGGGGGCGGGCGCGTTCTCGTCCTTCGTGGCGGGGGTCAGGCAGGGGGAGTTCGGCGCCGCCTGATCGCGTGGCGCCGCGGATGCCGGGGGGCGCCGCGGATGAACGTGGGTGCCCGTGGGGGCCGCGGATGCCTGTGGGTGCCCGTGGGTGCCCGTGGGTGCCCGTGGGTGACCGTGGATCCCATGGCCGCCGGGTCACCACGGTCAGCGCTCCCCGGCGTTGAACTTCGCGACCTCCTCCGGCGGTTCGGCCAGCGAGCCGATCCGCATCGTCGTGATGGCGTCCGCGTCGGGCTCGTGCTGCTGGATGGTCCCCCAGGGGCCACGCCGGACCAGCGCCGTCAGTAGTCCGGCCTGCGCCGCGGGCCGGATGTCGTTGTCCAGCCGGTCACCCACATACAGAATCTCCCCGGCCTCCGCCGGAGTCGCCTCGATGACGTGCTCGAAGAACGCCACATCCGGCTTCGACGCGCCCCAGTCGTCACTGGTGGCGATCATGTCGGCAGGCAGATCGAGCCCGCGCAGCAGCCCACCGGCGCGTACGGTCTGGTTCCCCGCGATCCCCACCCAGAGCCCGTCCCGGCGAAGCGCCTCCAGCGCGGGCCGCACATCGGCGTACAGATCGTCCTCACCGAACCACTCGGGTTGCCCGGCCTCGGCCCGCTTCTCCCGCTCCTCGGTCAGATCGAACCCCGGCCGGAAGACCTGGAACGTCTCGCGGTAGTCCCGCCCCTGCGTGATGACCGCCCCGAACATCGCCGCGAACGTGTGCCGCGGCACCCCCAGCCAGTCCGCCCATGTCCCGTACTCACGGGTCTCGTCCACCAGGCACTCACCGACGTCGAACACCACCGCGCGAATCACGGGCGGCAGCGTAGAACACAGCAGTGACCGGATACCTGCGCAGGGGCGAACTCTCTTCGGACGACGACTGCCGTCGGGCGGGATGAAGCGGCAGTTCACGGAATGGTCAGTGGCCCCCGAGTGGCTCGAAGCAGCCGGTCTCCAGGAAGCGGCCGTTGACCGACACCTGGTAGTTGGACGGCTGGGTGAACGCGGTGACGCAGGCGTCGTCCCGCACGCGCAGGGCGATGCGGGAGCCTTCGGGCCTGACGGGGTGGTCGTCGGTGAGTCCGAGCCGCATGTCCATCTCCTTCACGAAGAGCGAACCACGGCCCTCGTCGCTGTCCGGACCCTCGTCGCGGTAGCCGAGCCGCAACAGCGCTGCCCGTACGTGCTTCGGGTCCCAGACCTTGGCCTTCCACAGGCGCGCGACGACGGGCCTGATGCGGTCGGCTTCCCGCTGGGCGAGCTTCTCGTCGGCCGGAGACATCTTCTTGGGCGTCTTGAAGCCGTTGTTCTCGTGATAGTGCGGGGCTCCGTCGTGAGAATCGGGTTCCACGTTGCCCCGCGCGGGGCCGGCCGGGCCGGAGGGACCGGTGGAGGAGCGGGTGACCGTCGGGGACGGGCCGCCCGCCCCGGGGCCGACGTGCTGCGTGCCGCAGCCGGTCAGGGTCAGGGCGGCACCCAGCAACAGGGCGCTCGCCGCGAGATATCCGGGTCTGGAGGACTGCATGGAGAGGACTCTATGAGGCTACGCAGGCAGGTGCCGTCCGCCTTCCGGCCACGTGCCCAGCGTCCGGCTACCGCCATGCGTATGTCGACTGTCACCGCGGCTGCTCGGCGAGGAAGTGCCGAACATCGTCCGCCGGGACCGTCGCTGTCGGCCGTCGGTCACGACCGCGACGTCCAGGTCAGTCCGCTGGAGCCGCCGGACCGGGAGACGGCTGAGACTTCTACGACGTCGGTGGAACGGGGGACGGCTTCGGAGATTCCACGGACGCGACCCATGGTGATGCCGGTCCGCTGTGGACACGGGGCTTCAAGTTGATCGCGCTGGTGGTGCTGTGCCTCGATCGCCCGGTTCCCCCGCGGACCGGTGCGAACGTCAGGAGCCCGGGGGCGCCAGGGACGCCAGTACGTGGCCCTGCGCGTCGTAGACCGTGATCTTCACGCGGTCGGCGGTCGCCGTAGAGGCGGGCGGACCCCACAGGTAGGCGGTCGCGTAGCCCGGGTGGCCCGGCAGTGTCACGATCTGGGCGGCGTGTTCCTTGCCCGCCCACTCGACGGTGATGTGGGCGGGGGTTCCGGGGCCGATGTAGAGCGGTCGGTAGAGGGTGCGCGAGGCGTCGCCGTCCGTCTGGTCGCTCACCGTGCCGGTGGCTTGGTTGCCGTTGGCTGTGAACTTGCACAGTGGGGTGCCGCCCTGTCCCTGCCCCTGTCCTTGTGTCTGCGTCTGGCCCAGACACACCTGGTCGGCGGTGAGTGTCATCCAGCGGCCGTGCCCGATCTCGACGCGCTCGCCGGACTTGGCCACCACAGGTGTGGGTGGCGGCGAGACACGAGTCGAGGCAGAGGGGGCGGGGGAGCGGGAAGGGAAAGGCGGGACGGATGCCGCGGGAAGTGTCCTGTCGGCAGGCAGTTCCGAGGCTTCCATCCGTACGCCGGTCACCACGACCGCGACGGCCACCGCCGCGGTCAGCGGCACGGAGACGGCCAGGCGCCGCCTGCGCCGGACGCGGTCGCCCGCTTCCCGGACGGCGGAAGCGGGCCAGGGGGAGGGCTTCATGTTCAGCGCGGCGTCGCGCAGCGCCCGCCGCACGCGCTCCTCGGTGTCCTCGGCTCCCGTGGTCTCATCGCTGGCGTCCGGGCCGTGGGCCGTGGTGCCGGACGTCGGCTCTTGCGTACTCATCGTGGGTCACCTCCTCGTTGGCGTACCGTCGGCGGCGGCGTATTCGGCCAGAGCCGGATGGTCACGTAGTTTTCTCAGCCCACGGCTGGCCTGGCTCTTCACGTTCCCCGGGGAGCAGTCCAGGATCTCCGCGACCTGGCGCTCGCTGAAGTCCTCCCAGTAGCGCAGCACGACGACCGCGCGCTGGCGGGGCGGCAGGGTGGCCAGGGCTTCCATGAGCAGGGAACGTTCCTCGTGATCGGGGCCGCGACCGTGGCCGCTCTCACCGACGCGTTCGGGGAGGACGGGGGTCAGCAACTGCACGACGCGTCGCTTGCGGTGGCGGCTCAGGTTGTTGTTGATCAGCGCGCGACGGACGTACGCGTCGGGCACGTCCATGCGTCGGATCCGGGACCACCCCAGGTAGACCTTGACCAGGGTGCCCTGGACCAGGTCCTCCGCCTCGTGGTGATCCCCCGTGAGCAGAAAGGCTGTACGCAGCAGCCTGGTCCAGCTCGCCGCCGCGTAGGACTCGAAGTCCGTGCGGTCGTCGACCACTTGCCCCTCCCACCTCTCTCCTCACGGCCCGGAGGCTGGGTGCCTCCGGGCCGGAACCGCGTATGCGCGTATGTCAGGTCCTCAGGTCCTCAGGTCCTCAGGTCCTGAGGTCGTTAGTTCCTCAGGCCCTTGGTGCCTCAGGTCCTCAGAGCCGGGCGAGCACGCCGCCGGAGGCGTCGTAGACGGTGACCTTGACCTTGCTCGGGCCGCCGGTGGGCGACTGGTGTGTCGGCGTGCCCCAGACGTAGCCTGCGGCGTAGCCGGGGTGACCGGCGAGTGTGACGACGTGGACCTGGTACGTCCGGTGGCCCGCCTCGACCGTCATGCGGGCCGCGTCCCCCGAACCGATGTAGAGGGGCGAGTAGAGCGTGCGGGTCCGGTCGCCGGAGCTGCGCAGGCTGACCGAGTCGGGGGCCTGGTTGCCGTTTGTGACGTCCGTGCACACGGTCACGGCGTGGTCGGAACCGTCGTTCAGGCAGCGCTCGGTGGGGCTGAGGGTCATCCAGGCACCGTGCCCGATGTCGAGGCGCTGACCGGAACGTACGACGGTGACGGGCGGGGCCTTGGGGGCGGTGGTGGCGCCGGCGGTGGCGGCGGCTTGGTGGTCGACGGCCGCGGCGGTCCTGGCGACGGCGGCCACCGACCGGGCGATCGGGGCCGCCTTGCCGGACGCGGCAAACGCGACGGGCGCGGTCGTCGTCGCGGAGGTCGGCGCGGCGGCGGTCGCCACCACCGGCGTCAGCACGGCCACCGTGGACAGCGCGGCGATCGAAAGGATCTTACTCAGGGACATCATGCTCCTTCTCGGCCTGGGTTCGTCAGTGCAGGAGGGGCCCCTCTCCGCCCTACTCACCCCGTCCGGCTCGAAAAGGTTGCACGTCCTCCGTCAAGCCGCCGCCGTCTCCTCCCAGTCGATGCGGTAGCCGTGCACCGGCCCCAGCATCTTCTCCGGCCGCATGAAGGTCTTCGTCGCGAGTGGTGCCATCAGACGGAACAGCGTCCTGGCCACGGGTCCCGCCGCCTTCTGGTTGTTGGTCTTGGCGGCGTCGGCCGCGATCTTCTCGACGCGCGGGCGGCGCCGCTGTTCGTAGGTGGCGAAGGCAGTCGCCAGGTCCGGCAGGTCGCGCAGGCAGCGGGCCAGTTCGACCGCGCTCTCGACCGCCAGTGAGACGCCCTGTCCCGAGCTGTTGGACGGCGCGTGCGCGGAGTCGCCGACCAGGGCCATCCGGCCCCGGTGCCAGTGCGGGAGGGACGGCATGATCTCCAGCCTCGGATAGCACTCGATCTTCTCGGCCGCGGTCTTCCGCAGGATGTCCCGGGCCGGTAGGTCCTCGGCGTGCAGCTCGCGCACCCTCCGCAGCCACTCGGCCTGGGGAACCTCCCGGACCTGGGCCGTCGTCAGCTGCTCCGGCTGCGGGATGTTGCTGAACCAGGCGGTGCCGCCGCCCGCCAGCGGCCAGTATCCGAAGAACGCCTGCCTGCCGTTGGCGAAATACATGGAGTCGGCCCGCCGTCCGGCCGCCTCGTGGGTGCTGAACCCGCCCACCCCCAGCAGGCCGGTGTACTGCGGTCCGGGCGCCGCCGGGTCGATCAGCGACCGCACGACCGAGCGCGTGCCGTCCGCGCCGATCAGCAGATCCCCGGTCGCGCTGCTGCCGTCGGCGAAGTGCGCGGTGATGCCGGTGCCGGTACCCGTGCCGGTGTCCTCCGCCGATACCAGTCGCTTGCCGTACTCGACCGGGATGCCGGTCGCCCGCAGCTCCTCGTTCAGTACGCGCAGGAGCTGCGAACGCCACATCACCCTGCTGGGCGGCAGGCCGGGCACGCCCTCGAACGCGGCCAGGGTGCGGTCGCGGCCGTCCTCGATCACCATCCGCTGGATCGGCTGGCCGATCGCCCGGATCTGCTCGTCGACGCCGACGGTCCGCAGCGCGTCCAGCCCGTTGGGCGCGACCATGAACACGCTGCCGATCCCGTCCGCCGCGGACTCGTACGCCTCGTGGACGCTCGCCTCGATGCCCGCCTTGCGCAGTGCCAGCGCCGTCACGGGTCCGGCGATCCCGCCCCCGATGACCAACGCCTTCCGTGCTGTTCCAGTCATGTCCGACTCCCGAAGAACTCCTGCCAGGCCCGGATGTGGTCCGGCTCCTTGAGCGACTCGATGAGGTGCGTGACGAAGCGCTGCTCGGTCTCAAGGCGTCCGAGCCGGTACTCCTCCTCGATCAGGAAGATCCAGGGGACGTCCTGCTCCTTCGCTGTCCGCAGCAGGCCGTGGACCTCCTCGACCTGGCCGTCCAGCGTCTCCAGACGGCGGCCGAGCAGCTCGGCGGCCTCGACGGGCGGGAGCACCGACAGCAGTGACAGCGCGACCCCGAAGTGCGGGTACTCGTGCTGCGGTTCCGCGACCAGCTGGCGCATCCAGTCGTGGAGCTCGTGCCGGCCGTCCTCGGTGAGCGCGTACACGGTGCGCTCGGGCCGCTGGGTGTCCCGCACGGTCTCCCGCTCGGCGACGAAACCGGCCTTCCGTAGCTGCTCCACCACCATGTACAGCGAGCTGCGCGTGTACTTGATGTCGCGGTCCTTGCCGTGCTCCTTGAGCCGGCGCCCCATCTCGTACGGGTGCATCGGCTCGGCCGTGAGCTCGGCCAGTACCGCCAGAGCCAGCGGGTTGGCCACCTTGCGTCGCTTCGCCACGAGGTCCTTCTTTCTTGGTCAGGATCGACTATGCGGCACTGAATAGTCAGTGTCAACTATTTGTGACTCGTCTCAGTAGTTGTCGTCTGCCCGAGGGGCGGAGCAGCGACGGTCGATCGGGATTGGCAAGTTAACTGTCGCCGATTTGGCGCTCTTGTTGTCGTGTCCGTGCGAGCCGTGCATGGACGGGCACCAATTTCGAAGAGTGCCGGAGGCCCACGAACGCGGTGCTCTTCCCTGGAGGAGTGAGCGCTGTCGGTGAGAACCCCACCTATGGCCGTGGGGACGGTGCGGATTCCTCCACCAGTGCGCTGTGGTCGCACAACTGCCGGTGGACGGACCTGTTGGTGCCGGTGTCGGTCGAGGCGGGACGCCGTGATCTCGATTTGAGGGACGGGTGGACGCGCCGCTGGACGGCTTCCTGGCGGGCCGGGGAGACGCCGGTCGTCAGCCCGGTACGGGCGCTCGCGGATGCGCCCGTCTCGGGAGGGACCCGACTATGCGGCCCGCGCGTCCGGAACCCGATGCTCCTCGGCTACCTCCACACTCTCGACGAAACCCGGCTGCAGGCCCTAGCGGAGGCGACCCGGCTGACCCCGGCCGAGGCCCACTCCCTGCTCCTGGGCCCTCTCGCCGCCCGCTACGGCCCGCTGGACCCGCACTACACCCGCCGCGCCACCCCGATGCGCGTCATCAACAACAACCCCTGGGTATGGACCACTACCTGGCGCTACTGCCCCCAGTGCCTCGCCGGCGATCCGGACGATGCCATCCAGCAGCTCCACGGCGGGGCTTGGCGGCGCCACTGGCGTCTGCCGCCCGTCTTCTCCTGCCTCACCCACCGCAGGCTCCTACGGCATCTGTGTCCCGGCTGCCACACGCTCGTCGCCACCGCCGAGATGATCGACCGCACCGACGAAGACGACCTCCATCCCACCCAGTGCCGACGACGCGGGTGCGGCACCCAACTGGCCGATCCCCAGTGCCATGCGGAACCGGGTCTGGACGCGCCTACCCGACGCGTCCTCGACCGCCTCCAGCGCCGCTTCGCCAGGCTGCTGTCCCCCTCCGCACCGCCCACCGTCCGCAGCACCGGATGGCCGATCCCCGCAGCCCAGTACTTCATGGACCTGCGAACCGTCACCGCCCTGACCTTGCTGTCTTGGCCCGCCGCTCGCCCCCTGTGCGCGACGCCACTGCTCGCCCAGGCCCTCGACGCCGAAGCCGCCTGGCGCCAGCACGAGTACGAGCGGCTGCTGCGCGGCGCCAAGAAGCACAGCTCCCAGGCGTTCCTGCGCCCCGCCGTCGACGCCCTGGCCGGAGCCGCCGTTCTGCACGTGGCCGATCGCCTCCTGCGACTGGACGAGGCACAGGCTCGCGACGCACTGGCGCCCTTAACGGAAGCCGCTGCTTCCCGCGCTACGGCGCTCACCAGCTATCTGCGGCACCTCCCGGGGAGTTCACTCCCCCTCCAGCTGGCCCTCACCTCGTGCGCGCCACGAGGAGCGGGCAGGCAGTGGCTTGCCGACGCACTTCACGAGCGGGAGTGCCAGCGTACGCGGCATGTAGCTTGAACGGCACGGCGCGCGGCAAGAGCTGGCATCTACCAACATCGCTCCCGAGTGACGACTCGAGAGCGGACGAGGGGCGTCGGACAATCAATCGACGACCCCATGCGCCTCATTGTCGAGACGCCTCTCGATGGCGGCCAGGCGTTGATTCACCTTGAGCAGCTCAACAAGGATCGCCTCCAGTTGTGATGCCAGGGGTGCCTGCGCGTGGTGGACCTGTGTATCGGCCTCATGCAGCTCGGCGGGACGCACGAACACGCCCCGGCCTTGCTGAGGACTTACTAGCCCCTCGTCGCGGAGAACCCGAAGGGCGTTCTGGGCGGTCATCAACGCGGTGCCGAACTCCTTCGCGAGCTCCCTGCCGGACGGAAGCCGAGAACCGGGCTCGAGCCTGCCGTCCAAGATCTGCTCACGTAGAGCAGCGGCGATCTGCAGATAGGCGGGGCGCGGGTCGTCTGGGCTTAGCTCCATACGGTGATCCTAGTCGGCCTAGGTCAGTCCACTTGCCGACTGCTGGTCACCTAGGTAAGGTTGATTGAACTAGTTCGACCTGTATCGGTTGCAAGGGTGTGTGCCGATCGTTAGCTGGGTGCCCCAGTGAGTCCGCGGTGCAGCAGCGGAATCCGGGGATACTTGAGCGGAACCTGGAGGTATGAATGACGATCTTTGAGCAGGACAGCATCTTCAGCGCTACGGAAGGCGGCCCGACGTCGATCGTTCGGAGTTCGATCCCTGCGGTGACAGCGCTGGAGACGGCTTTCCCTGCCGGGATCGTGTCGGCCGCGGCCGAGCGAGAGTCCTGGCGCAAGGAGGTGCACCGACCGGCCACGCATACTCACAAGTGGTGGGCGCAACGGCTTGGCTCTGTTTTCCGTGGGATCCTGGCCGCAGCTGTTGCGCGGGATGAACAAGATGCCATCGAGTGTTACAGCAATGCGCTTCGGCTCGAAGGTCTTACTGTCTGCGACCCCTTTGCCGGCTCCGGCACTACGCTCGCGGAGGCCGCAAAGCTGGGTGCGCGAGTGATCGGCAGGGACATCAACCCGGTGGCGACGCTGGTTCAGCGGCAGGCGCTGGCACCGTGGGATCGGACTCGACTGGACCGGGCATTTAAGCAAGTGGAGTCTCAGGTCCGCTCTGAAATCGATCAGTTGCACAGGGATGAGCGTGGTCGGCCCGTCCTCTACTACTTCTGGGTTGCCCTGGCCCAGTGCCCCCAATGTCCTCCCGGCGTGCCGCCCGTGGAGCTATTCAGTCGGTACGTCTTTGCTCAACATGCCTATCCGAAGAAGTATCCGGCAAGCAAGGCGACGTGTCCGCACTGTCGCGCCATTGCAATCGTCGATGTGGTGAAAGATGCGCAGCTGACATGTCCTGCCTGCAATCAGGTCTCAGACCTTGCCGGACCGGTAAACCGCGCGACCATGACTTGTTCTCAGGGCCACACGGCGAAGGTCGTCGACGCTTTGGGGGGACAGCCTCCGCGGCTCCGCATGTATGCGAAACAAGTGCTTGATGCAGACGGATCGCGGCTGTACGAACCCATCGATGACTTCGACCTCGCGCTTTACGCGAAGGCTGAGAAGCTGCTTGAGGAGCGAGGCGAGGAGCTCGTACTTCCAGCTGGCACATTGGATGACGGCCATAACACACGACAGGCGATCCGCTGGAACTATCGCGAGTGGCGCCAGTTCTTCAACGCTCGTCAGCTTTATAGCCTTGGGTTGCTTGGCAAGGCAATCCGCGACCTTGAATCCGGACCGGAGCGCGAGGCGTTGGCCGCGCTCTTCTCTGGCGTACTTGAATTCAATAACCTATTCTGCTCGTTCAAGGGGGAAGGGACTGGGGCCGTCCGTCACATGTTCTCCAACCATGTCCTAAAGCCCGAACGGACTCCACTCGAAGCGCATCCCTGGGGTACTCCCGCATCCTCCGGCGCCTTCTCGACGCTCTATCAGTCTCGTATCATCCGCGCGTGGGAGTACAAGCGTGCCCCGCATGATCTCGTGCCCGTGGGCGAGAACTCGGAGCGTGTCTTCGGGCTGTCTCAGCCTCTTTCGCTAGAGATCGGTGACGCTGAGTCCTTCGTTCAAGGGAGTACGAGTGCCTATGTTCACTGTGGATCATCGGCATCCTTCGATCTCCCAGATGCGTCAGTAGATCTGGTCATCACTGACCCCCCGTTCATGGACAACGTCCACTACAGTGAACTCGCCGACTTCTTTCACGTATGGCTTCGGCAGCTCCGGCCATTCGAGAGCTATCCGGCAGATGTCATCACCACGCGCCATACAGAGGAAGTTCAGTCAGCAGATCCCGCCGAGTTTGGCCATGCCATTGCCGCCGTATGGAAGGAATGTGCCCGACTCCTTAAGCCGAACGGCCTGCTTGCGTTCACCTTTCATCAGGCTCGAATTGCGGGATGGGTTGAACTGGTCAAGGCATTGGAGAACGCGGGACTGGTCATTACCGCAGTGCAGCCTGCGAAGGCAGAAATGAGCACGAGCACCATCAAGTCAAGTGCGGCCGATCCGTCGAACCTGGACTCGATCGTGGTGTGCCGGCTGATCGGACACGTGGGGTCCGAGGGGCGCTCGGTAGAGACGGTGAGGGAACGTGCCATTATCGCGCTGCGTGAGTGCAAGGAGACCGGTGTCAAGGTCGGGTATGCGGACGTCGAATCCGTGGTCAGGGGGTCTGTCCTCGGTCTGCATACCGTCCCCGGAAACTCGCTGTCTGTCGAGGAGCTGGCGGCGGAGGCCGGAGCGGCGGTCGCTGTAGCCGCCGCCGCTCTCGGCGTGCGTTCTAACCGAGGGTGAGTGTCCGCAGATCGATCTCAAACCGGCCCCGCTGAGCTGTCTCCTCCTTTCGCTTCGATGGCTGCGGGAAGGGGTTGTGCGCGGTTTCCTCGACTGGGGGAGACAGTTTGGCAAGCCGATAACAATGGAAGAGCTCGGACACCCCTGGCGAGACGGTACGGGTCATGTCGCGTACGTGAGCAAGAGACGGGTCGTCCGCAAGGTCATTGCGCTCACTGATGAGGGTCGCCGTGCCGAGCATCCATTCCCAACCTAGCGGGTTGGAGAAGAGCAGCATTGGCCTTACCCGGTTTGCTCCGTCACCGTAAGTGCCAAGTCCAATCTGTTTGGTACGCGTTCCCGTGATGCGGTCGTAGAGATCCACATCTTTGTTCAGGGCAGCGCCAGCCACCAGAGCCATCGAATGCACTTGCACCATGCCGCCCTCTTCGTTTCCCTGAAGAGCGACAAACAGGTAGAAGCCAGGGATGCGGATCTCGTTGCCGTCCTCGGCGTACACGCGGACGGTTGCACAAGGCGGGGTGCTGTTGTAGTCGAGACCCGTGGAACGGGCGGGCTTCCCATTCCTGCCCAAGTCGACCTTCTTGACCTCGAGGCCGAAGATCGCTCCGGGGTCGTAGTCGACCCCACCTTGCCTCAGGAGCTCGTACTCCTCGGGCCTCGCAATGACAGCGTCAGGGCTGACCAAGGGTTTGTCTGCCCGGAGAACAATGGCCCCCGTCGGCAACTGCTCGTGGAGAAGATCGGCGACGTACTCGTCGAACGGGTCATCCTGCGTGTTCCGCTTGTCCCGCAGCTGGAAGGGAACCGAACGTCCCCGATCATCGAAGAACGCCTCCGAGAGAATCGTGAAGGCCATCGCCGGCAAGTCTCCAGGGCGGACCCTGTCGTGCGCATCAGAGCTCATGACGTCAGGGGTAGCACATAGATGCGCCGCCTCGCAGGGTGATGATCACAAGTACTGCAGGCGACCTGCCGGGCGACGTGTCGCTTCCCTGCGGCCAGGATGGCACCTCGGTGGGCAGGAAACGGCCAGGGCCGGTCGCGCGCGGACTGGTGGTGCTGGTCAGCGTGAGGGGAACCTCCCTCCGAACAGAAGATCAAGGTTGTGGAACGCGGTTGCCGCGTCGCCGTTGTTATGGGCGTCGAGCGCCCTGCGAGCACGGCTGGCAGCGTTGACCAGCTTGGAGAGGGCCTCTGTCCTTCCTGCTGGTGTCGAGTATGCGGAGACTCTCCCGGCGAGCCCCTTCGGATCGTTCATCGCCGCCAGCTGGATCGAGTGCAGGTGCTCAAGAAAGCCGCATACATCCCATACAGGCACGAATGATGACTGTGTCGACATGTATCGTGCTGCCCTCATCTCCAGATATTGATCCGAAACGCTTTGGGTTCAGGCTCGTTGACGGTGCGTGAGTGATCTGGTGGGGGATGCGCGGACCTGGTCGCCGGACGCGCAGGAGGCTGTGCGGTTGCTGGCGGTGTCCGCGCTGGTGGAGGGCCGGGACCGGGTAGAGGTCGCCGCCCTGTTCAAGGTGTCGGTCAGGGCCGTGGACAACTGGTGGGCGAGGTGGCAAGCTGGTGGCCGGGACGCGCTGCTGTCGCGGCCGCGAGGCCGCCGCACGGGCGAGCATCAGGTGCTGTCCGAGGCCGAGCAGGCCGCTGTGCGGCAGGCCATACTCGATCACACGCCCTGTGACCTGGGGCTTTCCGGGCAGTTGTGGACGCGGCGGCTGATAGGCGAGCTGATTTTCAAGCTGTATCAGGTCCGCTTCACCGAGCCTGGAGTGGGCAAGTACCTCAAGCGGTGGGGGCTGAGCTTCCAGCGTCCGGACAAGCGGGCCGTCGAGCAGGACGCGGAAGCGGTCCGCCTCTGGCGCGAGGAGACCTGGCCGGCGATCCGGGCAGGGCGAAAGCGGACAACGGTGAAGTTCTCTTCGCCGACCAGGTCGGGATCCGCTCGGACCAGGTCACCGGCCGCACCTGGGGAGCCAAGGGCATAACCCCGGTCGTCCGCCGCACCGGGAACCGGTTCTCCGTGAACGCGATGTCCGCGATCAGCACGAAGGGGCGGATGCACTTCATGGTCTTCACCGAGTCCTTCGACGCGAAGGTCATGTGCCGCTTCCTCGCCCGGCTCGCCGGGCACTTCGACCGCAAGGTCCACCTGATCGTCGACCGGCACTCGGCCCACCGTTCGAAGGCCGTCCGGGCCTGGCTCGCCGACCACAAGGACGAGATCGAGCTGCACTTCTTGCCCTCGTACTCACCCGAGCTGAACCCGGACGAGCTGGTCAACGCCGACCTCAAACGCAGTCTGCCGCACACCCACCGGGCCAGGAACCAGAGCGAACTCGCCACCGAAACCAGCAGGTTCTTCCACCGCCGACAACGCCAGCCCCACATCGTGCGCGGATACTTCGGCGGCCAGTACGTCCGCTACATCCTCGACGAGTGAACCCCCATGAGTTTCTGACCAATAGAACGAGGACGCAGGTACCTTGTTGTAGTACTTCCACGCCTTGGCCAGGCGAGCCAGCCTCTTGGCTCCTCCTGTGACGCCGGGCAGGTTGTTGACCTGGGCCTTCCCCCGAGAAAGTGGACACGCGTTCGGGTGGTTATGCGGCCAGCGTGAGCTTATCGAACTCCTGCTGGTGCTGGTGCTGGTGTTCGTAGTCGACGGGACTGAGGTGTCCGTTGGCGGAGTGCCTGCGGCGGGTGTTGTAGCGGGTGAGCCACCGGAAGACGGTGCGTCGGCAGAGTTCCGCTCCCGGGTAGTGGTGGGCGCCGCGCAGAGTCTCCCGCTTGAGGGTGGCGTGGAAGCTCTCGCAGGCGGCGTTGTCGGCGGAGGTGCCTACCGCGCCCATGGACTGGGTGACACCCAACTCGCCGCACAGGTCGGCGAATTCACGCGATGTGTACTGGGCACCGTGATCGGAGTGGAAGACCGCGCCGCTGAGACCGCCGCGGGTAGCGGCTGCCATCCGCAGGGCGTCGGCGACGAGTTCGGTGCGCATGTGGGCGGCGATGGACCAGCCGACCACCCGGCGGCTGAAGCAGTCCAGGACCGTGGCCAGGTAGAGGAACTGGCCGTCCCCGGTGGGGAGATAGGTGATGTCGCCCATGTACTTGACCCCGGGCGCCGGGGCGGTGAAGTCCCGCTGGAACAGGTCCGCCACCGGTGTCGCCGACGGCTCGGGGATCGTGGTGCGGGCCCGTCTGCGCAGGCGTATGCCCTGGATGGAGAACCTGCGCATCACACGAGCCCCCCGTTTCTCGTTGATCTTCCGGCCGTCGGCGCGGAGCTCGGCGGTGATCCGCGGAGAGCCGTAGGCGCCCTCGGAGTCGGCATGGACGGCACGGATCCGTTCGGCCAGGGCCCGGTCGGCGGCCTGCCGCGCGGTCCGCGCGTCGGCCCCGTCCCGCCACTTGTAGTAGCTGGACCGGTTCACGCCCAGCACCTGGCACAACCGCTTCACGCCGAAGGCGTCCCGGTGGTCGTGGACGAACTGGAAGCGGTTCACCAGTTCGTCTCCCCGGCGAAATACTTGGCCGCCTTGCGCAGGATGTCCCGCTCGGTGGCCAGCTTCCGCTCGCTCGCCTCAAGCTCGGCCACCCGGGCCTCCAGCTGCCGGATCCGCTCGTCCGGGTCGGCGGACGGTGCCAGCTGTCCTGCCCGGGCCGGCGCTGCCCCACCTGCCCGAGCCGGCGCGGGGGCGACGCCGCGACGCTCCCTGTCCCGCAGCACCCACTCACGCAGCGTCGCCCTGTTGATGCCCAGGTCAGCGGCGATGCTCTTGTAGGTCGCCCCGGGCGTGGACTCGTACAGGGCCACGGCATCGGCCTTGAACTCGTCCGAGTAGTCCTTCATCGCCATCGGCGGTGTTCTCGCTTCCTCCGGATCAAGCAGATCCAGTATCAGCGTGTCCACCACTCAGGGGGAGGCCCCGACTGTGAGCCGAACAGCTTCCGGTAATGGCCGGAGTTCAGCCGTCACCAACAACAGCAGGCTCTCTCATGCTCGACAACTACCGAACGGTGCTTCCGCGAGCGTGGGAGATGCCGTGTGCTTGCTGCCCGACCTCCGCGACGAGCGGAACCGGTCGGCGAGCGCGGGGTGGAGCTACACAAGCAAGCCCACCCCAGGCGCCCCCACCGCATTGTGGCATAACAGTGCAAATCGGAATAATGAGGGTAAAAAAGATCCGCGAAGCAATGCAGCTTCACGGTTCGGTCTGAAATTCTAGTTGGAATCTCTACCTTCGACTGGCTCGGGAATTCGAGCTGTCTGGCGCCGTGACGGCAGGTGGCTTGTTCGGCAAAGAATTGTGCTCCAATGAATTGACGAGCTGATAGCCGTGAGGCAGTAGGATTCCGATGAGGAGTGTGACCGCGGCGGCCTTGACCTTCTTCCAAGATGGGACGGGGGAGTGGAAAGAGACCTGACCGTCAGAGATGTGAAACGTGGGCGTGGGGTGGCTGGACATTATATGTATCCTCCTGTGAGTTCGACTGTTTTTGGGCATGACAAACTGCCCTCTCTTGAAATGGTACAAAAAAGACACCCGATATCCTTGACCCAGTGATGCAGGTACCAGGACGTACTAATCTCCGGCCGGAGATTAGTAGTACTCGGGTGGTGCGCGTGGTGCTAAGTCCTCGGCGTTTCCACCGGGCTGATAAGTAAGACCTTAGCCCCGACCTGTCTGGCCGTCAAGTGTGCCTGGATTTTGGCAGGCTGACTCACCTTCAGGCTTCTATCTGTCAGCGAGGGAAAGTGTCGTCGGCTCTGCCTAGGGTGTCAATTCCGTGGATTCTGACCTGCCTGTTTCCCGCTTTCTATCGCGCCTGATCCAGGGTGGAATATTTGGCTCCGCTTGTTGAGTCGATCACCCTGGAGTGGGCGGCATCGGCGCAAGGACCGCGAGCATCGGGACGATGGGGGCCTGGCCGTGGAGGTCGAGCGCCGCGACCGGATCCACCACGGCGCGGGCGGCCGCGTGCAGTGGATGTTGAAGAACACCCTGCCCATCTCCGAGCCCGCCTGCCGAGCATGCGAGCGGGGAATCGAGGCTTCCGAATTCGGTTGATGGATGATGTTTCGGGGTGGACACTGATCAGTTCATCTCACATCGAGTCAGCAAGGAGTCCTTGCATCGTGAGCTACACCAGCATCGAGATCGCCACCGGTCAGCACCTGAAGTTCGAGGCCACCCGTGACGGCTTCCGTCTGTGGCCCGCCGTCGACGGCGCGAAGCTGGTGCTGACACTCGGGACGTCCGTCTTCCCCGACCTCAAGGAGCCGCTGCAGATCCAGGTGAGCGGCTGGCTCTCCGTGGGCACGCACCCGCAGACCGACTTGAGGGATTTGTGCGAGCTCACCGCGGCCGACATACACCAGCCCAGCGTCAACGGCGGGCGGGTCGAACTGGTGGGCTTGGTGTCCAACGCGCAGTTGCGCGTTATCGAGGAACTGCGCCGCAACAAGGAGCTGTGGTTCAGCGTCGAGGTGCGCATCACCTACCTGGAGCGCGAGTCCGAGCTACGAATGGTCTCGAAGAAGGCGACACTCAGCTTCGACATCCCGATCAGCCAGTGGGCGAAGCAGTTGGAGAAAGTGAGCTCGGCGGCGTACGTCGAGGTGCTGGTACCGGTGACCGCGGACCCGAAGCTGGCCAAGGCGGCCGGGCGCGTCCGCCAGGCCCGCAAACTCACGCAGGCTGGCCACGCGGAGGAAGGGATTGGGGAGACCCGGAAGGCTTTGGAGCGGTACCGG
Organism: Streptomyces beihaiensis; assembly: GCF_026274175.1. Taxonomy (GTDB): domain Bacteria; phylum Actinomycetota; class Actinomycetes; order Streptomycetales; family Streptomycetaceae; genus Streptomyces; species Streptomyces beihaiensis. The sequence continues at coordinate 34,508 of NZ_JAPHNL010000222.1, forward strand.
AAGGCGTACCGGACCTGGGCGCTGACGAAGACCGCCGCCGCGAAGGACGCGCACGACCGGACCAAGGAGGAGCGCTGGGCCCTGCTGGTGGAGGACGCGTTCTCCCTCCTGAGTGGCGCGGCCCACGACGACCCGGGCACCACAGACCAGTTCGAGTGGCCCGACTCCGAGGCCGTCACGCTGAACGCCCTGGTGGCCGGCTTGCTCACCCGGCTGGCCAATGACCCGGAGCACCGCGTGCTCTGAAAAGTGTGCGGGCCCCGCTCCGAAGAACGAGGCCCGCACTATGCCCGAACTCAGCAGGGCTCCCACGCCCTCGTCGTCGGGTTCCACGCGACCATCTCGAAGCAGCCGCGATCGCTGTCGTTGAACCCGCTGTGGTCGAACCCGCTCCCGTCGCAGCTTGCGATCAGCCGGCCGCTCTCGAAGAAGATGTTCTCTGAACGATCAACGGGCCCAGGTCCAGGCACTCTCAGTGGCGCCAGGGAACTGCGGACGAACGCGGAACTCGGGACTTTAGCTCACCTCAAATCCCTCGCCTCTTGCAGTCTTGGCGTGCATCCTGACCCGTCTTGCCTCGCACTTGACAAGGGGAAGTGACATGACCAATACCCTCCAGCCGGACCCAGAGATGTTGGGCGCGGCCATGATCGGCTACTACCAGGCTGTGCAGCGCTTCCTGCGGGACGCGACGCGGGTCACCGAGCACAACGACGGCTTTGTCGCCCTCGCCTCCGCAACGGAGTGCCTGTTCTGGGCGTGCTCACTCGAAGAGCAGATGCGCGACAACGACCCGACGTACCTGAGCGACGCTGACAACTACGGTCGGAGGCTCATCCAAGGGGCACGCTGGGCACGTAACCAGGCCACCCACCAGCTCGCATTCGTCATCGCCCACTCCGACGGCCCGCAGTACCCGCAGCCCGATCCCGAGACGCTGGTCGAAGTGGTGTGGCGACCCGCCGACGAGATGCCAGCGCCGAACCGGGAGCACCGGAACCAGCGCGAGGCGTACGACCAATTCCTGGCAGGCCGTCCCGTACGCATCACCTTCGACTACATCAAGGGCTTCTTCGCATCCGAGCAGAACAGGCCCGGCTCACTCCTCAACCGCACCACCCAAGCGTGACGGGCACCAATCAGTTCCCCCGGGAAGCGATCAGCTCGCCGATCAGATGCTGCGGGAACTGCTCACCTTCACCGGGAACGGACAGTTAGCGTGACGAGTCACACTATTTAGCGCAGGTGTGTAGCGACACTATTGCAAGCAGCATGCTTGCAATAGTTAGCGGAGGTGCGGCAGTATCGACGCATGGCATCGCTCAACGTCGGAAGCCTCGGCGAGTACCTGCGCGAGCAGCGTCGCACCGCGCAGTTGTCCCTGCGGCAGCTCGCCGATGCGGCCGGGGTGTCCAACCCGTACCTCAGTCAGATCGAGCGCGGGCTGCGCAAGCCGAGCGCCGAGGTGCTGCAGCAGGTCGCCAAGGCGCTGCGGATCTCCGCCGAGACGCTGTACGTGCGCGCGGGCATTCTGGACGCCGAGCGGGAGCGGGACGAGGTGGAGACGCGTGCGGTGATTCTCGCCGACCCCTCGCTCAACGAGCGTCAGAAGCAAGTGCTGCTGCAGATCTACGAGTCCTTTCGGAAAGAGAACGGGACCGAGGCGGCGGACGCGGCCGCAGCAGGCGACTTCAGCGATGCCGAGCCCTCCGAGCAGTAGCAGTAGCAGCAGTTCAAGTGATCCGGGAGGACCACGCCATGGCCATCAAGGACGACCTGCGCAAGACGTTCACCGACCCCACCCCGCTCTACTTCGCCGCGGGCACCGCAGACCTCGCCTACCAGCAGGCCAAGAAGGTGCCGGGGCTCGTCGAGCAGCTGCGGGCCGAGGCGCCCGCGCGGTTCGAGGCCGTGCGCGGCACCGACCCCAAGGACGTGCAGGAGAAGGCGGCCGCGCGCGCCAAGGAGGTGCAGGCCACCGTCACCGCGAAGGTGAACGAGTTCGTGGCCGCGTTCGACACCGACGTGCGCAAGGACATGAAGAAGTTCCAGGAGACCGCCCAGGACTTCGCCCTGCGCGGTGTCGGGTTCGCGGCCGAGGCCGCGGTGAAGGCGCGGGAGACGTACGAGAAGGTCGCCGAGCACGGCGAGGAGGCCGTGAAGGCGTGGCGCGGCGAGGCCGCCGACGGGGTCGTGGAGATCGCCGAGGCCGTCGAGCCGGAGCCCGAGAAGGCCGAGCCCGTGGCCGAGAAGCCCGCCCCCGCCCCCGCCCCCGCTGCCGACGCCGAGCCCGGGGCCGCGCCCACGAAGAAGGCCGCCGCGAAGAAGCCGGCCGCCAAGAAGACCACGGCCGCCAAGAAGGCCGCTCCCGGCGGCAAGGCCGAGTAGCCGGTCGGGCCGGTGGCGTGTCACGGGCCGGGCACGTACGGCGTGCCCGGTTCGTTGTGCGGGTACGGTGACCGAAGAGGGGATCGAAAGCCCGTACCGTAGGACATCGGGACATCGGGACATCGGGACGTCAGGACGTACCGGAACTGGATTTGGTGGTGGCGTTGTGCTGATGCAGGGGTTCGCGGGTCTCATGTGGCTGCTGAGCATGGCGCTGATCGTCTTCAGCGGCTTCGCGTTCGTCGACGCCGCGATCCGGCGTGAGGACGCCTATCGGGCGGCCGACAAGAAGACCAAGCCGTTCTGGCTGATCGTCCTCGGGCTCGCGTTCGTCGTGAACCTGCTGTTCCCGATCCTGTCGTTCCTGCCGATCATCGGGCTCGTCGCGACCATCGTGTACATGGTGGACGTGCGACCCGCGATCCGGCAGATGGGCGGCGGCGGTGGTGGCGGCTGGCGCCACCGCGGCGGCGGCTCCAGCAGTGACGGTCCGTACGGGCCGTACAACGGGCGGCGCTGAGCGCGCCCCGACGGCGGCCGCGGGCTCACGTCACCGGTCCAGCAGCAGTACCGCCACGTCGTCCGTCAGGTCGCCGCCGTTGAGGTCACGGACCTCGTTCATGGCCGCCTCAAGGAGTTCCTCACCGCGCAGGCCCTGCGCGCGCTGGCGGCGGATCATCTCCACCATGCCCTCCTGGCCCAGGCGCTGCGTGCCCTGGCCGACGCGGCCCTCGATCAGCCCGTCCGTGTAGAGCATCAGGCTCCACGACGGTCCCAGCTCGACCTGCATCCGCGGCCAGCGGGCCTTGGGCAGCAGGCCGAGCGCCGGGCCGCTGTTCTCGTACGGGAGGAGCGTCGCCGGTCGGCCGGGGCTCGCGATCAGCGGGGAGGGGTGACCGGCCAGGCAGAGGCCCGCGCGGCGGCCGTCCGGTGAGATGTCCACCGTGCAGAGCGTCGCGAAGATCTCGTCGTCGGGGCGCTCGTGCTCCAGGACCTGCTGGAGGGTGGAGAGCAGGCGGTCGCCGACCAGGCCAGCGAAGGTCAACGCGCGCCAGGCGATGCGCAGTTCGACGCCGAGCGCCGCCTCGTCGGGACCGTGGCCGCAGACGTCGCCGATCATGGCGTGCACGACGCCGTCGGGCGTGCGCACGGTGTCGTAGAAGTCGCCGCCGAGCAGGGCGCGGGACCGGCCGGGGCGGTAGCGGGCCGCGAAGCGCAGCGGGGAGCCGTCCAGCAGCGGCGTCGGCAGCAGACCGCGCTCCAGGCGGGCGTTCTCCTGGGCGTGGAGGCTGGACTCGGTGAGCTTGCGCTGGGCCGTGTCGGCGCGCTTGCGCTCGACCGCGTAGCGGATGGTCCGGCCCAGCAGGCGGGCGTCCAGCTCCTCGCGGAAAAGGTAGTCCTGCGCCCCGACCCGTACCGCCTCGGCGCCGCGCTCGGCGTCTCCGGACGTGGTCAGTGCGAGCACGGCGTGCCGGGGCGCGAGGCGCAGCACGTGGCGCAGGGTCTCCAGCTCGGCGCCGTGCTTGTCGGCCGCGTCCTTGTTGGTGGCGTCCTTGCCGGTGGCGTCGGCGGGCTTGGCGGAGGAGGGCAGCGCCAGGTCGAGCAGGATGCAGTTCACGTCGTCCGTGAGCAGCCGCTCGGCCTCGGTGAGGTTACGGGCCGTACGTACCCGGACCGGCTTGCCCGCGGCGTCCTGCATCTCCGGGATGCTGAGCGACCCGGCCGGGTCGTCCTCGATGAGGAGGAGGGTCAGGCCGGTGGAGCCGCTTCCCGCGTCGGACAGTTCCTCGGCAGCGCTGGGGGAGTCGTCGGCTCGGGGCGTTCCCTGTGCCGACCACTCTGCCGTGTCCGCGCTCACGGCAGTCACCGCGGTGTCGGCCGTGACCGTCGTGACCGCCATGTCTGCCGTGTCTGCCGTGTCTGCCGTGCGTGCGGTGGCTGTGGTGTCTGTCGCCTTGCCGGCGGGCTCCGTGTTCGCTGTCGTCTCCGTCTTCCGTGCCGTCTCCGGGCTCGTGTGGTTCGTCCGAGGTGGAGCCTGACCACCTTCCGCGGCCGGGATCGCTCTCTGCCGCGGTATGGGTACGGGCATCGCTCTTGGTTTCCTTCCCTCCCCCCGAGGGCGCGGCGGAACGAAAGTCCTCGGTCCGCCGACGGGGACCTTAGCGGTACCGGGGCGGGCAACGGAATGGTGAGCGGCTCGCTGCCGGAGTCATATGCCGCTCGGGAGGCCGGAATTGACTGGTTCCGGCCCGTGACGGGTGGATACGTGATGACGAACATCACGCCATGACTGTGGAACCGCAGGCGGGCACGTGCGGTGCGTCACGTGGGACGGGTCACGCGTTACGGGTGGTCCGGGTCACTTGCGGGCTAAGCGGAATCAGGGACCCGAACCGCTGGAATCCGAGTCTTCGTCCGTCGAGCCTGCGTCCGTCGAGTCCTCGTCCGTCGAGCCTGCGCCTGGCGCGCCCTCGGTCGTCGAGCCTGCGCCCGGCACGCCTGTGCCCGTCACGCGTCCGGTCGCACCACGCCCAGCATCGCCATCGAGCCCGCTCCGGCGATCGTCACGTTCCGCCCGGGGTGCGGGGCGTGGATGATCGCGCCGTCGCCTATGTACATCCCCACGTGGCTGGCGTCGTCGTGGTAGATGATCAGGTCTCCGGGCCGCATGTCCTTGATGTCGACGTGCTTGAGCTGCTTCCACTGCTCCTGCGACGTCCGCGGGATCGGGTGCCCGGCGGCGGCCCACGCCTGTGACGTGAGGCCCGAGCAGTCGTACGAGTCCGGTCCCTCGGCGCCCCACACGTACGGCTTTCCGAGCTGTTCCGTCGCGAACCGCACCGCCTTCTCGCCCGCCGACGACGCCTTGGCCTTGATCTCCTTGAGCACACCCGACGACAGCCACGCCGTCTGCGCCTTCTGCTCGGCCTGGGCCTCCAGCTCGCGCAGCCGCTCGCGCTGCTGCTTCTTCAGGTGGTCCTCTATCGCCTTCGCCGCCTTGATCCGCGCCTCGATCCGCTTCTTCGCCGCGGCCTTCTTCCGGCTCTCCTCGTCCAGTGACTTCCACTTGGCGGAGGCCCGGTCGGCGTAGTCCGCGAGGGTCTTCTGCGTGTTCGTCAGCTGCGTCATCAGGTTCTTCGCCGCCTGCTGGCCCTGGTAGACGCGGCCCGCGGTGTCGAGGAACTGCCCGGGGTCGCCGGAGAGCAGGAACTGGGCCTCGGGCGGGATGCCGCCCGTGCGGTACTGCTCGCGTGCGGTCGCGCCCGCGCCGGACTTGAGACGGTCCAGCTTCTGCCGGCCCGCCACGATCTTCTTCGCCAGGTCGACGATCGCGGTGGACTGCTGGTCGGCCTCCTCCTGGGCCGCGTTGTACTCGTCCGTGGCGACGGCCGCCTGGTGGTACAGCGTGTCCAGCTTCTTGCGGACGGCTTCGAGGTCCGGGCTCGCGGCGCTCTTCCCGGACGCTTTCCCGGCGGCCTCGCCGGGCGTACGCGTGGGATTGGGATTGGGAGTGGGATCGGGGGCGGGGGTGGGCGTCGGGGGTGGTTCCGGTGCCGCCTGGGCCGTGCCGCCCGCCGTCAGTACGGTCACGGCGCCGATCGCCGCCGCGATCACCGCCATCGACGTACCCCGCCTGCCACCACCGAGTCTGTTCCGCTTGTTCCGCTTGTTCTGCCTGTTCCGGCTGTTCATCCGCTCTACCCCCACGGCCCGGACAGGCCCGTACATCTGATGTCTCGTCAGTAACTTCGAATGCTCCGGGGATGGTGCCACGCGTGGGCGAAAAGCGACAGACCCCGCAGCCTGTGACGAACGGCCTGCCGAGATCGTTCCGGCGTCCGGTGCGAAATCGTTCCCGCTCACGCGACGGCCTCGCCTCGCGCGACCGCACGCGGCGGCCTCGCCTCGCGCGACAGGCTCGTCCGAAACGCCACCGTCACCCCCGCGGCGCCAGCGCCTCCCACGCCACCGTCACTTCGCCCTGCCGCCACCGCGCCGGACCGTCCGTCACCGGCCAGTCCGCCGTCAGGTCCCGCACCGCGCGGATCCAGCGCTGCCGCGCGCCGTACGAGGCGTAGGGTGCGGCCGCCGCCCACGCCCGGTCGAAGTCGCGCAGGAACGCGTGGACCGGCTCCCCCGGCACATTGCGGTGGATCAGCGCCTTGGGCAGCCGTTCGGCCAGGTCGGACGGGGTGGTGAGCGAGCCGAGCCGGGTCGCGAAGGTCACCGTGCGCGGCCCCTCGGGGCCGAGCGCCACCCACACGTGGCGCCGCCCGATCTCGTCGCACGTGCCTTCCACGAGGAGCCCGTCCGGCGCGAGCCGCCCGCACAGCCGCTCCCAGACCCCCGCGACCTGTGCCTCGTCGTACTGGCGCAGCACGTTCGCCGCGCGGATCAGCAGGGGCGGCCCGGCGGGCGCGGAGAGCGGGAGCTCGAAGCCGCCGTGCCGGAAGGTGAGGCCCTCGCGCTCGTACGGCTTCGCGGCGGCGACCCGCGCCGGTTCGATCTCGACGCCCACCACGCGCGTGTGCGGCGCCGCCGCGCGCAGCCGGGTGAGCAGCTCGACCGCCGTCCAGGGCGCGGCGCCGTACCCGAGGTCGACCGCCACCGGGTCGTCCGCGCGGCGCAGCGCGGCGCCGTGCGTGGCGGCGATCCAGCGGTCCATGCGGCGCAGCCGGTTGGGGTTGGTGGTGCCGCGCGTCACGGTTCCCACGGGGCGGGACGGGTGGCGCGGGCTCATGCGTACGAGGGTATGCGGTGCGCGCCCCTCGGTTGCGGGCCCGCCCCTGCCGCGGCCCGCCCCGCCCCGCCCCTCCGGTGTGCCCCACCTGCCGTGCCGGCCCTCGGTTGAGCTCGGAAAGGTAATGATTGGGCAAAGTGGAGGAGGGGTGGAAATGGAGCAGAGCGCTCCAGTGTTCCGCCGTAGGAAGAGGGCGCGCCCTCTGTGAGCCGTGCCCGCAGTGAGCCCCACGAGGAGGACCCGCCACGTGAGTCAGTACGTGACCAGGTTCCGCCGCACCGGGGCGACCGGGACCACCCCGGCGGCCAGGCTCCGCTTCCCCGGCATCCAGCGCCGCCCCCGCCGGGTGGCGATGCTCAGCGTGCACACCTCGCCGCTCCACCAGCCGGGCACCGGCGACGCGGGCGGCATGAACGTCTACATCGTGGAGCTGGCCCGCCGCCTGGCCGCGATCAACGTAGAGGTCGAGATCTTCACCCGCGCCACGGCGGGCGGCCTGCCTCCGGTGGTCGAGCTCGCGCCCGGAGTCCTCGTACGGCACGTCGACGCGGGCCCCTACGAGGGCCTCGCCAAGGAGGACCTGCCCGCCCAGCTGTGCGCCTTCACACACGGCGTCATGCAGGCGTGGGCGGGCCACCGACCCGGCCACTACGACCTCGTGCACTCGCACTACTGGCTTTCCGGGCAGGTCGGCTGGCTGGCCGCGCAGCGCTGGGGCGTGCCGCTCGTGCACGCCATGCACACCATGGCCAAGGTCAAGAACGCCGCCCTCGCCGTCGGTGACACCCCCGAACCGGCCGCCCGCGTCATCGGTGAGACCCAGATCGTGCGCGCCTCCGACCGGCTCATCGCCAACACCGCCGAAGAGGCCGACGAGCTGGTCCGGCACTACGACGCGGACCCGGAGAAGGTCGCCGTCGTCCACCCCGGGGTCAACCTGGAGCGGTTCACGGTCGGCGACGGCCGGGCCGCCGCACGCGCCCGCCTCGGCCTGCCGCAGGACGCCCTGATCCCCCTCTTCGCGGGCCGTATCCAGCCGCTCAAGGCGCCGGACGTCCTGGTCAAGGCGGTCGCCGCGCTGCTCGCCGAGCGGCCCGAGCTGCGCTCGCGCATCGTCGTGCCGGTGGTCGGCGGCCCCAGCGGCAGCGGCCTCGCCAAGCCCGCCGCCCTGCACAAGCTCGCCGCGCAGCTCGGCGTGAGCGACGTCGTACGCTTCCAGCCGCCGGTCGGCCAGGAGCAGCTCGCGGACTGGTTCCGCGCGGCGTCCGTCCTCGTCATGCCCTCCTACAACGAGTCGTTCGGCCTGGTCGCCATAGAGGCGCAGGCCACCGGCACGCCGGTGCTCGCCGCGTCGGTGGGCGGCCTGCCCGTGGCGGTACGGAACGAGGAAACCGGCTTCCTGATCGACGGCCACGAACCCGCCCGCTATGCGCGCGTGCTGCGCGAATTCGCCGACCATCCCCACCTTGTGGACAGCATGGGCGCCGCGGCGGCCCGGCACGCCCGCTCCTTCGGCTGGGACAGGTCGGCGGCCGAGACGGCGGACGTGTACACCGCTGCCGTGCACGAGCACCGCCGTCACATACCCTCGCACCATGGCTGACGACACGAACGGTACGGACACCACGGACTCCGCCGCGCGGACCATCGAGGCCACCCTCAAAGACGCCGACCTGGAGTGGGAGAGCCCGGAACCGGGCGCGTACGTCGTCACACTGCCCGGGACCCGCAAGCTCTCCACGACGCTCTCGCTGCGCGTCGGCCGCCACAGCCTGTCCCTGAACGCCTTCGTGATCCGACACCCCGACGAGAACGAGGCCGGAGTCCACCGCTGGCTCCTCGAACGCAATCTGCGCCTCTACGGTGTCGGTTACGCGGTCGACCGGCTCGGCGACATCTACCTCACCGGCAAACTCCCGCTGACCGTCGTCACGCCCGACGAACTGGACCGTCTGCTCGGCTCGGTCCTGGAAGCGGCCGACGGCGCCTTCAACACCCTCCTGGAGCTGGGCTTCGCGTCCGCGATCCGCAGGGAGTACGAGTGGCGGGTCTCGCGCGGCGAGTCCACGCGCAACCTGGACGCGTTCGCCCACCTGACCCGCCGGACCGGCTCTAGCTGAGCGCGACCATCCGTACGACGGTCACGGTGAGCACGGACCCGGAGACGTAGTACAGGACTATCGCCCCGCCCACCGTCGCCTCCCGCCGGTCCCGCTCGCCGCAGACCGAACTCGACCCGAACCCGTACGGGTCGTGGGCGACCGTGCGGGCCATCTCCGCGCGGAACCGTTCGGGGTCGGCCATCTTGGCCAGGGTGTCGTCGGCGGGCGGCGCGTACGCGATATGGCAGGCGCTGCGCCTGCGTCGCCGGCTCACACCGAGCCCCGCCGCTCCGCCTCGTCATGGGCGAGCCGCGCGAGGATCGCGTCGGCCTCCGGATCGGGTACGGCCTCCAGCATCCAGTGCCGCATCACGGCGTGGATCTCGTCGACCCCGGCGCCGTTGATGGCCTTGTCGAACTCGGTGCGGCGGGTGGCGGGCAGCGCCGCGCGGATCGCCGGGATGCTGTTGGGAACGTCGACCTCCACGCCGCCGACCAGCGTTCTGGGCGGTTCTTCGGGGCGGGGGCGGGGGCGGGACCCGGGCCGTGGTGCGTCGGACATGTAGGGGCAGTTACCCGCCGGCTCGCCGGTTCACGCGAGGGGCCCGCTCCGACATGGATCGGAGCGGGCCCGTGCCTGCTGATGCGGTGGTGCCGGTGGTGCCGGTGGTGCCGGTGGTGCCGGTGGTGCAGTGTGTCCGGCGTGTCGGCTCAGCTCATGCGGACCGCCTTGGGCAGGTCGTTGGTGGCCGAGGCGTCCGCCGCCGGCAGGGCGGTGTCGTAGATGCGGATGTCGGAGAGCTGGCCGTTGGTGTACTCGGCGTAGGTGCCCTGGTAGAGGCGGCGGCCGATCTGGACGTCGCCCGAGGCGTTCCACGTGATGCCGGTGTATGCCTTGGTGGCGGCCAGGTGCCCGTTGACGTACAGGCTCAGTTGCTTGGTCGTGGCGTCGTAGACGCCGACGAGGTGGGTCCAGGTTCCGGTGGTCGGGGTGCCGCCGTAGGCGGCGGAGAAGCTGTTGCCGGTGGTGTCGTCGTTGTGCCGGTTGAAGGCGAAGGCGTGGGCGTAGGAGGAGTAGTAGAGCTGGAAGCCGTTGGCGTTGCCCGCCGTGTCGGACTGGGAGACGAACGTCGAGTTGGACGTGAGGGAGTTGAGCTTGACCCAGGCGGAGACGGAGAAGCTCTTGGAGTTGTCGATGGCCGCGCCGGTCGTGGCGGCGTAGCCGGTGGTGCCGTTGAGGTTGAGGACCGTGCCGTGGGTGGTACCGGTGGCCCAGGTGTAGTCGCCGGTGAGGGTGGCGTCGAGGCTGCCTCTGCTGTCGGTCAGTGTGGTGCCGGTGCCTTCGTCGAGGTTCCACCAGTCACGGGCGGCGTCGGTGACGCTGCCCAGGGAGACCGGTGTGGTGAGGGTGGGCACGCCGTTGCTGAGGGCGCCGCCGGGGTGGAGCAGGAGCTGGCCCGAGGTGTCGGTGGTGTAGAGGTCGGGGTGGCCGTCGGGGCCGCCGGCGGGGCTGGTGGTGTCGCCGTCGGTGGCGATCAGCGGGTAGTCGAGGGTGGGCACACCGGTGTCCAGCGCGGCCGCGGTGTTGGTGTCCCAGCCGGTGTTCGCGCCGGAGGTCCAGTTCTGGGCGGCGGTGCCGTTGCAGGTGTAGATCTGCACCTGGGTGCTCGTGGTCGTGGAGGCCGACGGGTCGTCAAGGCAGCGCCCGGACTGCGGGTTGGTCAGGCCGCCGGTGGCAGAGGGCTGCCATTGCTGGGCGGCCGAGCCGGTGCAGTGGTCCAGTTCGACCAGGGTGTGGTCGGCGGTGCCGCCCTGGGCGACGGTGACGCACTTGCCGTACACACGCAGGGTGTTGTCGGAGAGCAGGGAGAACCGCTGGGCGTGGGTGCCGTTGCAGGTGTAGATCTGCATGGGGGTGCCGTCGGCGGTGTTCGCGCCGCGTACGTCCAGGCACAGGTGGCCGCTTGAGGGGGTCACGGCGGACTGCAGCGGGGTGCTGACCGGGGCGTGCAGCAGCGGTGGCAGGTACGTGGTGGTGTCGACGGTGAGGGGGAACGTGTACAGCACGCCGGTCCAGCGGTTGCGCGCCCACAGGGTGGGGGTGTTGTCGACGGTGCCGGGGCTGAGCAGGTCGAAGTCCGACCAGTCGCCGTCGCCGAGCAGGACCGGGTTGACGAGGGCGCCGCCGCTGCGGCCCTGGTACAGCCACAGTCGGCCGTTCTCGACGGTGATCAGGTCGGCCAGACCGGTGCCGTAGACGTCGCCGGGAGCGGCGATCTTGCTGGTGGCGTTCCAGTCGGTGGTGTAGTTCGCGGCGCTGCAACGGTCGGCAGGGGTGAAGGACTGGCAGGACGGCTTGGTGATGACGTCGGACGTGTTGTCGGCGTAGTCGCTGTAGCCGTAGGTGGTGGTGGCGTAGTTGATGTCGTTGGGGACGAGGTAGAGCTGCTTGGGGGTTGTTGTGGTGTGCAGGGCGAACAGGTCGTCCACGTCGTGGCCGGTGAGGCTGCCGTGGTGGGCGATGAGGTAGTTGGCCCAGCTGTCACCGCTGGTGCCGGCCGGGGTGTGGTCGGTGTCGGCGGCGACCAGCGGTCCGGTGTAGCTGCTGGTGGTGGGGGCGGTGGTCTTGAGGGCGTTCTGGGCGGGGTCGGTGTTGCCGGGCACGACCAGCAGGTTGCCGCCCTTGGTGGTGGTCAGCAGGTCGGGGATGCCGTCGCCGGTGACGTCTCCGGATGTGGCCTTGGTGGCCGGGTTCCAGGGGACGGTGTAGGTGTAGCTGGTGGGGGCGGTGGAGATGTTGCCGGCCTTGTCGACACCGGCGACGTAGAGGGTGTGTACGCCCCAGGTGGTGATCGGGACGGTGAGTGTGGTGGTGGCGACGCCGTTGCTGGTGCTGGTCACGGCCGCGGTGGTGCTGTCGGCGGCGGTCGGCGGTGCGTCCAGTTTCCACAGGAAGTGGTCGATGCCGGAGGCCAGGCACGGGTTGGGGGAGCAGGTGGAGTCGGTGGCGGCCGCGTCGGTGCCGTGGATGGTGAAGGTGGTGGTCTTGCCGCTGCCGGCGTAGACGACGGGGTTGGCCGGGCCGCTGCCGACCGGCGGGAAGGACGGGTTGGTGGCCACGGTCGGGGTGTCGGGCGCGGTGAGGTCGGTCCTGAACCAGCAGTGGCCGCTGATCGACGACTTCAGGTGGAGCGTCGAGTTCGTCTCGGAGTACACGTCCCAGCCGTACTCGTGGCCGTCCAGGAGCGTGAAGCCGATCGACGCCCAGGCGTCGGAACCGGAGGCCAGGTAGGAGGTGGCCGGAGTGGACTTGGAGAGGGCGTTGCCGCTCGAGTCCACGACCGTGCGGTCCCAGACGTGGAAGTGGGCGGCCACGAGCTCGCCGGAGACGTTGCTGGTGACGTTGGCGTGCAGGTGCACGTTGCTGCCGGCGTCGGAGTACGTGGTGGCGCCGATCCAGCCGTCGCCGCTCATGGTGCACGCGCTGCTCGCGCCGGTGGCGGCCGGAACGGTGTGCATGCTGGTGGGGGTGTTCGGCTTGATGTCGAACTTGGTGGTCAGCGTGAGCGTCTGGGACGTGCGCAGGTAGTCGTTGTTGCTGGAGGAGGTGGACTCGTCGCCGTACAGGCCGATGGTCCAGGTGTTGGTCTGCGCGCCGAAGGTGCCGGAGGAGTTGTAGCCGTCGCCGTCCTGGTCGGCGATCTTCTGGGCCTCGTCGGTGACCGTGAAGGTGGCGCTGTGGTTGCTGCAGCTGCTGTTGGGGTTCGCGCCGGACGGGACGTGGGTCGTCACCGTCGGGAAGGCGACGTCGTGGGTGCCGGGCCGGCTGTCCCAGTCGGTGGACGAGCTGATGGCGTTGGTGGTGTGCAGGGTGATCGGCTGGTTCTGGGAGCAGGACCAACTGGCCGCGTACGTCGTCGAGATGGCGATCTTGGCGTCGTAGATCACGAAGGAGGAGTGCAGGCCCGAGGTGTTGATGGCGTAGTAGGTGCGCTCCAGGCCGGTGCCGCAGGAGCCGCCCCAGCGCTGGTAGCCCACTCCTTCACCGCCGGTCTGCGGCTTGTCGTACTGCGGGGCGTTGTGGCAGGTGGAGCTTGAGTACACCTCGTCGTAGTGCCCGGCGGTGGAGGAGACCGGGTTGGTGTAGGGGTCGATGTACACCGGGTACGTGGTGTTCGGGCCGGTGAGCAAGGACCGGTCGGGGGTGAGCGTCAGGCCGCGGGAGCCGGTCTTCATCGCGACCGGATCGACGACGGCGCCCGCGCCCGGGCCGTGCGCCGAGGAGGCGGGGGCCCGGCCACCGGTGGCAAGGCCGGTGTCGGTGGCCTTCCTCGCGGCCGCGGGGAGGGTGGTCAGCGCGGTGGCCCCGAGGGACGAGTCCCACATCAGCGGGCGGGGGCTGGTGTAGGCCAGAGTGCCGTCCGGTTCGGTGGCCCGCATGCCCCCGGAATCGGTGGGCTTGAGGGAGAGGCCGTGCGTGGTGGCGGCCAGCGTGAGGGACTTGAGGCGGGGGTCGGCGGCCGCGGCGGCGTCGTGGACGATCAGGACATCACTGAATCCGCCCTGGTCCGTGACGGACACGGACAGGTCGACGCCGGGCAGGACGGCCTTGTACAGCGCCGTGTCACCGGTCACCTGCGGGGCGGGGAGCTCGAACGGCAGGGCGAGGCGCATGCGCGCGCCGTCGGCGTGGGTGAGGGTGACCAGCGGGCCCGTGCCGCCGCCGGAGAGCGTGACGGCGTTGGGGGTGGCGGCGGGGGAGTACGTGCCGTCGCTGTTGCGGGCGAGGGTGGCGTCCACCTTCGTCCAGACGCCGTTCTTCTTCACCCGGACCGGCAGCAGATGAGTGGTCTCGGTGAACGTGCCGTCCGGGTTGGCCTCGACGGCGGTGGTCTGAGTGGTCTTCGAGTCGACCCGCACGCTGTGACCGCTGTCCACGGCCTGTTGCCGCGCGGCGAGCATCGGGTCCGTGGGATGTGTGGTGGCGGCGTCGGCCGCGGCGGGCAGCGCGGGCAGGCCGAGCACGAGTCCGGCGAAGGCCGCCACGAGTGGCGTGCGGCGTCTCAACTTCCGGTGCCTCGGGGGTATATGGAAAGATCTGTTAAACACTGAGGAAAGATTCCTTCTTCTCAGGAACGCTCAACGGATGTGACATCCGTCACCCCCGAGGTGTGGGGTGGGTGTGACGGGTGATGCCGCGTGCCGGATTGTCATGCAGAGTCGGGATTCGTCCTCGCATTGATGCGGGAAGCGCGACAACTGGTGGGGAACACCCGGTCCATGGCGTCGGCGCAGACTATTGAGCCACGTCATGGCTGATCAATACTCTCCCTCAGCGATCGCACGTTCGTACGGTCATTGGCTTCACAGCGGCCCTGAACAGGGCCGCTGTTCTGCGTGGGGGTCCGCGTGACGGGGAATCGGCGTGCGTCGGCGCGCTTGTGGCGAGTCCTTTGGGGCTCGGTAATCGGCCGTTGGACGGTCGCGGCTGTGGTGCTGGCGTTGCTGGTGCCGCTGGGGATCTCCCAGGGGCTCGGCACGGGGTTGTTCGCCCAGCACATCGATCCGTTCGCGAGCGGCTACCACTTCGACGGAAAGGTGTGGCGGCCGAACAAGCCGCAGACCGCTCCGCCGGTGAGCGGACACGCCTTGACGGCCCGTCAGGTCACCCCGCGCGGCAAGCACGTCAAGCCCCTGGGCACGTACAGAGGCAAGGCGCCGGTGTGGCCCAAGGCGGGCACCGCGACGGTTCGGCTGACGCATGCGGACAGGACGAGCGCGGGGACCGTCACCAAGACGCCGGACAAGGCGCCGGCGGGAGCGCCGACCGAGGCGCCCTCGAAGACTCCCGCAGGGACGTCCACCGCGAAGTCCTCGGCCTCACCGACCTCTTCGGTCACGCCCTCCGGCACGGCGAGCGCGTCACCGGGGGCGTCGTCGGGCGCGTCCGCGAGTGCGACCTCGGGTGCGAACCCGAGTGCGTCCGCGAGCAGCCCCGCGCCGTCGGCCGACGCCGGTGCGGGTGCCGCTCCGCAGAGCTCGGTGACGCCGCAGTCCGCCCAGATGCCGGTCGAGGGGCCGGTGAAGGCGGCCGGGTTGCCGGTGTGGCTGGCTCCCGCCAAGACGGGTGGACACGCCAAGACGGGTGGACAGGCCAGGAAGGCGGCGGCCGCCGGGGTTCCGCGGGCGGTGGATGTGAGTGTCGCCTCGCACAAGGCGGCGTTGCGGGCGGGTGCGAACGGCATGCTGCTCACGCTGAGGCCCGCTGGTGGGAGTGCGGGTGGCAAGGTCGAGGTCGTCGTGGACTACGCCCAGTTGGCCAAGGCGTACGGCGGCGGGTACGGCTCGCGCCTTGAGCTGGTGCAGCTGCCCAGTTGTGTGCTGACCACGCCGCAGGACGCGGCCTGTCAGAAGCGCACCCCGGTGCGTTTCACCAACCGGGTGGGCGCCAACCAGCTGACCGCCACGGTCACCCTTCCCGGCGCCCCGTCCGCGCCTTCGTCCTCCGCGGCCGCGTCCGGCGAGGGCGGTCTTGGCTCGCAACTGGGCTCCCTCGCCCCGATGTCGACCACGAGTACGAGTTCGTCGACGACGCTGGCGGTGACTTCCTCCACCTCCGGTTCGCAGGGTGACTACTCGGCGACCTCGCTCAACCCGGCAGGAGCGTGGAAGACCTCGCCCTCCGGCGCTTTCACGTACTCGTACCCGATCGACGTGCCCAGTGGGGCCGACGGCAGTGCGCCGGCGGTGTCGCTCGGCTATGACTCGCAGTCGCAGGACGGGGAGACCTCGGCCCGCAACTCGCAGGCGTCGTGGGTCGGGGACGGCTGGTCCTACGAGCCTGGTTTCGTCGAGCGTTCCTACCGGTCGTGCGGCAGCCTGGTCGACTCCAGCGACAAGCTGATCCTCAAGGGTTCGGGCGACGAGTGCTGGGGTGGCGACAACGCCATCCTGTCGTTCGGTTCGCATTCCGGGCGGCTGGTGCCGGACGGGGTGGACTCGTCGGTGACGGGTGAGATCAAGCAGTGGCGGCTTCAGGGCGATGACGGCACGCTGGTGCAGGAGCTGTCCGGTGCGCCGAACGGTCTTCAGGACGGTCTCTACTTCCGTGTGCTGACGACCGACGGCACGGCCGCCTACTTCGGGGCGGAGCACGCGCCGAGCGGCACGGGCGGGTCGGCGACGATCCCGTCCAGCCCCGCCGACTCCTCGACCGCCTCCGCGTGGGGCGTGCCGGTGCTGCACCCGGTGTCCGGGGACCCCTGCTACAACTCCACGGACGGCAAGAAGTCCAAGTGCGCCAAGCCGGAGGGCTGGCGCTGGAACCTGGACTTCGTGGTCGCGCCGTCGGGCTCGGTGCAGCGTTACGGCTATGCGCGGCAGAGCAATTACTACGACCTGGGCGGCGGCCAGGCGGCCAGCGGCTCGCACGGCACGCTGACGTCCTACACGCGTGGCGGGGCGCTGACGTCGATCCGCTACGGCTACACGCTGGCCGATGAGAAGGCGGGGCGTAAGCCGTCCGCCGAGGTGGACTTCACGCCGGCTCAGCGCTGCCAGACCACGAGCACCTTCACCGACTGCTCGGCGGGCAATCTCAAGGACAGTACGGCCACGCACTGGCCGGACGTGCCCTGGGACCTGCACTGCGACTCGACCGACACGACCGTGCTCGCGTCCGACGCCACGAGTGTGCCGTCGAACGTGTGCATCGTGCCGGCGCCGACGTTCTGGACGACGACGCGGCTGTCGGACATCACGACCAAGGTGCATGTGAAGGACTCCTCCACCGACGCGATGGAGCCGGTGGACTCGTATCACCTGCACCAGGTGTACTCGGACGCGGGCGGCACGGTGGACCCGGTCACCGGCACGTCGGTGGACCCGAAGGACGCGGGGCAGTTGCAGGCGGTGATGTGGCTGCAGACCGTCCAGCACACGGGCAAGGACACGTACGGCAACGGCAACAGCGACATCGCGCTGAACAAGGTCGCCTTCACCGGTACGGAGATCGACAACCGGGTCAATGACGCCTCGCCGTCCGCGCCGCCGCTGTACCGGCCGCGTATCGCGAGCGTGCAGACCGAGACCGGCGAGTCCATCGCGGTCGACTACAACCTGAACCCGTGCGCGGGCCTGACGCTGACCATGGCCGACGCGGACACCAACACGCACTCGTGCTACCCCGTGTACTGGACCGTGGCCGGGGCCTCGAAGCCGACCGCGGACTGGTTCAACCTGACCACCGTGCGGGAGGTGACCGTCTCCGATCTGACGGTCGCCGCCCAGTACAAGCCCGACTCGCAGAACATCCCGGCCGGTTCCGAGCCGCAGACGACCCGCTACACGTACAGCGGCCCGGCCTGGCACCGCAACGACTCGTCACTGACGGACGACCAGTACCGCACCTGGGACCAGTTCCGCGGATTCAAGACGGTCACGGTCCAGACCGGCACCGCGCCCGAACCGGTCACGCAGACCACCACGCACTACTTGCAGGGCATGGACGGTGACTACCTGGCCGACGGCACCCGCCGCTCGGTCACCCGCACCGCCACCGTCGGCGGCTCCACCGTGGAGACGGTCACCGACTCCGCCCAGCTGGCCGGCACGGTGCTCGACACCGACACCTACACCAAGGCCGGCGGCACCATCAACGCCGTCAGCGTCAACGGCCCGTTCACGTTCACGACGACCGCGCACGCGGCGCAGACGGCATGGTCGAGCTGGAACACCACCGACAACACCGGCACCAAGCCCGCCCTGTCCACACTGCCCGACCAGGCCGCGTACCGGATGAAGACCTCCCGGACCGACGGCTACGCGCTGCTCACGGACGGCACCTGGCGCCACACCCGCACCGACAGCACCTACGACAGCCAGGGCCGCCCGTCCACGGTGGACGCGCACGGCGACGTCAGCGACACGTCGCAGGAGAAGTGCACCACCACCACGTACGCCAGCCCACCGTCGGCGAATCCGATGATGCTGGACTACCCGGACCGCACCACGGCCGTGGCGGGGGCCTGCGGTACCGCCGTCTCCGCCACCAGCCTGATCGCGGACCAGAAGGTCTACTACACCGGTGACGGCACTCTGTCGAACCTCGGCACGTTCGGCGCGCTCTCGTCGACCGGCCGGCCGACCGCCACACAGGTCGCGGACGGCTTCACCAGCGGCGCCGAGACCTGGCGTACGACGCAGGCGGTGAAGTACGACGGCGCCGGCCGGGTCAGCGCCACCACGGACGCCACCGGCCAGACGACCACGACCGCGTACAGCCCGGCCTGGTCGTCGGCGGGTGGCAACACCAACCCGACCTCGTACACGACCACCAACAGCCAGGGCTGGCAGGTGTCCACGACGCTCAGCCCGCTGCGTGGTCTGCCGACCGAGGACGTGGACGTCAACGGCCGCAAGACGGACATGACCTATGACGCGCTCGGGCGGCGCACCGCGGTGTGGCTGCCGGGCCGGGACAAGTCCGCAGGCCAGAGCGCGGACAAGACGTTCCTGTACTCGATCGACCCGGGCGCGGTCGCCGCGCCGGGCGGCACCATCACGCAGCCGGGCGCCCCGTCGTCGGTGACCACGCACACGCTGCGCGAGGACGGCACCTACAGCACGTCGGTGACGATCTACGACGGAATGCTCCAGCCGCGCCAGACCCAGACCCCGGCTCTGGGCGACTCAAGCACCGGCCGGATCATCTCCGACACGTTCTACGACTCCCACGGCTGGCTGGCGGCGACGTACGCGCCGTACTCGGAGCCGACGACGGACCCGTCGACGACGCTGTACGCGGCCAACGAGAACCAGATCCCCGCCGAGACCACCACCACCTACGACGGCCAGGGCCGCCCCACCGCCTCCACGCTGTGGCACCAGGCGGTCAAGCAGTGGAGCACGACCACCAGTTATCCGGGAGCGGACGAGGCCACCTCTACCGGCCCGGCCGGTGGCCGCACCATCGTCACGTACAAGAACGCGCTGGGGCAGACCACCAAGTCGGTGGTGAGGAACACCGGTTCGACTGTCACCCTCACCGGTGGGCAGATCATCCCGTCGGGTACCTCGCTGACGTCGGACAGCACCCGTCTTGAGATGCGGGCCGACGGCAGTCTGGTCCTGTCCTCGCTGGCCACGAACAAGACGCTCAAGACACTGTTCGCGGCGACCTCCACCAGCGCGGGCGCGTACGCGAAGTTCACCACCGACGGCAACCTCGCCGTCTACAGCCCCTCCGGTACGCAGCTGTGGTCCACCGGTCTGGCGGCCACCAGCGGTTCGGTGCTCAAGCTCCAGAACGACGCCGACCTGGCCGTGTACAACAGCGCCGGCACCTCGCTCTGGTCCTCCGGCACGGCCGGTCAGGCCACGGCGGCGGATGCCAGCACCCGCTACACCTACACGACGGCGGGCCAGACCTCGACCGTCAAGGACAGCGCGGGCAACACCTGGTCGTACTCCTACAACCTGCTGGGCCAGCTGACCTCGCAGAGCGATCCGAACACCGGCACCACGACCTACGACAAGTACGACACCGCCGGGAACCTGCTGCAGTTCACCGACCCGCGCGGGCAGGTGCTCTCCTACCACTACGACTGGGACAACCGGAAGACCGCCGAGTACGCCTCCGCCTACGCGTCGAGCCCGGACGCGGCCAAGCAGCTGGCCGCCTGGAGCTACGACACCCTTGCCAAGGGCTACCCCACTTCGGGAACCCGCTATGTCGGCGGTGCCTCGGGCAAGGCGTACACGCAGGCGGTGACCGGCTACAACACGGCCTACCAGCCCACCGGCAGCACGCTGACGATCCCCGCCAGTGACGGGTTCGCCGCCGCCGGGCAGTCCGCCCCGCCGTCCTCGGGCACTGTCACCTACACGCTGTCGTCCAGCTACACCCCCACGATCGGGCTGCTGAACACCACGACCTACCAGGCCGACGGCAACCTCCCGGCCGAGGAGATCGGCTACGGCTACAACCAGGACGGCACGCTGACGGGCTTCGGCGGTTTCATCACGCCCGTCAACACCCCGTCGTACCTGGACGACACCCGCCACGACGCGTTCGGCCGCACCACCCAGGCCAACTACGGCCCCAACGGGCAGGAGCTGGCGACCTACGCCCAGTACGACTCCACCACCGGGCGGCTCACCCAGACCTCCAGCATGCTGCAGACGCAGACCAGCGCGCTGGACGTGGTCGACTACCGCTACAACCAGGCCGGCGAGATCACCGCGATCGACGACCTGCGCGACAACACCACCCACGACACACAGTGTTTCTCCTACGACTCCTTCCAGCGCCTGACCGCGGCCTGGACCGACACCAAGGGCATCACCAACCCCGGCACCGCCACCCCCGGCCAGGTCGGCGGCTGCACCACCAGCCGCGTCCAGGACGCCTCCACGACCGTGGGCGGCCCGGCACCGTACTGGCAGACCTACAGCTACGACCTGCTCGGTGACCGCACCGGCAAGGTCGACCACGACACCACCGGCAACGCTCTCGCGAACACCACCCAGGCCATCACCTACCCCGGCACCGACGGCACCACGGCAGCGACCCACCCCGACCAGACCGGCACGGAGACGGTCACCAACCCCACCCTGGGCACCGCGACCCAGACCGAGACCCACACCGACACCGGCTACAGCCCGAACGTCAACGCCGGCAACGCGATGGACCGCAAGGTCACCACGGTCGGCCCGATCGTCACCGCGTTCACCCTCTCCAGCGGCGGCAAGCTGTGCGTCGACGACGCCTTGTCCGCCACCACCCCTGGCAACAAGGTGCAGGTCTACACCTGCAACGGCACGAGCGCACAGAAATGGTCGATCGGCACGGACCACACCGTGCGCGTCCACGGCATGTGCCTGGACACCACAGGCAACGCCACCACCTCCGGCACCAAGGTCGTCATCGACACCTGCAACGGCGACCCGACCCAGCAGTGGAGGACGACCACCAGCGGCAAACTCGCCCTGGCCGCCAACAACAACCTGTGCCTGACCGACCCCTCCGCCTCCGCCACCAAGGGCACCCAGCTGACCGTCTCGGGCTGCTCCTCCAGCGGTGACGTGTGGACGACGATCAAGGCGGGCCCGGTCCTGCCCGGCCAGCAACAGGACTTCACCTACGACGCCGAGGGCCACACCGCCACAGTCGCCACCACGCAGGGCACCCACACCCACACCAGCACCTACCTCTACGACGCCGACGGCGGACTGCTCGAACAGACCGCCTCCGTCGACGGCAGCCCCAGAACCCGCGTCCTCTACCTCTTCGGCGGCGCCGAACAGATCACCCTCGACGTGAGGGCCAAGACCTTCACCGGCCTGCGCTTCTACACCGGCCCCGACGGCACCCGCATCACCCGCTCCTCCACCGGCTCGGTCAACTACGAGATGGCCACCACGCAGGGCACGGCGACCACCGCGGTCGACGCGGGCAGCCTCGCCGTGACCCGGCGTGCCTACGACCCGTGGGGCAACCCCCGCGGCACCCAGCCCTCGACGTGGGTCGCCCCGGACGAGAACCACGGCTTCCTGGGCAAGCCCACCGACCCATCCTCCGGCCTCGACCTCCTCGGGGCCCGCAACTACGACCCGACGACCGGCCGCTTCCTCACCCCCGACCCGCTCTTCGAGGCCGGCGACCCCAACCAGATGGGCGGATACACCTACGCCGGTGACAACCCGGTCAGCCTGAGCGACCCGACGGGCCTGTTCGGCTGGGGCAGCATCGGCCACT
This sequence comes from Streptomyces beihaiensis, assembly GCF_026274175.1. Classification (GTDB taxonomy): domain Bacteria; phylum Actinomycetota; class Actinomycetes; order Streptomycetales; family Streptomycetaceae; genus Streptomyces; species Streptomyces beihaiensis. The sequence continues at coordinate 56,495 of NZ_JAPHNL010000222.1, forward strand.
TCCTCACCGGTGTGCTGGACGGGTTCGCCGGCGACGCGTTCACCAGTTTCTGGAACTTGGGCAGCGCCTTCGGAAACCATGTCGCGGACGGCCTCGCCATGGGGTGGAACTGGTCCGTGAACAGGTCGGGTTCCTCCTGGGGTCTCCCTCACCTGAACACGCACGCCCACCCGTTCAGGACGAACCACAACCATCCGTTCGCCCACCTTTTCGGCGTCAAGACCAACAGCACCTCCTACAAGGCCGGAAACTGGACCGGTTTCGTCGGCGGATTCGTGGCCGACGGCGTCGGAGTCGCGTCGAAGGGTGTGGAGGCATACAGGGCCCTGAAGGCCCTGCGGGCGGCCCGCGACGTCGAAGAGGGAGTCTCGGGCGGCAACGCGGCGGCCAAGGGCCTCGGCCACGACGGCGGAGGGACTCCCAAGGGGCCGAAGGGCGACTCGGGCGGCGGGGGCGGAAAGTCGGGTGGCAAGCCCCGCGACCTGCAGGACGGCTCCGCCGCCGCGAACAGGCATGCCGCCGAGCCTGACAGCCCGCACGTCGGCAGCGAGGGAACCAAGCCGAGGCCGAAGGGGTGCAGCTTCTCGCCGGACACCCCGGTCCTCATGGCCCACGGCAAGACCAAGCCGATCGGCAAGATCAAGACCGGCGACAAGGTCGAATCCGCCAGCCCCAAGACGGGCAAGCACCAGGGCCCCCGCACGGTCCAGCACGTGTGGATCAACCACGACCACGACCTGGTCGACGTCACGATCCGCACCGAGGACGGCCGCAAGGCCACCCTCCACACCACCGCCAACCACCCCTTCTGGGACGACACCACCCACACCTGGGTCCCCGCCGGGAAACTCCACCGCGGCGACGCCCTCAACACCGCCGACAACGGCCACGCCCACGTCGTCACCCTGCACGCCACACCCGGTGCGGCGAACCGCTGGAACCTCACCGTCCAGCAACTTCACACGTACTACGTTGTGCCGGGCGGCGTCCCGGTCCTGGTGCACAACACTTGTGGACCGGTTTTCCGTGGCACCACGAAGGGATACGGAGGCAGTCCGGGAGTCCAGAGGGCCGGCGTGACGCCGACCTCCTCGGATCCGGGAGTTGCTACGATCTTCGCAACTCACTCCGAGCAGTACGGCGCCGATGCCGTGGTGCAGATCGCGATGCCCGAGGATGTCGCCGGCGTCGAATCCCTGCCCGGGTATATCGCAAGGGAAGCGGAAGTTCAGTTGGATATGCCGCCCACTGAATTTGCGGGCCGTGCAAGCATTGAGATACCGGTATCTCATGCGAGAGCCATCCTCGGGCGGATGGGGATAGGGATCCCTCGGGATATCGGGATCGATGACCTGAATCCCACGCTTGAATTCACGCCCAAGCTGACGCCTGAACAGATAAGTCAGTTCGTCGAGGAGGCAAAGAACTATGGAAGCTAGTGGTTCGTTGCAGATCGAGCAGATCGTCGAGTCCTCGGCGGAGCGTATTGTCTGCATCGTCCGCTGTGTGGGCGGCTCGGTTCGGCCGGGTGACTCTGTGAGCGGCGATGCGAATGAGGAATCCGCACACGCAGCTGCCCGTGCGCACGTCGAAGGGATTTGGTTCCCAGGCCGGAGGATCGATCTCTTGGATCCCCCGCACGCGGCCAAGGTCGAAATCCTGGGGGAGGACTGCACGGCGCTGAGAAGCGCCTCCAGGATCTACACCTTCCCCGGATCCGCGCAGTGATTCGATCGGGTCGATGAGTCGAGAGCCCCACCGGATGTGTTCCGGTGGGGCTCTCGACTGTCTGAGCGCCCCGTGTCAGTGGGCCGCCTCCCGCCGCTCGCCGAGCGGAGCCACCGCCCGCACCTCGGCCGCCCCGGCCACCTCGGCCGCTCCGACCGTTCCAGACGCCCCGGCCGCTTCAGACGCCCCGCGCCCCTCAAGCCCCCGCATCAGCCCCCAGTACCCGCCCGCCGTCACCGTCCCCAGCAGCGCGCACCCCGCCCACAGCCACCCGGCGCCCGCCGCGTCGATGACCCAGCCGCCCGCGAGCGGGGCGACGAGGGTGGCGGCCGACCAGGAGGTGCTGTACACGCCCTGATAGCGGCCGCGGCCCTCGGCGGGGGCGAGGCGGGCGACGAGGCCGGACTGGGTCGGGGCGTTGACCATCTCGCCGAGCGTCCACACCACGACCGTCATCGCGTACGCGCCCACGGACCCGGCGAACGCGGTCAGCGCGAAGCCGTAGCCGATGAGCAGCGAGGAGACGGTGAGCAGGCGGCCCGGGTCGCGGCGCTCGATGAACCGGGTCAGCGGGATCTGCAGGGCGACGATGACGACGCCGTTCACGGCCGCCACCAGTCCGACGTCCGAGCTGGAAAGACCGTCGGCGCCCATCACGATCGGCAGGCCGACCGAGCTCTGCGTGAAGACGACGGCGACCAGGAAGGACAGGCCGACCATGAGCATGAACCGGCCGTCGCGCAGGACCGTGGCGAGGGTGACGGTGGGCGCGGGCGCGCCCGTGACGGGCGTCACGGCCCCGGGCCGCGACTCCTTCACCTTCACGAAGACCAGGCACGCGCAGGCGAGCGTCATGCCCGCCTCGACGAGGAAGCCGAGCGTGTAGCTCCGGGCGACGAGGAAGCCCGCGTACGCGGACGAGACCGCGAACCCCAGGTTGATCGCCCAGTAGTTCAAGGAGAACGCGCGCACCCGGTCCTCGGGGCGGACGATGTCCGCCATCATCGCCTGGATCGCGGGCCGCGACGCGTTCGAGGCGAGCCCGAGGACGAAGCCAGTGACGGCGATGGCGGCCGGGTCGCGTACGAAGGCCAGTGACGCGACCGTCGCGGACGTCGCGAGTTGTGCGCCCAGGAGCGTGGGGCGGCGGCCGAGCCGGTCCGCGAGGACCCCGCCCAGGAGCGAGGCGATGACCCCGCCGAGTCCGATGAGCGAGGCGACGAGACCGGCATACGCGGCGGAGAAGCCGCGCTGCGTGGTCAGGTAGAGGGCGAGGAAGGTGAGGACGAACGCCCCGAGTCGGTTGACGAGCGTGCTCGTCCACAGCCACCAGAATTCTCGCGGCAACCCTGAGACGGACTCCTTGGCGGCACGTCTGAGCGAGGCGACTGACATAGGTGCGTTCCCCCGGGGAAATGTAAGCGGCGCAAGCGGTGGCCGTACCTTACGATCCGGGTCGGTGCCCATGCCACTGAATTAACGGCCACCGTCAATCGGCGGGGGCCGGACGGGTCGATTAGGCTCGGGCGCATGGCCGACGCACCGTACAAGCTGATCCTCCTCCGCCACGGCGAGAGCGAATGGAACGCCAAGAACCTGTTCACCGGCTGGGTGGACGTCAACCTCAACGAGAAGGGCGAGAAGGAGGCAGTCCGCGGCGGTGAGCTGCTCACGGACGCCGGTCTGCTGCCCGACGTGGTCCACACCTCGCTCCAGAAGCGCGCGATCCGCACCGCGCAGCTGGCGCTGGAGGCCGCCGACCGTCACTGGATCCCCGTCCACCGCACGTGGCGCCTGAACGAGCGCCACTACGGCGCCCTGCAGGGCAAGGACAAGGCGCAGACCCTGGCCGAGTTCGGCGAGGAGCAGTTCATGCTGTGGCGCCGCTCCTACGACACCCCGCCCCCGGCGCTCGACCGCGACGCCGAGTTCTCCCAGTTCGACGACGCGCGCTACGCGGACCTCCCGCCGGAGCTGCGCCCGCAGACGGAGTGCCTCAAGGACGTCGTCAAGCGCATGCTGCCGTACTGGTACGACGGCATCGTCCCGGACCTCAAGGCTGGCCGCACCGTCCTGATCGCGGCCCACGGCAACTCGCTGCGTGCCCTGGTCAAGCACCTGGACGGCATCTCCGACGCCGACATCGCGGGCCTCAACATCCCGACCGGCATCCCGCTCTCCTACGAGCTGGACGCCGACTTCAAGCCGGTCAAGCCGGGCGGCACGTACCTCGACCCGGAGGCGGCCGCGGCGGCGATCGAGGCCGTGAAGAACCAGGGCAAGGCCAAGAAGTAGCGGTTCAAGTAGTCCGTTTCGAGCAGTCGGTTTCGATCGAGCAGTCGGTTTCGATCGAGCGGTCGGCTTCGATCGAGCGGTCGGCTTCGATCGAGCGGTCGGTTTCGAGCTGTAGTTTCGGGCCGTAGTTTCGGGCCGTAGCTTTCGAGCAGTGAGTCAGCCCCCTGTCCGCGCTTTCGCGTCGGGCGGGGGGCTTCTTGCGTTTCTTGCCTTTCTTGCCTTTCTTGCGTTTCCCTGGGGCGGGCCCGTTCGGTCAGGCGCCGGTCCAGGTGAGGCGCTCCCGAGCGCGTCTGCGCCGCCCGCGCGACCCCTTGAGGCGCGAGCGCCTGCTCCCGCCGGTCCTCACGTGGCCGGGGCGCCCGGCGTGTCCGGCGTCTCCGGCGTGTGCAGGAGGCGGAGGAACGCCCTGATGCCTGCGATGAGTTCCTGGTTGTCCGTCAGGTGGGACACCGCCGACTCGAACTCCCGGGAGAGGGCGGTGAACTTGCGGCTCGTCTCGTCGGCGTGTTCGTAGGTGGTGAGGGAAAGGGCTTCGAGGGAGCGGCGGAGCTCCGCCAGGGTTCGGTAGTGATCCTCGGTGCGCTCCTCCAGGACCCGGGCCGTGGACTCGAAGTGGTCCACGCGGGCGCGCAGTTCCGCGACGTCGTCCCTCGGGAAGGTGACGTCCTTCAGCAGCGTGCCCAGGCGTCGGCGGAGTTGGGCGAAGTACGCGTTCGCCGGGCGGAAGAAGGTGCTGAGGACGAAGAAGCCGGCGAACCAGTAGCCGGTGAGGGCACCCGTCGCCCAGGTGACGGCGAGGATGACCGCCGCCGTGAGGATGTGGCCCGCGATCGCCGTGCGGAGCATCGCGCGGGCGATGCGAGCCGCCTCCTCGTCACGGACCTCCGGCACCTTCAGGCCCTTGTCGCGGCTCACGGCGATCTCGGCCCGTACGGCGTGCGCGCGGAAGTACAGGTTCCAGGGGAGGGTGAGCAGGAGCAGCAGCCAGAGCAGGCTGAGGGCTCCCGCCCCGGCGGTGACGACCAGGGCGGGCGGCGCACCGGCCAGGTACGCCAGTACCAATGCCGTGGCCGCTGCCACGACGGCCGCCGTGGCGCCCAGGAATCTGCCCATGTCTCTTCGCCGCCCTCCACCGTTCGTCACCGGTCCGCCGCCATCGTGCTCCGAGCGGTGCGTGGGGGCATGAGTACACGTACTCAGGGCGTCACTTGGGCATCGCCTGGGGATCGCCTGGGGATCACCTGTGCAGCCGGCCCGTCAGCCCATGTGCGCCACGATCCTCCGCGCGCACTCCTCCGCCGGGCCGACCGTCGTGTCCACGACCAAGTCGTACGTCACTCCCTCGTGCACGAGCTCCGCCTGGCGCGCCGCCATGCCCGCCACCCGGTCGCCGCGGGCAGCCTCACGGGACACCGCCACCTTTGGCGCGCAGCGCACACCCACCCACAGCACGTCCAGGCCGTCCAGCGCGCTGCGCCAGCGGTTTTGGGAGTCCGAGCCGCCGAGGAAGACGTCGTCCACGATCACCGGTGCCCCGGCCGACGCCATCGCCGCCACCCCCACGCTCCACGCCCGCTCCAGCGTGTGGAACGCCGCTGTGACGGTCACCTCGCCGTTCGGGCCGATGTCGACGCCGCCGCCCGACGCGGGCAGCGCCGCGATCAGGTCGTCGATGCTCAGCGTCAGCCATGGCGTGGGCAGCAGGAGCCGCTGGAGCGCTCGGGCGAGCGAGGTCTTGCCGGAGCTTGATCCGCCGTTGAGGACGATCACGTCTGTCACGGGCGGCACAGTAGTCACGCACGGCCGATGGGCGCGACCAACTTACGCGCCCGTGTGCGCCGTTGATGCGCCCACCTGGATGGGCATGCAATGGGGGAGGCGCTCCACCGCGGAGGGCCGTGAGGAGGGAAGGAAATCATGGCCGCCGACTCCCCGAAGCCCGATCTGACCCCCGAAGAGTCCGTCGAAGTGAGCCGCCCGGTGCCGGAGCTCGTGCTGCTCGGCGCCTGTGGCTGCGGCTCCGGCTGCGGCTGCGGCTGCCAGCAGGGCGCGCCCTGCCAGTGCGGCGGCTGCTGCGGCTGACCCAGACCGACGGCGCCGCGCCGACGACGACATACCGACGGCGACCTACCGACGGCGGCATACCGACGCTGCCGCGCCGACGCCGCCGTATCGGCGCCGCCGTATCGACGGCGACGTACGAGAGGGGCCCCGCACACATCTACGTGTGTGCGGGGCCCCTCCGCGTACGGCCGCACAGGAGGTGCGTGCGGACCGGGCCGGTCAGACGCCGCCCTCGACGGCTGTCGGCTGCTGCACCTCGTCCGCGTGCTCGCCCGTCACCAGGTAGACGACCCGCTTCGCGACCGACACCGCGTGGTCCGCGAAGCGCTCGTAGTAGCGGCCGAGCAGCGTCACGTCGACCGCTGTCTCGATGCCGTGCTTCCACTTCTCGTCCATCAGGTGCTGGAAGAGCGTGCGGTGCAGCAGGTCCATCTCGTCGTCGTCCTGCTCCAGCTGCATCGCCAGGTCGACGTCCTTGGTGATGATGACCTCCGCCGCCTTCGCCATCAGGCGCTGCGCCAGCTGGCCCATCTCCAGGATCGTGGCGTGCAGGTCGTGCGGCACCGCCCGGTCCGGGAAGCGCAGCCGGGCCAGCTTCGCCACGTGCTGGGCGAGGTCGCCGGAGCGCTCCAGGTCGGCGGACATCCGCAGCGACGTGACCACGATCCGCAGATCCGTGGCCACCGGCTGCTGGCGCGCCAGCAGGGCTATGGCCTTGGCCTCCAGGTCGTGCTGGAGATCGTCCACCCGCTGGTCGGCGGCGATCACGTTCTCCGCCAGCTTCAGGTCCGCGTCGAGCATGGCCGTGGTGGCGCGCCCGATCGCCGACCCGACCAGGCGGGCCATCTCGACCAGGCCGTCGCCGATCGAGTCAAGTTCCTCGTGGTACGCGTCACGCATACGACGTTCCCTCTCTGTCCGTGGGGCGGGGCAGCCCCACGGTCCCACGTTCGGCCCTGTACGCGTCGGAATCCGACATCACAAGTGAATCAGCTCCGTACCCAAGGTGAACTCTGGGCGACGAGTGTTCGAGCTGCCACTCGGACGGCTGTGGAGGACGCCGAGAGCGCGCATAACCTGAATGCATGGACGTGAACGCGGCGGTCGCCGCAGCGGCAGCGATCGCCGGAGTGTGCACCGGCGTCATCGCGATGCTGGCGTTCCGCTGGAGCGAACGCGACCAGAACCGCCCCACCCGCACCTCCCTGCACACCGACCCCGTCCTGCCGCCCGGTGTGGACACGGTCCTGTCCGTGCTGCGCTCCTCCGCCGTCGTCCTCGACGAGGCGGACAGCGTCGTCAAGGCCAGCTCGGCCGCGTACGCGCTCGGTCTCGTACGCGGCGGGAAGCTCGCGGTCGAGCCGATGCTGCAGATGGCCCGCGATACGAGGCGCGACGGGGAGATACGGCAGGTCGAGCTCGATCTGCCGCGGCGCGGGACCGGGCGCGGTGACGCGCTCGCCGTCTCCGCGCGCGTCGCGCCGCTCGGCTCCCGGCTCGTGCTGCTCCTCGTCGAGGACCTCACCGAGGCCCGGCGCATCGAGGCGGTGCGCCGGGACTTCGTCGCCAATGTGAGCCACGAGCTGAAGACCCCGGTCGGGGCGCTGTCGCTGCTCTCCGAGGCCGTCATGGACGCCAGCGACGACCCCGAGGCCGTGCAGCGGTTCGCCGGGCGGATGCAGAACGAGGCGACCCGCCTGACCAGCCTCGTCCAGGAACTCATCGACCTCTCCCGGGTGCAGAACGACGACCCGCTGGAGGACGCCGAGCCGGTCCGTGTCGACGAGCTCGTCGCCGAGGCCATCGACCGCTGCCGCCAGCCCGCCGCGACGAAGCAGATCACCATGGCGGCCGGGGGCACGGCCGACCTGAGCGTGTGGGGCAACCGCGGTCAGCTCGCCGCCGCTCTCGGCAACCTGGTCGAGAACGCGGTCAACTACTCACCCGCGCGCACGCGCGTGGGCATAGCCGCGCGCCGGGTCAACGCGCCCGGCGGCGACCTCGTCGAGATAGCCGTCACCGACCAGGGCATCGGCATCTCCGACAAGGACAAGGAGCGCATCTTCGAGCGCTTCTACCGTGTCGACCCCGCCCGCTCCCGCGCCACCGGCGGCACCGGCCTCGGCCTGGCCATCGTCAAGCACGTGGCCGCGTCGCACGGCGGCGAGGTCACCGTGTGGAGCTCGGAGGGCCAGGGCTCCACCTTCACCCTGCGGCTGCCCGAGGCGGGCGGCACCCGCGGCCCCTCCGACGGCGCCGCGACCCAGGCCACCAGCACCGGCTCCGGTGACGTACGCGACGAAGACGACGCACACGGTCCCGGCGACCGCACAGAGCCGGCTGAGCCGACCGAGCCGATCGAGTCGGCTGAATCCGCCGATTCGGCCGAGTCGGCGGACTCAGCCGGTACAACCGCATACGCATCCGTTCCTGACGTTCCCACCGTTCCTGCCGCCCCGGAGGTCCTTCCGTGACCCGAGTGCTCGTCGTAGAGGACGAGGAGTCCTTCTCCGACGCCCTGTCCTACATGCTCCGCAAGGAAGGCTTCGAGGTGGCCATAGCGGCCACGGGGCCCGACGGCCTCGACGAGTTCGAGCGCAACGGCGCCGACCTCGTCCTGCTCGACCTGATGCTGCCCGGCCTGCCCGGCACGGAGGTCTGCCGTCAGCTGCGCGGCCGCTCGAACGTCCCGGTCATCATGGTGACCGCCAAGGACAGCGAGATCGACAAGGTCGTGGGGCTCGAAATAGGAGCCGACGACTACGTGACCAAGCCCTTCTCGTCGCGCGAGCTGGTCGCCCGCATCCGGGCCGTCCTGCGGCGGCGCGGCGAGCCGGAGGAGGTCACCCCGCAGGCGCTGGAGGCCGGTCCCGTCCGCATGGACGTCGACCGTCACGTCGTCACCGTCTCCGGGTCGAAGGTCGACCTCCCGCTCAAGGAGTTCGACCTCCTGGAGATGCTGCTGCGCAACGCCGGGCGCGTACTGACCCGTATGCAGCTCATCGACCGGGTGTGGGGCGCGGACTACGTGGGCGACACGAAGACCCTCGACGTCCACGTCAAGCGGCTCCGCGCCAAGATCGAACCGGACCCGGGCGCTCCGCGGTACCTGGTCACGGTGCGCGGGCTCGGGTACAAGTTCGAGCCGTAGGCCGCCCGGCCCGACGGGCCTGACGCACGCACGGCTGAGGGCGGCTCCTGTTCGGGAGCCGCCCTCAGCCGTGTCTGTCGTACGTGTCGTGCCCGTGGTGCCCGTCGTACGTGGCGTACGTGTCGTACGTGGCGTACGTGGCGTACGCGTGCGTCGTGCGGGCCGTGCGTCCGGGCTACCGCGCCGGCGAGCCCGAGACCTTGCCGGGCTTCGACGCGGAGGCCGAGGCCGAGGCCGACGCGGACGCCGAGGAGGAGGCGGAGGCGGACGAGGTCGCGGACGGCGTCGCCGTCGGTGCGGCCGGAACCTTGCTCGGGCCCCACTTGGCGAAGTAGCTCTCCGCGGGCACCACGAAGGCGCGCAGCTTCACGTCACCGGTCTTGCTGAACGTGAACGTGATCCGCTGGGCGTTCCCGTCGAGCACGGCGGTCCGGCTGTTGGGCAGCTCGGCGACGGCGTTGCCCTTGCCGCCGATGACGACCGAACCGTGGGCCGGGACCTTGATGGTCGAGCCGCCCTTGGCGTCGGTCAGCTTCGCCGTCTTGTTGACGCCGTCGACCTTGATCGCGTCGAGGGTCTGGGCGCTGTCGCCGTTGTTGAACAGGGTCGCGATCACGACGGCCGGGCCCTTGGACGTACGGTCCGGCTGCGTGATGACGGTGGCGTTCTGGATCTTGATGTCGCCGAACGAGGTCGCGGCGTTGTCCGGCTTCACCTGGAGCGTCTGCGCGTTGTTGCCGGCGCCGCACGCGGCGAGCGAGGCAATGGACGCGATGGCGGCGGCGGCGAGGGCGCCGCGTCGAAGGCTGCTGCTCACGGCGGCGGCAACTCCTTGAACGTTGGCGGAGCAGGGTGGCTTGTAAAGCCGCCCTAAGGGATGGTCAGCGGCCTTAGGTTACCGAGCCGCCCCTGCGCCTTCGCACCCGACCCGCCTTTTGGCTCGCCTCCACCCGCCGTGCCCCCGCCTCCCCGCACCGTCCGCCCGTCGCCCGGCCGTCGCCTTGTTCCCGCCCGGCGGGAGCCGGGCTCCCCGCCCTGGCCTCCCGGCCTGTGCTCTCTGACGTGTACGCGCCCGACATTCGTCATTCACCATTCACCGAATCCGGAGGAGAAGAGAGGAGAAAGGGGAGGAAGAGGAGAACGTCGTGACGGGAACGTGGAGACGGGAACGCGGTGACGGGAACGCGGTGACGGGAACGCGGTGACGAGAACGGGGAGGTGACGAGAACAGGGAGACGGGAACGGGAACGAGGAGACGGGAACGGGAACGAGGAGACGGGAACGGGAGATCCGGAAACTTGGTCGACGGGCATGGTGATCACGAGCGAGAATCACGGTGATCAATTCCTGATTCGGCTCGAACGGGTCTTCAAGACCCCGAACGGAGCAGCGGAAGTTCATCGCTTCGAAGCACGCAAACCGGTACGTTTCACCCCTCGGGCGCCCCTTCCCTCGCTCGTGACGTACACGTTTCGGCTCCGTTGAAGAGCGGCTCCGACCTGCGAATTCGACCCTCCGTCGCCCCTCCGCAGCACGTTCCTGTTGCTGTTGTCAAGCCCCGAGATATGCTCTGACCTGCGAAAACGCCATTCAGAACCCGCCGCTTCCGTGTTACCCTGGATAGCCACGGAAGGGGTACCTGTCACATGACGTTCAAGGTTGGCGACACCGTGGTCTATCCCCATCACGGGGCCGCGCTGATCGAGGCCATCGAAACTCGTCAGATCAAAGGCGTGGACAAGACCTACTTGGTGCTGAAGGTCGCCCAGGGCGACCTGACAGTGCGTGTGCCAGCGGACAATGCGGAGTTCGTCGGCGTGCGTGATGTGGTCGGTCAGGACGGGCTCGACCGGGTCTTCGAGGTGCTGCGCGCGACGTACGCCGAGGAGCCCACCAACTGGTCGCGCCGTTACAAGGCAAATCTGGAGAAGCTTGCCTCCGGTGATGTCATCAAGGTCGCGGAAGTCGTCCGTGACCTGTGGCGTCGGGAGCGCGAGCGCGGACTGTCCGCGGGTGAGAAGCGCATGCTGGCCAAGGCTCGCCAGATCCTGGTGAGCGAGCTGGCGCTCGCGGAGAACACGAACGAGGACAAGGCCGAGGCTCTGCTCGACGAGGTCCTCGCGTCCTGAATCAAGCGCTTCGAGCGCCTTGAGCGCCTCGAAGTCGCGCACGGACTCCCCACGGATTCGGCCATGGATTCCTCATGGACCCCTGTGGACTCCCACGCGCATAGGACACAATGCCGTAGTGCCCGCTGACGCCCAGTGTGTCGCCGGGCGCTGCGGCATGTTCGTACCCGGAAGATCCTCCTGTACCCGATCCGCCTGGTACCGATCCTGCCGATCTTGCTGGAGTGCCGGGCCCGGGCAGCTGACTCGACCGTGTCACGGAAAGGGTTCGGTCAAGATGGGTGACGCGCCCGGCACCCTGTGGCCATACCCACCTCGCCCGAGCGTACAAACCTGAACGGAACCTTGAGCGGAACCTCGAAGGGAACGCTGAACGGAACGATGTCTGACGAAACACGTCCCGCAGGCGACGGGGCCCGCACCGCAGCCGTGATCCCGGCCGCCGGAAGGGGCGTACGCCTCGGTCCTGGCGCCCCCAAAGCACTTCGCGCGCTGAACGGCACGCCGATGCTCGTCCACGCCGTGCGCGCCATGGCGGCCTCCCGCCACGTCTCGCTCGTCGTGGTCGTCGCACCGCCCGACGGCGAGGCCGAGGTGAAAGGGCTCCTCGCCGACCACGCGCTGCCCGACCGCACCGACCTCCTGGTCGTGCCCGGCGGTGACACCCGTCAGGAGTCCGTCAAGCGCGGCCTCGACGCGGTGCAGGCGGTGCAGGCCGATGACGGCATCGACATCGTCCTGGTCCACGACGCCGCCCGCCCCCTCGTCCCCGTCGACACGGTCGACGCGGTGATCGAGACCGTACGGGACGGCGCCCCGGCCGTCGTGCCCGCGCTGCCGCTCGCCGACACGGTCAAGGAGGTCGAGCCGCGCACCGACGGCGGGCCCGAGCCCGTCGTCGCCACCCCGCCGCGGGCCCGGCTGCGCGCGGTGCAGACCCCGCAGGGCTTCGACCGCGCCACTCTCGTACGCGCCCACGACACGGTCACCGACGACGTCACGGACGACGCGAGCATGGTCGAGCGCCTCGGCCTCCAGGTCGTCCTCGTGCCCGGCCACGAAGAGGCTTTCAAGGTGACCCGCCCGCTCGACCTCGTCCTCGCCGAGGCCGTACTCGCCCGCAGGAGGGCCAACGATGGGTTCTGAACCGCAGGGGACTCCGCTGCCGCTGCCGCGGGTCGGCATCGGCACCGACATCCACGCCTTCGAGGAAGGGCGGGAGCTGTGGTGCGCCGGTCTCCGGTGGGAGGGCGAGGGCCCCGGCCTCGCCGGTCACTCCGACGCCGACGTCGTCGCGCACGCCGCCTGCAACGCCCTCTTCTCCGCCGCGGGCCTCGGCGACCTGGGGCAGCACTTCGGCACCGGACGCCCCGAGTGGTCCGGTGCCTCGGGCCTGACGCTGCTCGCCGAGGCCGCCCGGATCGTGCGCGCCGCCGGTTTCGTCATCGGCAACGTGGCCGTCCAGGTCGTCGGCCCCCGCCCCAAGATCGGCAAGCGCCGCGACGAGGCCCAGAAGGTGCTCTCCGAGGCGGCCGGGGCCCCGGTCACCGTTTCCGGCGCCACCACGGACGGGCTCGGGTTCCCCGGCCGCGGCGAAGGACTGATGGCGGTGGCGACGGCGTTGGTCGTGGCGCAGGATCGGGTACGCGTCCACGCGTAGTCGATTCCGAGGAGTGAGGCCATGTCCGCCCAGTTGTCCGACGAGCTGAAGGCGCTGCTCGACAGCAAGGTCTTCATCGCGGTCGCCACCATCCAGCCCGACGGGAGCCCCCAGGTCTCACCGGTGTGGGTGACGCGCGACGGCGAAGACGTCCTGTTCTCCACGACCGTCGGCCGCCGCAAGGAACAGAACCTGCGGCGCGACCCGCGCGTGACCGTGCTCGTGCAGCCCGCCGACAACCCGTACTCGTACGCCGAGATCCGCGGGACGGCCGAGATCACCACGGAGGGCGGCCCGGAACTCATCGACGAGCTGTCCCTGAAGTACACGGGGAAGAAGTACGCGGAGTTCAACGCGCGGGCGGCCGAGGACGCGCCGCGCGTCGTCGTACGGGTCCGTCCGCGCAAGGTCGTCGGAAGCATCTGAGATCCGGGCGACCGGCACCGGCACGGCACCCGGTCGCGGGCACCCGGCCACGGGCGTCCGGCCACGGGCGATCGGTCACGGACACCCTTCACGGTCACTCGCCAATACGGCACTGGCACCCCTCCGGGCCCACTACCCTGGAGGGGTGACTATTCGCCTGTACGACACCAGCGCCCGGCAGATCCGCGACTTCGCCCCCCTCACACCGGGCTGCGTCTCGATCTACCTGTGTGGCGCCACCGTGCAGGCCGCACCGCACATCGGGCACATCCGCTCGGGGCTCAACTTCGACATCCTGCGCCGCTGGTTCACCCACCGCGGCTACGACGTGACGTTCGTCCGGAACGTGACGGACATCGACGACAAGATCATCGCCAAGGCCGCCGAGCAGAACCGGCCCTGGTGGTCGATCGGGTACGAGAACGAGCGGGCCTTCGACGCCGCGTACACCGCGCTCGGCTGCCTCCCGCCCACCTGCGAACCGCGCGCCACCGGCCATGTCACCGAGATGGTCGAGATGATGCGCGCTCTCATCGAGCGCGGCCACGCCTACGAGGCGGACGGGAACGTCTACTTCGACGTCCGCTCCTTCCCCGGCTACCTGGAGCTGTCCAACCAGGACCTGGACGACCTGCGCCAGCCCTCCGGCGACGGTGAGACGGGCAAGCGCGACCCGCGCGACTTCGCCCTGTGGAAGGCGGTCAAGCCGGGCGAGCCGAGCTGGGAGACGCCGTGGGGCCGGGGGCGCCCCGGCTGGCACCTGGAGTGCTCGGCGATGGCCCACAAGTACCTGGGCCGCGCCTTCGACATCCACGGCGGCGGCATCGACCTGATCTTCCCGCACCACGAGAACGAGATCGCCCAGTCCAAGGCGTTCGGCGACGAGTTCGCCCGCTACTGGCTGCACAACTCATGGGTCACCATGTCGGGCGAGAAGATGTCCAAGTCGCTCGGCAACAGCGTGCTCGTGAGCGAGATGGTCAAGCACTGGCGGCCCATCGTGCTCCGCTACTACCTGGGCACCCCGCACTACCGCTCCACCATCGAGTACAGCGAGGAGGCGCTGCGCGAGGCCGAGGCGGCGTTCGGCCGCATCGAGGGCTTCCTCAAGCGCGCCACCGAGCTGGCCGGTACGAGCGTGGAGCCGGCCGCCGACGTGCCCAGCGCCTTCGCCGAGGCCATGGACGACGACCTGGGCGTGCCCGGCGCGCTCGCCGTCGTGCACACCACGGTCCGGCAGGGCAACAGCGCGCTGGCCGCCGACGACAAGGAGGCCGCCGTCGCGCGCCTGGCCGAGGTGCGGGCCATGCTCGGCGTGCTCGGCCTCGACCCGTACGACGAGCAGTGGTCCGGCGACGGCGCGGGCGGCGAGGCCGGGGAGGCGCAGAGCCTGCACGGCGTCGTCGACCACCTCGTACGACTCGTCCTGGAGCAGCGCGAGTCCGCCCGCGCCCGCAAGGACTGGGCCACGGCTGACGCCCTGCGCGACCAGCTCGCCCAGTCGGGACTCGTCATCGAGGACAGCCCGCAGGGACCGCGCTGGAGCCTCGGCTCCCACTGAGCCGACCCCAGAGGTGCCGCCCGGCCGTCCGGGCGGCACACTGCATGACACGTACGTACACATCCATACCCGACACATCCACACCCGTAAGAGACAGGTAGGTCATGGCCGCCAACAGCAACCGTCGCATGTCCGGCAAGAAGGGCGCGCAGGTCGGCAGCGGTGGCAAGCGGCGCCGCGGCCTTGAGGGCAAGGGCCCCACGCCGCCCGCCGAGATGCGCAAGGGCCACAGCAAGCAGCGGGCCGCGCAGGCCAAGGCGCGCCGCACCCAGGGCCGTCCCAGCGGCGGGCCGCGCGGCAAGGCCGCCTCCGAGATGGTCGTCGGGCGCAACCCGGTCGTCGAGGCGCTGCGCGAGGGCGTGCCCGCGACGACGCTCTACGTCCAGCAGTTCATCGACAACGACGAGCGGGTCCGCGAGGCGTTGCAGCTCGCCGGTGAGCGCGGCGGCATCCACCTCATGGAGGCGCCACGCCCCGAGCTCGACCGGATGACCAACGGCCTCAACCACCAGGGGCTCGTCCTCCAGGTCCCGCCGTACGAGTACGCGCACCCGGAGGACCTCGCCGCCGCCGCGTACGACGCGGGCGAGGACCCGCTGATCGTCGCGCTCGACGGGGTGACCGACCCGCGCAACCTGGGCGCGGTCGTCCGTTCGGTGACGGCGTTCGGCGGGCACGGCGTGGTCGTGCCGGAGCGGCGCGCGGCCGGGATGACGGCCGGGGCGTGGAAGACGTCGGCCGGGACCGCGGCCCGTACTCCGGTCGCGCGGGCCACGAATCTGACCCGGGCCCTGGAGGCGTACAAGAAGGCGGGCATCGCGGTCGTCGGGCTCGCGGCGGACGGCGAGCACGCCGTCGGCGACCTGGAGGCCCTTGAGGGGCCCGTGGTGATCGTCGTGGGCAGCGAGGGCAAGGGCCTGTCGCGGCTCGTCGGCGAGACGTGCGACTTCCGGGTACGGATTCCGATGCCCGGCGGCGCCGAGTCGCTGAACGCCGGTGTGGCGGCGGGTGTCGTCCTCTACGAGGCGGCGCGGCGGCGCGGCTGAGGGTTCCGCCCGGTGCCGAGCGGTTCCGCCCGGCCGGTCCCGGCCCCCTGAACGGCCTTGACGCGGTCCGGACATTTCGGTGGGGTCAAGGCAGTGTCCTAAACACACATCACTCGGTTAGATGAGTGTGGACACCAGAACGCCCCGCACACCCTCGGGGGACCGCTCGTCGGGATTCGACGACGCACCCGCGCTGAGCATGGTGAAGGTTCCGTGCGACCCGGCGCAGGTCATCGTCGCGCACGCGAGTTTCCGCGTGCGGCTCCCCGCGGTGCAGCGGACCCAACTCCCGCGTATCACACGGCATGTGAACGCCCTGGGCCCGTCCAGGGCCGACGCGTCGACGACGCGCATCCCCGTCATCACCGCCGCCGGTACGCCGGGCGCGCGGCGGCGCCCCGTCGTCATGAGCGGCGGCGACCTCGCCGCCAGCGGGCTGTTGCAGACCGCGCGCCGAGTGGGCGATGCCGACGCCGACCAGTCCGCCGGTGCCACGCAGGTCCTGCCGCGTGTCGGCGACGGCGACCTCGGCGACGAACTCGGCCTGTACGCCGACGAGTCACGGGCCGACGGCGCCCGGACCGAGGGCGCCCGGACCGAGGGTGCCCGGATCCTGCCGCACATGCGGCAGGCCGGCAGCGCCTTCGAGGAGACCAGCGAGCTCGACCGCGTCCAGTACGTGGGCGACGCGGACGGCGACGACGGCGACGACGAGGACGGCACGGACGCCGGGCCCCAGACGCCCGCGGCCCGCCGCTACGGCCCGGTCCGGCACGCCTACTTCCCGGACCGCCGGATGAACCTCGGCGTGGTGCTGCTCCCGCTCCGCGTCTTCCTCGGCTTCATCTCCATCTACGCGGGCATGGGCAAGCTCTGCGACCCCGTCTACTTCGACGGCGGCGAGCGCGGCTCCATGGTCAAGTGGCTGAACTCGCTCCACCCGTGGCAGCTGGCCGAGCCGCTGCGCGACTGGGCGTTGCAGCACCCGGTCGGCGCGGGCCTGGCCATCGCGTTCCTCCAGGTCGTCGTCGGCGTGCTGACGGTGCTCGGCCTGTGGCAGCGGCTCGCCGCGTCGGTCGGGGCGCTGCTGTCGGCGGCGCTGCTCGTCACCGTCAGCTGGAAGACCGTGCCCGCGTACGACGCGCCGGACATCATCTATCTGGCCGCGTGGTCACCGCTGATCATCGCCGGTGCGCCGGTCTACTCGTTCGACGGCCGGTTCGCGAGCGGCGCCTGGCGGCGGCTCGGCCCGCGCGCCACGCTGTGGGAACTGCGCCGTTACGTGCTGCGCCGCGGCACGGTCCTGGCGACCCTCGTGATCGGCTGCACCCTGCTGATCGGCTCGCTGCTCGGCGGCGCCGTGCGCGACGCCGACCGGGTCACCGTGCCAGGTCCCGGCGAGGCGCCGCGCAACGAACTGCCCGGCTCCCCGCTGCCCTCCGAGCCCGGACACCACCACCGGCACGCCTCCTCGTCCCCGTCGGCCGCGCGGACGCCGACGCAGGGCACCACGGCGAGCCCGTCCGACACGCCGAGCGCCGCGCGCCGGACGGCGGGCGGCAGCACCAGCGGCCCCGGTACGACGACGCCGACCACGACGCAGGGCGCCACCACGGGCGCGCCGCAGCAGTCCTCGCCGCAGCGGCCGCCGTCGAGCAGCAGCGCCGGCCCGACGTCGAGCGGCGGCACGTCGAGCGCCGGGACGTCGACGACGGGCGGGTCCGGCGGTTCGACGAGCGGCGGCGGCGACACGAAGGGCCTCGTGGGCGGCCTGCTGGGCGGCTGACGGCGCCGTTCGCCGTCTTCTCCGTCTTCTCCCTCTTCGCTGTCGTCTCCGTCGTCTCCGTCTTCGTAGTCCTCTCCACGTCCTACGCCGACGGGCCCCGCACACACCAGGTGCGGGGCCCGTCGGCGTACGCGGAGCGGGGTGAGTGGTCGGCCGGTCTCAACGGCCCGTCGCGGCAAGCTCCTTCGCGGCCTCCGTGAGGTCCTTGGCGGTGTCGATGGCCCGCCAGTAGGCGCCCTGGGGGAGCGGGAAGCCCGCGAGCCGCTTGGCGCGGGCCAGGCGCGGGAACGTGGTGCGCTCGTGGTCCCCGACGTCGGGGAGCAGCGAGGCGAACTCGGCGGAGAAGACGTACACGCCCGCGTTGATCAGGTAGGGGGACGGCGGCGCCTCGACGAAGTCGGTGATGTGGCCGAACGCGTCGGTCTCCACGGCGCCCCACGGGATGCGCGGCCGCGCGAGGGCCAGGGTCGCCGTCGCCTCGCGCTCGGTGTGGAACTCGGCCATCTCGCGCAGCGAGAACCGGGTCCAGATGTCGCCGTTCGTGGCGTACCAGGGCTGGTCGGGGTGGGGCAGGTGGGCGGCGGCGAACTTCAGGCCGCCGCCACGGCCCAGCGGCTCCTTCTCCACGACGGTGGTGACGCGCAGCGGCAGTTCGGCCGCCGCCAGCCACTTCTGGAGCACCTCGGCGAGGTGGCCGCAGGAGACGACGGCGTCCGTCACGCCCTCCTCGGCGAGCCAGGCCAACTGGTGGCCGATGATCGGCGTGCCGGTGCCGGGGATCTCCACCATCGGCTTGGGCCGGTCGTCGGTGTACGGGCGCAGCCGCGAGCCCTGGCCCCCCGCCAGGACGACGGCCTGGACGACGGGGCGGTGCGGTGGGTGCGGGTAGGCGTGCGGGCCGTGCGCGGCCGGTTCAGCGGTCGTCATGACCGGAACTGTACGTGCGCACGGCCCGTGGAGCCGCAACCGGCTTGTCCGACGGCGGAAAACCAGAAGCCGGAAACCAGGAGTCCGAAACCAGGATTCGGAAACCAGGAGTCCGAAACCGGGAGCCGGGAGCCGGGAGCCGGGAGCCGGGAGCCGGGAGCGGGAAGCGGGAAGCGGGAAGCGGGATGCAGGTTGGCTCAGGCGTGGAAGCCCGCCACGCCGGAGGCGAAGGACGTGTCGCAGACGGGCCGGGCGTACGACTGGGCGCGCACCGGGCCGTAGACACGCACGGCGGCGCGGCCGAGGGCCTTCGCGATGGACCGGCAGTGCTTGGCCAGCGACGGCCTGCGGTCGACCTCCTCCTGGAGATGAGTGAGGGCGACTCCCGGGTTCTGCTCCTGCAGTTCGGCCAGGAGGCGGTCGCGCAGGACGTCCTGGGGGGCGCGAGGCTTGGCGCGCGCGGAGACGTCCTGTGAGGAAGCTGTGAGGACGGAGTCCGACGAGCTTCCCGACCAGTTGACTCGGGTGACCGCGAGGGTCCCGGAGAGCACCAGCATCACCGGCAGGACGAAGGCGAGCGTACGGGCGGCGCGGCGGGCGGGGCCCTGGCCCCGGGCACGGCGCGACTTCTGGGTGTAGGTAGCGGAGTGCGTCACGCGAGTGAGAGTAGCGCTAGGTGATGATTTGGAGACATTTAGTCACTCGACCGAGCGACTGAAATCGAGGTTTCTTCTTTGTTCGGTTGACGACGGACCGGCAAATGTCCGGGTTGCCGGGGTATTTGTCGACAACGTGACCGAACGCGAACGGGGCCCGCACCGAGTGCGGGCCCCGTTCGCGTTCGTCTCGTCGTGTCTCGTCTCGTGGCGCCTCGTCGGCTCAGTCGGAGAGCCGCTCGCCCGTGGACGTGGCGAACACGTGGGTCTCCCCCGGGCGCGGCACGACGTGCAGCTTGGCGCCCTTGCCCGGGACCTGGCGGCCGTTGACGCGGACGACCAGGTCCTTGTCCTCGTCGCCGACGCGCGCGGAGCCGTAGACGTAGCCGTCGGCGCCGAGTTCCTCGACGACGTTCACGCTGACCGCGAGACCGGCGGGCGCGTCGGACGCCTCCTTGTTGAGCGACTTGGCCGCCTCACCGCCCTGCTCGACGATGTCGAAGTGCTCGGGCCGCACGCCGACGGTGACCGTGCGGTCGCCCTTGTCCTGGGCGGCCTTGAGGGCGTCGCGGTTGACCGGGACGACGGAGTTGCCGAACTTCACGCCGCCGTCGGTGATCGGCACCTCGACGAGGTTCATGGCGGGCGAGCCGATGAACCCGGCGACGAACAGGTTGGCCGGCTTGTCGTACATGTTGCGCGGCGAGTCGACCTGCTGGAGCAGACCGTCCTTGAGGACCGCCACACGGTCGCCCATGGTCATGGCCTCGACCTGGTCGTGGGTCACGTACACGGTGGTGATGCCGAGGCGCCGCTGGAGGCCGGCGATCTGCGTACGGGTCGACACGCGCAGTTTGGCGTCGAGGTTCGACAGCGGCTCGTCCATGAGGAACACCTGCGGCTCACGCACGATGGCGCGGCCCATGGCGACACGCTGGCGCTGACCGCCGGACAGGGCCTTCGGCTTGCGGTCCAGGTACTCCGTGAGGTCGAGGATCTTGGCGGCCTCCTCGACCTTGGCCCGGATCTCCGCCTTGTTGACGCCCGCGATCTTGAGCGCGAAGCCCATGTTGTCGGCGACGGTCATGTGCGGGTACAGCGCGTAGTTCTGGAACACCATGGCGATGTCCCGGTCCTTGGGCGGCAGGTGCGTGACGTCGCGCTCCCCGATGCGGATCGCTCCGCCGTTGACGTCCTCGAGGCCCGCGAGCATGCGCAGGGAGGTCGACTTTCCGCAGCCGGACGGGCCGACGAGGACGAGGAACTCGCCGTCCTCGATCTCGATGTCGAGCCCGTCGACGGCGGGCTTTTCGGTCCCCGGGTAGATGCGGGTCGCCTTGTCGAACGTGACAGAAGCCATGGCTGTGAAGCCCCCTTCACCGGCAGGAACGTGCCGGACGATCCGAGTAAAGGTGGTGACCCACCGTGGCTGGTGCCGCGGCGGGGAGTAGCACTGGTGTAGTCCACGCGAGTGAACTGATCGGACGGTACCCGGGGGGTGGGCGGTCTGTCAGTACCCGGTGGATATCGAATTCGGCGAAATTTTCGACGGCGGCGGCAGCGGGTGTGGTTAAACTGCTCAGGTCGCCTCCTTAGCTCAGCTGGTCAGAGCGCCGCTCTTGTAAAGCGAAGGTCGTCGGTTCGAATCCGACAGGGGGCTCTCGGGTGGAACAGCGCGAACGCCCCGGCCGGTGATCGGTCCGGGGCGTTCGGCGTGAAGAGCGCCGGTGCCGACCGGCCTGCCCGCGCCGCCACCCGTCTCAGTGCCGCCCCGCCACCCGGTCCGCCACCCGTGCCAGGCGGGAGGACTCGGCGGTGTGGGTCAGGAGTTCGCGGCGGTCGGCCGCGTGGTACGTGGCGTACATGCCGTGGACGCCCAGCCAGCGCAGCGGCTCCGGCTCCCACTTGCGCACCTTGTGGTTGACCCAGGGGAGCGTGGTCAGGTCGGTCGGGCCCGCCTGCCCCGCGTCCTGCTGGACCAGGTCGCGCAGGGTGCGGGCGGCGAGGTTCGCCGTGGCGACGCCGGAGCCGACGTAGCCGCCCGCCCAGCCCAGGCCCGTCGAGCGGTCCAGGGTGACCGTGGCGCACCAGTCGCGGGGGACGCCGAGCACGCCCGACCAGGCGTGCGCGATCCGGACCCCGGCCAGCTGCGGGAAGAAGCGGGTCAGGATGTCGGTCAGCTCACGCACGGTCCCCGGGTGCGTAGTGCCGTCGTTGTCCGTGCGGGAGCCGTAGCGGTACGGGTGGCCGCGGCCGCCGAGGGCGATGCGGTCGTCCGCGGTGCGCTGTGCGTACATGTACGCGTGCGCCATGTCGCCGAGGGTCTCGCGGCCCTCCCAGCCGATCGACTCCCACTGTGACGCCGTCAGCGGCTCCGTCGCGATCATCGAGGAGTTCATCGGCAGCCACGTGCGGTGCTGGCCCTTGAGGGAGGCCGTGAAGCCCTCGGTGCAGCGCAGCACGTAGGGGGCGCGGACCGTGCCGTACGGGGTGATCGCGTGCTTGGGCTTGATCTCCGTGACCGGCGTCGACTCGTGGATCGTGACGCCGAGTTCCTCGACGGCCCGCGCCAGACCCTTGACCAGTTTCACCGGGTGCAGTCGTGCGCCGTGCGGCGTCCACGTCGAGCCGACCACGCCCGCGACGCGGACGCGCTCGGCGGTCTCGCGCGCGCCGTGCAGGGTGCGGTCCTTCTCGCCGTACGTCAGCTCCGCCTCGTGGAACGCCTTGAGACGGGTCAACTGGGCCGGAGTGTAGGCGACTTCCAGTACGCCGCCGTGGTGGATGTCCGCGTCGATCGACTCGGCGCGGGCCACGTCGACGACCTCGGTGACCGTCGCGTTCATGGCCTGCTGGAGGCGGACGGCTGCCTCGTGGCCGTGCAGCTTGGCGTACCGGTCGCGGCCCGCGATGCCGTTGTAGAGCCAGCCGCCGTTGCGGCCGGAGGCACCGTAGCCGCAGAACTTCTGCTCCAGGACGGTGATGCGCAGGAAGGGGGAGGCCCTCTTGAGGTAGTAGGCCGTCCACAGGCCGGTGTAGCCGCCGCCGACGATGACGACGTCGGCGCTCGCGTCGCCGGTGAGGGGCTCACGGGAGGGCGGGATGCCGTCGTCGGCGTACCAGAACGATATGCCGCCGTTGACGGTGCCTGTGCCTGTGCCTGTGCCTGTGCCTGTGCCTGTGCCTGTGGCTGCGCCTGCGCCTGTGGCTGCGCCTGTGCCTGCGCCTGCGCCTGCGGCCGTACTGCCGGTGCTGTTGCCCGCGCTGCTGCCGCTCGTACCGCTGTTCGTACCGCTGCTCATGGCCGGGGACGTTACTGGGCCGGAGTGTCGGATGGGGAGATGTGCGGGGCGTTCGTCCCTGGGGTTCGGGTCCTTCGGCGCCCTTGCGGGCCGGTCCGGCCGCCTAACTTGGCATGGTCTGGCCCGGTCCGGCTATTTCGGGAGGTTCATCTCATGAGGATCGCGACACCGGCACGTGCCGTGGGCGCCGTCGCGGCCGTCGTGGCGCTCGGGATCGGCGTGAGCGCCTGCTCGTCAGGTTCCGCGGGTTCCGCGGGTTCCTCGGGCGCGTCGGACTCCTCCGCCGCTTCGGCCGGTACGGTCGCCACCGAGGCACGGCCCGCCGCCGACGTGGACACGCTCAAGAAGCTGCCCGCGCGCGTGGACGGAGGCGTGATCACCGTCGGCGATCCGAAGGCGCCGCACACGGTGAAGGTGTACGAGGACGCGCGCTGCCCCTTCTGCAAGAAGTTCGAGGAGGGCGGGGCGCGGGCGCTGGCCGCCCCGGCCGCCAAGGGCGAGGTGAAGATCGAGTACACGATCGCCTCGTTCCTCGACAACAACCTCGGCGGCTCGGGCTCGGTGAAGGCCGCGAACGCGCTGCGCGCCTCCGTGGAGGCGGGCAGGTTCGCCGAGTACCACGCCGCCGTCTACGCCAACCAGCCCGACGACGAGACCGACGACGTGTACACGGACGCGTTCCTGCTGAAGATCGCGGACACCGTGGACGGGCTGCGGGGCGCCACGTTCGACAGGGCCGTGAAGGACACCTCGTACAAGAAGTGGGTCGACACGGCGATGGAGTCGTTCCGCGACGACGGCGTGCAGGCCACGCCGACCGTCCGCGTCGACGGCGAGAAGCCGGGCGGCGAGGGCGACATGTACGGCGAGGCGTCGTTCGCGAAGGTGCTCGCGGCGGCGGGGATCTCCTAGGGGCTGTCCGGGGGATCAGGTCGTGATCGCCTCCAGTACCGGGGTGTTGCCGCCGGCCGCGCGGCCATGGAGGATGGTCGCCAGGCCGGCCTTGTTCAGTGGCTCCCAGATGGCGAGCGCGACGGTTCCGTCGCCCCCGGCGGACGGCATCGCGGCGGCGACGGCGCTGGTGACGTCGAGCCCGACCCAGTCGTACGCGGTGGAGACCATGCCGGTGCCGAGGGCCGCGCCCAGGGCCGGCCGCGTGTTCCATGTGACACCGGTCTCCGACCAGCCGTCGGAGGTGAGGGCGAACGCCTGCACGGTGGTCTGGTCGCCGCCGGAGTCCTCGACGTTGCCGTACGCCCACAGGATCGCTCGGGAGACGGTTCCGGTCAGGCCGGAGACGTCGAACTTCAGCAGGGACTGCCGGTCGTAGCCGCTGCCGCTGGAGTTGACGTTCTTGACGACCAGGGTGGCCAGGTCGCCGTAGTTGTCCGTCGCGTACGAGCCGTCGCGCACGTAGGCGGCGGCGGTCGCGGGGAGTAGGCTCGCGGTGCGGGAGACGGCCGATCCTGACGTGGTGAGGGTGGCCGTCCGGCTGGCGCCCCGTGTGCCGCCCACCTCCGCGAGCAGCCTGACGGCGCCCGAGGTGGACAGCACGGTGACTCCCGAGGTGTCGGTCACCGCGGCGTAGCCGGAGCGCGCGACGGTGACCTCGACGGTGGACGAGGCGCGCGAGGGGTCGGCGACGGCGACCGTCATCGTGCCGCCGCTCTCCTTCACCAGTACCGAGCAGGGCGCGGAGACGGTGATGGGCCCGGCGGTCCCCGCGGCGAAGAAGTTGGCCATGGTCAGGCCGGCCGAGGAGTCGGTGACGGCCTGGACGGTGGCGGTGTTGGACAGCACGGTGGCGGTGGGGGAGGCGGCGCGCGCGGCGGCCTGGGCGGGGGTCGCGCCCGGCATCAGAAGGTAGCTGTAGTCGGCGTCGGCCGGGTCGGTTCCGTGGTCGAACCACATGGTGACGTAGTTGCGGGTGTAGGGGGTGGTCGAGCTGTTGGTGTTGATGTCCGACCAGGCGGCGGTACGGGCCTCCCGTTTGACGTCGACCGTCGCCCCGCCCGGGAAGACCCAGGCGCCCATCCCGTTGATCGCCATGTACCCGCACCCGGTGAAGGTGTGGCTCCAGCCGAGGGTGCTGGGCTGGACGGTGCCGTCGACGGTGAAGTCCTGATGGTTGTTGGCGCCCAGATTGCGGTTGTCGACGGTGGTCTGCACGGTGGTCCCGTCGGAGCTGGTGATGCCGGCGCCGAGGCACATGATGGAGTCGTCCAGGCAGAACCAGGACTTCTTGCCCGCCAGCGTGGAGTTCAGGCCGCGCACGTCCTGGCCGACTGCGGAGTACGTGCCGTCGGTCGCGCCGCCCGCCCAGGTGGCGTCCGGGTGCGAGCCTCCCCAGGCGCCGCCGGCGGCGTCGGCGAGGGCGAGGGTGGAGACGGTGGTGCCGGGCAGGCGGTAGGGGTCGACGGTCGGCCAGAAGTGGTCGGAGTACTGGCCGTTGCCGTAGGTGTCGCCGTACCAGTAGAGCATGCCGCTGTTCTGGTGCCAGCCCTTGAGGTTCTCGCCGTTGCCGTGCTCGTAGAACGTGGTCCGTGACGAGCACATGCTGATCTGCGCGGCCCAGCCGGGGCGGCGGTGCACGGCCCGGTCCATGCCGAAGACCTGGCTGCCCACGGGCTCGGGCGCGGCGGAGACCGTCGAGTCGTCGAGTACCGCCTGTGCGCGGGCCAGTTCCGGTATGCCCAGGGACACGTCGTCCAGGTACGACAGGTAGTAGTCGCGCTGGATCCAGCCCTTGACCATCGACTTCCAGGTGCCGGCCTGGGCCGACGACGGCGCGCCGCTCTCCGCGAGCCGCAGGACGGCGGCGACGAGCCCGTGGCCGCGGGTCTGGTCGCTCTCCAGGTAGGCGTTCGTGGTGCGCCAGTAGCCCCGGCTGATGCCTCGGCCGGAGACACCGTCCATCACCAGGCCGTTGTACAGGAACGGCGCGTACGAGTCGGTGACGGCGCTGAACAGGTTCTGCACGGCGGGGTCGGTGATCGCCCAGGTGGTCCCGGCGAGCAGGGTGAGCAGCTTGCTGAGCCCGTCGATCAGCACCACGCCGTATCCGCCCGTGTAGGGGACGTAGGTGTGCTGGACGAAACTGCCGTCGGCGTACAGGCCGTCGCCGGTGATGACGTACGGGAAGACCGGCGAGAGCGCGGTCCTGGCGGTGGCGATCTTGGCCGAGTCCTTGCCGATCACACCGCGCAGGGCGAGTACACGGCACAGGTCGACGCGGTTGGCGCCGGTGCTGGTGCCGTCGTACGAGGAGACGGCCGAGTCGGGGACATAGGTGTCGATCGCCGCGGTGCAGGTGCCGATCTGGCTGGAGGTGAGCTGTGAGTACACCAGCGTGCACAGGTCGAGGAGGGCCTCGGGGGAGCCGATCTGCCAGTCCCACCAGTTGTCGTAGGTGGTGCCCGCGGGCCGGTAGGCGTTGGCGGACATCCAGTCGAGGCCGGTGACGATGTCGGAGCGGAGGGTGGAGTCGCCGGTGAGGCCGGTGCCGGGCTGGACGTAGGCGAGCGCCATCGTCCTCAGCCGCGTGTAGCTGGCGGTCATGTGGGCCGAGACGCTGCCGATGGGCAGATCGGACCAGAGCGAGGAGGTGCCGCTCGCCGACATCGAGTTCTGGTAAGTGCTCGCCTCGGAGCCCAGGGTGGCGAGCGCGGTCGAGAACGGCGCCGACGCGGCGTCGAACCCGGAACCGGTGAGCAGTCGCAGCCAGGTGGCGCGCATGCCGTCATAGGTGTCCGCCGCCCAGGCTTCGGCGGACGGCAGCAACCAGGGTGCGGCGGCGGCCAACGCGGTTCCGGAGGCGCCCAGTTGCAGCAGGCGGCGTCTGCTCAACGGGCGGGGCGAGGGGCTGTGCTCCTGGCCGTGCCCTCTGTGGTGTCCAGCGGCGTTCATATGGCCTCCTTGCCATAGACGTCCGAATGGATGATCCGAATGGATGAAAAGAGGAGAGGTGGCCGGAGGGTAAGCGCTTACCATATGGGGCGTCAATTGCCCGGTCGAGGCGCGTGGGCCGCGCGGGGCCGACGCGGGGCCGACGGTGCCGAGGTCGTCATGGCCGTTGAGCACGTACGGACCTGCGTCCGAACCTGTGCCCGGACCTGTGTCAGACCTGTGCCCGGACCTGCGTCAGACCTGTGCCCGGACCTGCCTCAGACCTGTGCCCAAATCTGGGTCCGGCCCCGCGTCGGCCTAGAAGACCGACCATCCCGTGAGCGTGGTCAGCGCGTCGAGCGCGGCCACGCCCAGGACGGAGTTGCCCGCGGTGTCGAGCCCCGGGCTCCACACGCACACCGTGCCGCGCCCCGGCAGCACCGCGAGGACGCCGCCGCCCACGCCGCTCTTGCCGGGCAGCCCGACGCGGTAGGCGAAGTCGCCCGCCGCGTCGTACGTGCCGCAGGTCAGCAGCACGGCGTTGATCCGCTTGGCCTCGCTGCGGGTGAGCAGGCGGGAGCCGTCGGCGCGGGTGCCGTGCCGGGCCAGGAAGAGGCCCGCCAGGGCGAGGTCGCGGCAGCCGGCGGCGATGGCGCAGTGGGCGTAGTAGTGGGCGAGGACGTCGTCGACGGGGTTGCGCAGGTTGCCGTAACCGGCGATGAAGTGGGCGAGCGCCGCGTTGCGGTGGCCGTGGTCGGCCTCGGAGGCGGCCACGGCGGCGTCGGTCGCCACGTCCGGGTTTCCGGACTCGGCGCGCAGGAAGTCCCGTACGGCGCCCGCCGCGTCGCCGGTCAGTTCGAGGAGCCGGTCGGTGACGACTACGGCGCCCGCGTTGATGAACGGGTTGCGCGGGATGCCGTGCTCGGACTCCAGCTGCACCAGCGAGTTGAACGGGTTGCCGGACGGCTCCCGGCCCACCCCGCGCCACAGCTCGTCCCCGCCCTCGGCGAGGGCGAGCGCGAGGGTGAAGAGCTTCGAGACGGACTGGATGGAGAACGGCCGCTCCCAGTCGCCGACCCCGAACACCTGCCCGTCCACGGTCGCCAGCGCCATGCCGAAGGCGTCCGGGTCGGCCGCGGCGAGCGCGGGGATGTAGTCGGCGGCCCGCCCCCGGGCGGGCGCCCGGCGGGCGCTGTCCCGCACGTCGTACAGAAGCCCTTGGTAATCCACCGGATCATTGAATCCCACCCCGCCCGCCCGCGGAGACCGAGGTGCGGTGCAGGGGGTCCCAGGGCTTTCCCCGGCCGCGTACGAGCGGGTAGCAGGCGAGGCCGATGAGGACCGAGGTGAAGTGGCCGAGGTCGGTGAAGGTGCGGCCGGTGACGAGCGGGGCGGCGTACAGGGCGAGGACGACGGCGAGGTACGCGTACCGCCAGGGCGTCGCGATCCGGTACGTCAGCACGGCCACGACACCCGCGAGGGCGTAACTGACCCCCACGTCGAGGGTGTTGACGGCGGACGCGGGCGCGTGCCCGTGCTGGATCGCCCACAGCAGGGCGCCCTGGCTGATGAGCGTGGCCAGGACGTGCGAGGCGGCGGCGACGGTGAACCAGCGCAGGGTGCCGAGCCAGCGTTCGGCCTGCGCGTGGAAGACGGTGTAGAGCAGGGCGTACGGCCACCAGGTGCTGCCGTCGATCCAGAACGCGGAGGAGACGAGCACCCGGACCGGGTTGCGCGACAGCTCGTGCAGGTTGGTGGAGCGCTGGCGCAGGAACTGCTCCTCGAAGCGCGGGTCCATGTGGTGCACGGCGACGGTCGTCACGAAGAGCGCGGCGAGCCACAGATACGTGCCGGGCGCGCTGCGGACGTACCCCCACACAGGTGCCCCCACGGACGTCGCGACGGACGTACGCACGCGGTGGAGAAAATGACGCATGCTCGATTGAGGCACGTCGGTAGGGTCGGGGCCGTGATCGACATTCCGGCGGGGCTGATCGAGTCCCAGTACGCGTACGCGGGCGAGCCCGGACGCGCGTTCGTAGCGGCGCTGCCGGGACGGGTGGCGGAGTTCGCCGACCGCTGGGAACTGGACGTCGACGGTCCCCCGATGCACGGCATGGCGGCGCTGGTGCTGCCGGTGGTGCGGCGCCGCGACGGGGTGCGGGCCGTGGCGAAGTTCCAGCACCGTGACGAGGAGACCGAGGGCGAGCCGGTCGCGCTGCGCCGGTGGGGTGGCCGGGGAGCGGTGCGCCTGCTCGACCACGACGAGGCGACGGGCACGATGCTGCTCGAACGGCTCGACGCGGGCCGGATGCTGAGCACGGTGCCGGACACCCGGGAGGCGGTGCTCGTGATCGGCGGCCTGCTGGCCCGGCTGACGGCGGAGCCCGCGCCGCCCGGCGTGCGGCGCCTGTCGGACGTCGCGGCGCGGATGCTCGCCGGGGCGCCGGGGGCATTGCCGAGGATCGCGGACACGGAGCGGCGCCCGCCCTGTCCTGGCGCCCGCCTTGCCCCGGCGACTACCTCGCCCCGACTCCCGCCTCGCCCCGGCGACTACCCTGCCCCCATGATTCGCCCCGCGACCCCCGCCGACATCCCCGTCATCCACGCCATGATCCGCGAACTCGCCGAGTACGAGAAGGCGTCGCACGAGGCACGCGCGACGCGGGGCCGGCTCCACGAGGCCCTGTTCGGCGCGCACCCGGCGGCGTACGCGCACATCGCGCAGGACGATGCGACCGGTGAACCCGTGGGCTTCGCCCTGTGGTTCCTCAACTTCTCCACGTGGCGCGGCGTGCACGGCATCTACCTGGAGGACCTGTACGTACGCCCCGAGGCGCGCGGCGCGGGCCACGGCAAGGCACTTTTGACGAGCCTGGCCCGCATCTGCGTGGAGCGCGGCTACGAGCGCCTCGAATGGTCCGTCCTGAACTGGAACCAGCCGTCCATCGACTTCTACCGCTCACTGGGCGCGCGCCCGCAGGACGAGTGGAGTGTGTACCGGCTGACGGACGGGGCGCTCAGCGCCCTGGGTTCGGCCTGACACGACAGGACCGGCGTGCGCCGCCGATGTCGCCCCGGAACCAGCGGACTTCGCGTACAGGATGTCCAACCGGCTTGTTCCACGCTACCGTTGGAGGTTCCATCGCCTGAATTACAGCTCCAGGCGCGGAATTAGGGGAAACGCCCGGCCTCGGGTCCAAGGGGTTGGTCCGAGGCCGGGCGTCGCCCCTCACAGGCGGATCGAGGGCATCCCCTGCACTTGATCCGGACGGGTTCGCCCGTCGTCCGCGAAGGAGCTGTATCTGATTCGGGAGGTGGAGAGGTGGCCGAGAACAAGAAGGAGTGGCGTAGGGAGCTGGCTTCGAAGTTCGCCGTCGCAGCGGCTGTGAAGGTGCTGTGGGGGCTGATCGTCGAGTTGGTGCTCCGTCCTCACGAATGATCTTGGCGACAGGCGGTGCCCCGGTGCTAACCCCTTCGCCGGGGCACCGCCGACCTCACTCGGCCGTCGCCGGTCCCGCGCGGCGGTCAGCAGCCGCTGTCGGCGATGACGTAGTAGCCGGCGGAAGTCTCCTTCAGGGTGTGGGTGACGTACGTGTTGTACAGCCCCATGTTCTGGTCGGAGCCGTTGGCGTAGGTGTAGCCGCCGCTCGTGTGGGCGCGGCCGTCCACGACCTGTTGGTAGTTGTTGGCGGTGTAGCACTGGGCGACGTAGCCCGTGGTCGTCGCCGTCACCGCCGGGGAGAGGGTGCCCTCCGCGCCCGCCGAGTCGACGGCCGCCACCTTGTAGGTGTACGAGGTGCCGCTCGTCAGGCCGGTGTCCGTGTAGCCGGTGGAGGTGGTGGAGCCGACCTTGGTGCCGTCGCGGTAGAGGTCGTACGAGGCCGCGCCCGACACCGCCGACCAGCTGAGGGCGGCGGACGTGTCCGTGGTGCCCGTGACCGTCAGGTTCGTGGGCGCGGGGAGGGGCGAGGTGCCGCCGCCTCCGCCGCCTCCGCCGCTGCCGTCCAGGCCCCAGAACGTGGCCGTGTAGTACGTCGAGCAGATGTAGCCGAGGTAGTAGGCGCCCGTCGAGCCGCACTGTGTGGAACCTGATCCCGGGTCGACCGCCAGGCCGTGGCCCATGCCGGAAATGGAGTACAGCTCGACGGCCGGGGTGCCGTCGGGGGCGTCGTAGTAGCTCTCCGTGGTGCCGCCGGTCAGGCTCTTCGTGCCGGAGGCGGTCTGGCCGATGCCCCAGACGTCGGTCCACTGGTCGCGCAGTTCGTCGCCGTTGACCGGTGAGACGGTGTAGTCGGCCGTGCCCTGCCAGATCGCCACGCGCGGCCACGGGCCGTTGTAGCCGGGGTCGGAGTCGCGGACCTTGTCGCCCCACTGCCGCGGAGTCAGGCCCAGGCCCGAGGTGTTGTACTGGCAGGCGTTGGTGCCCGAGGAGGACGTGGCGCACTGGGCGGGCAGGCCGGAGTCGATCGCGCCGCCCGCGAACACGTCCGGGTAGTCGGCCAGCAGGTTGGCCGCCTGGCCGCCGCCCGCCGAGAGACCGGTCACGTAGATGCGGGTCGTGTCGCTGCCGTACTGGGACACCGCCTTGTCGACCATCTGCTTGACGGAGAGTGCCTCGCCGTGGCCGCGGGTGTCCTGAGCCGTGTCCCACCAGCGGAAGCAGGACGCCGAGTTGTTCGAGGAGTCGGTCTGTGGGTAGACCACGGCGAAGCCCCACTGGTCGGCGAACCGCGCCCAGCCCGAGTGGCTGTGGTAGCCGGCCGCGCTCTGCGTGCAGCCGTGCAGGGCGACGACCAGGGGGCGGCCCGTGGGCAGGTTGTCGGGCGCGTACTCGTACATCGCGAGGTTGCCCGGGTTCGAGCCGAAGCTCGTCACCTGGGTGAGGGTGGCGGCGGCCGCGGGCTGCGCGGCGACCGTGAGCAGGCTCGCGGCCAGTGCGATCGCTCCGGCCGCGGCCGACAGCAGGCGGCGGAGGCGGCCGGGCGGCGGGGTGTGGTGGTCCGTGCGTGCCATGTGCGGCTCCTGAGGGAAGGGGGGTGTGCGGGGCGCCCGTGGGGTGGGCTCGGGCTGTGACGTGCATCATGAGGCTGTGGCGACACGGGGTTAATGGGTGGGAAATCCATCGTGCGTGTCCACGTCATGTGGGGCTGCCATATGGGCCCGCCGCAGGGGGAGTTCGGCCCGCGCCACCCGGATACGGCCGGGCCCCGGCAGCCGTCGCGCACGCTGCCGGGGCCGTCGGAGCCGGGCCGTTCCTCAGACCGCGCTGCCCTCCGGAGCCGTGCCAAGACCCGCGGGCCGCGGGCCGCGGGCCGAGCGTCTCGCCCGGACGCGCGCGGGCAGCGCCGCGAGACCGCCCGGCAGCAGGAGGACCACGGCGACGAAGAGCGTGCCGAGGAGGAAGAGAGGCTGGGAGAGCGGGACCCGCAGCACCGCCGGGAGTCCGGCGACCGTGCCCGAGTTGGCCAGGTCGCCCAGGCGGTGGTCCGCCCACGTGTACAGGACGCCGCCGAGCAGCGGGCCCCAGCGGCTGCCGGAGCCGCCCAGGATTACCATCACGAGCAGCGCCAGCGTCGCGTCGGACGAGGCGGCCTGGGGCGTCGCCCCGCCGGTGAGCAGCAGGTAGACCACCCCGCCCGCACCGGCCAGGCCGCCCGCCACCACGAAGGCGACCAGCTTGAACCCGTACGGGCGCAGGCCGAGCACCTCCACGCGGCGCTCGTTCTCCCGGATGCCCGCCCACACCCGTCCGATGGGCGAGGAGACCGTCCAGTGGACCACGGCGAGGGTGAGTACCAGGTACGCGAGGGCGATCCAGTACAAGGTGGCCGTGTTCTGGATGCCGACGACACCGTCCGGCAGCAGGTCGGCCGGGACCGCGCGGCCCTCCTCGCCGCCGGTGAGGCCGCCGGGGTCGCGGGTCACGAGGATCGATCCGGCCTGTGCGAAGGCCAGCGTCACCATCGAGAACCCGATCCCGGACACCCGCAGGCCGACCGCGCCGAGGACCACGGCGAGCAGCAGCGCGCAGCCGACGCCCACCGCCGCCGCGGCCGCGAACGGCAGCCGCCACTCCAGCATGGCCAGGTCCGTGACGTACAGGCCGGTGGCGAAGTACAGCGCGTGGCCGAAGGAGAGCAGTCCGGTGCGGCCGAGCAGCAGGTCGTAGCCGGTGGCGAGGCCCCCGTAGAGCAGGCACAGAGCGAGCAGTTGCAGGCTGCCGGGGCTGCCGAGGGGGCCGCTGAGCAGGCCGGGGACGGGCAGGGCGCTGAACGGGGCGAGGAGGAGGACGGCGAGCAGGGCCGGCGGCCACCAGCGCCGCCGGTCCCGCCACCCGCGCCGTTCCCGCGCGGTTGTCGCCCGGTGTCCGAGGAACGTCACGCGAGCCTCCCGGTCAGTCCGCCGGGCCGTACGAGGAGCAGTACGGCCAGCAGCACGACGACCGAGAGGTCGCCGAGCCCGGCGGCGGTGTAGTAGTTGGCGAACTGCTGGACCAGGCCGACCCCGGCCGAGGCGACGGCCGCCCCCGTGACCGAGCCCATGCCGCCCATGACGACCACGACGAACGCGAAGATCAGCAGGCCGGTGCCCTGGCCCGGGGCGACCGAGCCGAAATAGAGCCCGGCGAGCGCGCCGCCGAGCGCCGCCGCGGCGCCGCCGATCGCGAAGACGAGCGTGAAGGCCCTGCGTACGTCGATGCCGAGGGCCGTGACCATCGCCCGGTCCTCGACGCCGGCCCGCACGATCAGCCCGTAGCGGGTACGGGCCAGGAACAGGCGCAGCGCGAGCAGGACCAGCAGGGCCGCGGCCATCAGCACGAAACGGTTGACCGGGACGACCGCGCCGAGCACGCGCACCGTGCCGGAGAGCCCGGACGGCTGCGGGAACGGGCGGGCGTCGGCGCCCCAGACGCCCATCAGCAGGGCGGGCACGGCGAGGCCGACGCCGACGGTGGCCAGGATCTGGTCGCGCGGGCGGCTGTACAGCGGCCGGATCAGCGCGAGTTCGAGGAGGACGGCGGCGAGGGTGCCGACGGCCGTGCCGAACGCCACCGCCGCGTAGAAGTCCATGCCCGCCTGTGCGGTCGCCCACCAGGCGGCGTAGGCGCCGACCGAGAGCAGCGCGCCGTGGGCGAAGTTGAGCACGTCCATCAGGCCGAAGATCAGTGACAGGCCGGAGGCGACGAGGAAGTACAGCGCGCCGAGGCCGAGGCCGGTGCACAGCAGCAGGATGACGGTGTCCATCAGCGGTTGACCTCCGTACCGGTCGGTGGTGCCGGTGCGGCACCCGGGGATGGTCCGGGGGACGGCCGGCGGCTGCTGCCCACGCCCAGCAGCCGCCGCGCCGCCTCCTCGTCGGCGAGCAGCTCGGCCGTGGCGCCCTGGTGGACGGTGTGGCCGTCGGCCAGTACGGCGCAGGTCGCGGCCGTGCGCCGGACGAGAGCGAGGTTCTGCTCGACCAGCAGGACGGGGACGCGGGATGCGACGCGTTCCAGTGCGTCGGCGACCTCCGTGACGATCCGGGGGGCCAGGCCCTTGGTCGGCTCGTCGGCGATGATCAGGCGGTTGGCGTTGAGCAGGGTCCGGGCGATGGCCACCATCTGCTGCTGGCCGCCGGAGAGCGTGCCCGCCACCTGCCGCTCGCGGCGCTTCAGTTCGGGGAAGATCTCGTGTACGAGGGGGTAGGCGGGCTCGGCGTCCCGTTCCGCGAGGCGCAGGTTCTCGGCGACGGTGAGGCCGCCGAAGACGCCCCGGTCCTCGGGCACGTAACCGATGCCGCGCCGCACGACGAGGTGGGTGGGAAGACGGGTCAGGTCCTCGCCCGCGAGCCGGATGCCGCCGGTGCGCGGGACGAGCCCGAGCACGGCCTTGACCGTCGTGGTCTTGCCCGCGCCGTTGCGGCCGAGCAGCGCGGTCACGCCGGACGGCGCCACGTCGAGGTCCACGCCGTGGAGGATGTGCAGGCCGTCGATGACGACGCGCAGGCCGCGGACGGTGAGCAGGGGATCGTGCGGTGCGCCCATGGCGGTCACAACTCCTCTCCCAGGTAGGCATCTTGGACGGTCGGGTCGGCCATCACCGCGTCCGGTGTGTCCAGGGCCAGGAGCGTGCCGTGGTGCATCACCGCGACGCGGTCGGCGAGGCCGAGCAGGACGTCCATGTGGTGCTCGACCATCAGGACGGTGCGGCCCAGGTCGCGGTGGACCGAGCGGACGAGCGCGGTCAGCGCCGGGACCTCCTCGGCGCTGACCCCGGCCATCGGCTCGTCGAGCAGGATGATCCGGGGATCGCCGACGAGCAGCACGGCCAGCTCCAGCTTGCGTTTCTCGCCGTGGGAGAGCGCGGCGGCCGGCGTGTCGGCGCGGTGGGCCAGTTCGGTGCGCTCCAGGACGTCGGCGACCTCCTGGCGGTAGGGCGCGGCGCGGCGCCAGAGCCGGTAGGAGGCGCGGGGCCCGGCCGCGGCCTGGGCGGCGAGGCGCACGTGCTCGGCCACGGTCATCCCCGGCCACAGCGACGACGTCTGGAAGGTGCGGCCGAGCCCGCGCCGGGCGCGCGCGTGGACGCCGGCGCGGGTGAGGTCGGTGCCGTCGAGCGTGACGGTGCCGGTGGTGGCCGGACGGATGCCGGAGATCAGGTTGAACAGGGAGGTCTTCCCCGCCCCGTTGGGGCCGATGAAGGCGACGAACTCGCCCTCGCGCACGCCGCACGACACGCCGTGCACGATCGGTACGCCCCGGACCGACCAGCCGAGGTCGTCGAGGCGGAGGACGGGGGTGGCGGCCGCCGTTGTCGCCGCTGCTGCCGTCATCGGTCAGCCCGCCATCGGGGCGACCGGCGGGGCCACCTGGTCGGCGGGGAGGGTCCGTACGACGGAGGGCTTCGGCGTGCCGGTGCCCGCGGCGGCGCCGGTGAGCTTCGCCTGGAACATCGGCTGGAGCAGCGCGTGGTCCTCGGCGCGCACGGTGAGGCGGCCCTTGACCCCGTCGAAGCTCCAGCCCTCGAGGGACTTGACGAGAGCGGAGGTGTCGCCCGCCGAACCCTTGGTGGCCCGCACGGCGTGCACGATCATCTGCGCGGCGGTGAAGCCGTCCGGGGTGAAGATGTCCGGCTTGGCGCCGGCCTTCGTCACGGCGTCGGACATGGCGCGCTCGACGGCGGTACCCGCGGCCCCGTCGAAGTAGTGGCTCAGGAAGGAGATCTTCGTCGCCGCGGGCCCGAACAGCGGGTACGAGGCGGCCAGGTCGAGGCCGGTGACGACCTTGGTGGAGGCGAACACGTCCTGCTGGGTGAGCGAGGTCCACAGGGACGAGGCCGTGTCCCCGGCCCACGCGACGAACAGCAGGTCGGGCCGGGAGGACTTGGCCTGCCGGGCGAACGGCGTGAGGTCGGTCGCGCTCGGCGGGGCGAGCACCGCCTTGACGGTGGCGCCCTCCTTGCCCAGGACCTCCTTGACCGCCGCCACGTTCGCCTGCCCGAAGGCGCTGTCCTGGGCGAGCACGGTGACCTTGCCGCCCTTGACGCTCTTGCCGTCCTTGCCGAGGAACGCGGCGGCGGTACGGATGTCCTGGTAGGACTGGCGGCCGGAGCGGAAGGTGTACTTGTTCAGGCCGGTGATCTTGTCGGCCGCGGCGGGGCCGCTGATGAACAACACCTTGTTCTGGGCGGCGACCGGCGCCACCTGAAGGGCGACGCCGGACGACGTCGAACCGGCCAGGATCGTGCAGCCCTTGCCGATGAGTTCCTTGGCCTCGGAGACGGCCTTCGCGGGATCGCCCGCGTCGTCCCGCACGGAGAGTTCCACGCGGTGCCCGTCGACCTCGCCGGTGCCCTTGGTCGCGTAGTCGAGGCCCGCCCGGAAGCCCTGGGCGTACTGCTTGCCGTACGCGGCGAGGGGGCCGGTCTTGGAGTAGACGAGCCCCACCTTCACCGGGGCCCCGGCTCCGGCCCCGGAGCCGTCGCTCGCCGTGCCGGCGGTTCCGGCCTTGCTGCAGCCGACGGCGAGCAGCGCGCAGGCCGCGAGGGTGGCCAACTGCCGGTGTATCCGTACGGATCGGGACGTCATGGTCGGCTCCTGAGGGTGACGGGCGGGGTTTTGGGGACCGTAGGGCCGCCGGAACGGGTGGCGACATGTGTGGGGGCGACGCATCGCGGGCTCGTACGGTGTGGGAGTCAGCCATGCCGGACCGCTGAAATGAGCCACCGTCAGGTCTGGTCGGGGCTTTGCCGGGCCTTCGGGGTGTCGCTGGGGCCGAGGAGGCGTGAGAGGCGCGGGTTGACTGCCATGGTGCGGGCTCCCACGGTGGTGGGCCGGTGCGTGTGGGACCGGGACATGGCCGGTTCCGCGCGTGGTGGGTACGGTCGCCGGGCGTCTCGTTCGGAAGGACCCCGCGATGCCAGACACCGACCCCGACACCGCCTCCGGCACGGAGTGCGACCCCGGCAGCGGCAGTGGCTGTGGCTGTGGTGCCGGGTGTGGCCCCGGCTGCGGCTGTGGCTGCGGCCCCGAATGCGACCCCGGCAGCGGCGGCGGCTCCGGTACCGGCCCCGAGGGCGACCCCGGCGGCGGCTCCGGCTCCGGTGCCGGGTGTGGCCCCGGCTCCCGCTCCGGCGCCGACACCGCCTCCGGCGCTGAGTGCGACCCCGGCTGCGGCAGTGGCTCCGGTGCCCCCGCCCGCGACATCCGTCGCGCCACGCGCGTGCCCGGTGCCGAGCGGCAGCGGTCGGCGGCGCTGGACGACCTCACGACCACCGGCACCCTCGCGAGCGGTCACACCGTCCCCGCCGACTGGGAGGGGCTGCACGCCTCGGCGGGGGCGGCGCATCCGCCCGTGCCCGGCGTGCAGATCGACGGCTGCTTTCCCTCGCCCACGACGCTCAACGCGCACCACGGCTGGCACCACGACGCCCAGTTCGTGCTGCGTCTGCCGCACCGCTGGAACGGCAAGCTGCTCGTCACCGCAGCCCCCGGCGTGCGCCGCCAGTACGCCACCGACCGGCTGATCGGCGACGCGGCGGTGGCCGCCGGGTACGCCTACGCCGCCACGGACAAGGGCAACTCGGGCCCCGAGTTCCACATGGCGGGGAGCCGTCCCGGGGACGCGCTCGCCGAGTGGGAGCTGCGGCTGCGCGAGCTGACGGTCGCGGCGCGGGCGACGGTCCGGCGCCACTACGGCACCGAGCCGGTGCGCTGTTACGTCGTCGGCGTCTCCAACGGCGGTTACGCGACCCGGCTCCAACTGGAGCGCCACCCCGACCTGTACGACGGGGGCGTCGACTGGGAGGGACCGTTGTGGCGGGCCGAGGGGCCGAACCTGTTCACTCACCTCCCGGCGTTCGTCGCGCACTACCCCCGCTACCGGGACACCGGATGCGCCGACGCGCACGCGCGGCTCGTCGCGGCGGGGCTCCCGGCCGGGTCGGAGTTCCTGTGGGAGGCGCACCACCGGATCTACTGGGACTTCACCCAGCGCACGTACCGTGCCGTCTTCGATCCCGCCTACCCGGGCAGCGACGCGGACTACGACTACGACCGCCGCCCGGCCGCCGTGCACGAGGCCGTGGCCCGTGTCGCCCTGACCGGCGCCATCGGGAAACCGCTGCTCTCCTTCCACGGCACCCTCGACACGCTGCTGCCCATCGGCATCCACTCCGACCGCTACGCCGAACTCGTCGCGGCGGCCGGTCGCGGCGGGCTGCACCGCCAGTACCGCATCGAGGGCGGCACGCACGTCGAGGGCTTCTGCGACCGGTTCCCCGGCAGGCTGCGCCCCATGCTGCCCGTCTACCGCACGGTGCTCGGCGCGCTCGAGGTCTGGGTCGAACAGGGCGTGGCACCGCCGACTGGCCGGACCGTGGCCTGGGGCGGCGGCGTGGACGAGGGTGACATCAGCACCTGGTGAGCCGACCGACCGGACGGGGGCCGGTCACCGGCGCCGCGTCAGGCCGTCCAGGACGACCTCCGCCGCGTGGGCGCGGGCGGCCGTGCCTGGAGCCGTACCGTCTCTTTCGGTCGCCACGTCGGCCGCCGCGTCGGCGTCCGTGTGCTCCGCCGCGCGGGCCGCGCCGACCATCAGGGCGATCACGTCGGCCGCGGTCACGTCGGGCCGTACGTCGCCCGTCTCCTGGGCGCGTTCGAGCACCACCCCCAACGCGGCGCGCAGTCGCTTCTTCGTGTCCTCGAAGCTCCCGTCGACGTCGACGCCCGCCGTCGCGAGCGCGTTGATGTAGGCGATCTTGCTGCGCGACTCCTCCACGTTCCGCAGGAACATCTCGCGGAACGCGGCGCCCGGGTCGGCGGCGTCCGCCAGTTCCTCCATGCGGGCCGCCCCGGCGTCCATGCGGGCCTGGAAGACGGCCTCCAGGAGCGCTTCCTTCGTGGGGAAGTGCCGGAAGAGCGTGCCGACGCCGACCCCGGCCTCCTTGGCGACCTCCTCCGTGGCGGCGGCCGGGCCGCGCGCGGCGAACACCTTCTCCGCGGCGTCGAGCAGCCGTTCGCGGTTTCTGCGGGCGTCCGCGCGCATCGGGCAATCACCTTCCATGGCGTCCGGCCGTGCCGTCCGTTGACAACCGGAGTGGCCAGTCCGTATCGTCCGGAGCCGTAAGGGGAGTGGCGACTCCGGTTTGGCTCCGATTCTATGTTCCGTCTCTCCGAAGGGGTACACCCATGTCCGAAAACACGTCTGCTTCCGCGCCGCGATCCGTGGCCGACTCGCTGCGCGCGCTCGTCGAGATGGTCGAGAGCGGCGACTTCGCCCCGATCACCCGCATCTACGCCGACGACGTCGTCGTCACGCACGCCTTCGGCGTCGGCGAGCACACCCGCTGGGAGGGGCTTGACGAGGTCGCGGAGTTCTTCGACCGCTCGCCCCTCGACCGTTTCTCCCGCACCGTGCACGACCTGAGGGTCTGGAGCACGGACGACCCCGAGGTCGCGATCGCCGAGTTCACCATCGAGGGCCACGTCCACGCCACCGGCCGTACGTTCCGTCTGCCCAACGTGATCATCGCCCGCGGCCGCCTCTCCGACGGGCGGCTCGTCGAGACCCGCGACTACCACCACCACGGGGCGATGGCCGCGTTCTTCGGGGCTCTGCCGGAGTACGTGAAGGGTCTTGAGGGCATGGCGGCCTGAGTCGCGGGCCGGGATTGTCAGTGGTCGCGGGCACTATGGCGGCATGGCGGACAAACGTGGTGGCGCGGGCGGCCCGGGCAAGGTGAAGAAGGCGCGGCGGGCACAGGTGCGGCTGCCGCCGCTGGTGCCGTGGACGGGGGGTGAGCTGGAGCCGGGCGGGGACTACGACGGCCTTGAGTTCAGCGGCGCGGACCTCACCGGGCAGGAGGGCACCGGGGCCCGGTTCATGGACTGCGGACTCCGGGCGTGCCGGGTCGACGAGGCGTCGCTGGGCCGCGCCCGGGTCCTGGACTGCGTGCTCACCGGGATGCGGGGCGTGGGCACGGACCTGGCGGAGGCGACGCTGCGGGACGTGGAGGTGGTGGACGCGCGGCTCGGCGGGGTGCAACTGCACGGCGGCATGCTGGAGCGGGTCGTGGTCCGCGGCGGCAAGATCGACTACCTGAACCTGCGCAAGGCCCGGCTGCGGGACGTCGTCTTCGACGGGTGCGTGCTGGTCGAGCCGGACTTCGCGGGCGCGCGTCTTGAGCGGGTGGAGTTCCCCGGGTGCGTGCTGCGAGGAGTGGATCTGACCGGAGCGACGCTGACCGACGTCGACCTCCGTGACGCGGCGCGCCTGGAGATCGCGCGAGGCGTGGACCGGCTGGGCGGGGCAGTCATCTCGACGGCCCAGTTGCTGGACCTGGCACCGGTGTTCGCGGCGCAGATGGGGGTGCGGGTGGAGGGTTGAGCTCTGCGGCGCTGCGGCCTGGCGGCGCTGCGGCCCCGCACACGTCCCCCCGCCGGGCCCCTCCGCGGGTCAGTCCACCCGGGGAAAGCGGCTCTGCAGGTCCCAGATCGCCGGGTTGTCGGCCAGGTCCTCGTGCATGTCGGTCAGGTCGGCGATGAGGTCGTGGAGGAAGTCCCGTGCCTCGCGGCGCAGTTCGGCGTAGGAGAAAGTGAGCGGGGGTTCGTCGCCCGGCATCCAGTCGGCCTCGATGTCGACCCAGCCGAAGCGGCGCTCGAAGAGCATGCGGTCGGTGGACTCGGTGAAGTCCAGCTCCGCGTACTGGGTGGTCGCCGAGCGGCTGCCGCGCGGGTCGCGGTCGAGGCGCTCGACGATGTCGCACAGCGCCCACGCGAAGTCGAGCACCGGCACCCATCCCCAGGCTGTGGACAGCTCCCGGTCCGCCTTCGTGTCGGCCAGGTACACGTCGCCGCTGAACAGGTCGTGGCGCAGCGCGTGCACGTCCGCGCGCCGGTAGTCCGTCTGCGGCGGGTCCGGGAAGCGGCGGGAGAGGGCGTAACCGATGTCGAGCACGTAGGTGATGGTGTCACGGGGGCCACGGGGCGGCGCGCTCGCCCCGGCCGTCCGGTCGGTGCGGGGGCCGCTGCGCTGGGTCTCGGCCGTGGTGCTGCTCGCGCTCGCCGCGCACGGGGCGTGGCAGGCGGTGCGCCGTCATCGGGCGCCGCGCACGACGGGCCGCGCGACCAGCCGGGTGGCGGGCGCCGGTGCGGTGGAGGGCGGTGCGGCGCACGGGCAACTCGCGCCGCGCCGGGCCTACTTCGGGCTGCTCGGTATCACGGTCCTCAACCCCCTGACCGTCATCTACTTCACCGCGCTCGTCGTCGGCGGCGGGGGCCCGGATCACGGCGTCGCCCTACGCGCCGTCTTCGTCATCGCCGCCTTCGCCGCGTCCGCCAGCTGGCAGTTGCTGCTCGCGGGCGGCGGTGCGTTGCTCGGGCGGGCGCTGACCGGGCCGCGGACGGGGCTCGCGACAGCGCTCGCGTCCAGCACGCTGATCGCCGCGCTCGCGGTGCGGATGGTGCGGTGACCCTGGAGACCTGGAGACCTGGAGACCTGGAGACCTGGAGACCTGGAGACCCGGCGACTCCGGAGGCCCCGGCGCGCGCGGCGACGCGGCGGCCGGGGGTGCTCCGGACAGACGTCAGACGTTGACGCCGAAGTCCTGCGCGATGCCGACCAGGCCCGAGGCGTAGCCCTGGCCCACGGCGCGGAACTTCCACTCCGCCCCGTTGCGGTACAGCTCGCCGAAGACCATCGCCGTCTCCGTCGCCGCGTCCTCCGACAGGTCGTAGCGGGCGATCTCGCTGCCGCCGGCCTGGTTGACGATGCGGATGTACGCGTTGCGCACCTGGCCGAAGTTCTGCGAGCGGGTCTCCGCGTCGTAGATGGAGACCGGGAAGACGACCTTGTCGATGTCGGCGGGGAGCGCCGCCAGGTTCACGTTGATCGCCTCGTCGTCGCCCGCGCCCTCGCCCGTGCGGTTGTCGCCGGTGTGCACGATCGTCTGGTCGGGCGTCTGCTTGTTGTTGAAGAAGACGAAGTGGGCGTCCGAGTAGACCTTCCCCTGGCCGTTGACCGCGATGGCCGAGGCGTCCAGGTCGAAGTCGGTGCCCGTGGTGGTGCGGACGTCCCAGCCGAGTCCCACGGTGACAGCGGTCAGGCCCGGAGCCTCCTTGGTGAGCGAGACGTTGCCACCCTTGGACAGGCTTACAGCCATGGGGAGTCCCTTTCATCGTTGTGTCGCGTTTGCGTACGGCGCAGCCGAAGCTACTCGTACCTAGGAACGCCGGGACAGGCGCCCCGGGTTCCAGTTCCCTCCCACCTTCTTTACTTTCTTTACCGAGGTGGAAAACGGGGTGACGTCTCCCGTACTCCCGCGCGACCATGGACGCATGTCCGGTCCCTATCCCATCCGCGGTTCGGTCGTCCTGCCCGAGGCCGAGCTCGTCTGGCGTTTCTCACGGTCGTCGGGGCCGGGCGGGCAGCACGTGAACACGAGCGACTCGCAGGTCGAGTTGCGCTTCGACCTGGGCGCCACGAAGGCTCTGCCCGAGGCGTGGAAGGCGCGCGCCCTGGAGCGGCTCGCCTCCCGCCTCGTCGACGGCGTGGTCTCCGTACGCGCCTCCGAGCACCGCTCGCAGTGGCGCAACCGGGAGACCGCGGCGGTGCGGCTCGCGGCGCTGCTCGCGCAGGCATCGGCGCCACCGCCGAAACCCCGTAAGGCCACGAAGGTGCCCCGTGGTCTCAACGAGAAGCGGCTGCGGGAGAAGAAGGCGCGCGCCCGGACGAAGAAGCTGCGGTCGTCCAGGGACTGGTAGCCGCCCGCCGAGTCTCTCAGGGCGACACACCTTTAGCCCAGCGTCCGGTACCTGCCCTTGAAGTACATCAGCGGGCCGCCCTCCGCGCTCGGCAGGTCCGCCGTCAGGACCCGGCCGATCACCAGGGTGTGGTCGCCCGCCGGGACTCGTCGTTCCGTGCGGCACTCCAGCGTGGCCAGCGCGCCGCCGACCAGCGGGGCGTCCGTCCGCTCGCCGCGCACGTACGGGATGTCCTCGAACAGGAGCCGGTCGCTGATGCGGCCCTTCATGGCGAAACGGCCGGCGATGTGGCTCTGCGACTCGGCGAGGATCGAGATCGCCCACAGGGGCTGCTCGTCCAGCAGGTCGTCCATGCGTGAGCCGTTGCGCAGCGACACCAGGACCAGCGGCGGGTCCAGGGAGACCGACATGAACGCCGTCGCCGTCATGCCCGCGTCCTCGCCCGCCGGACCGTCCGGGGCGAGGGGGGCCTCGCGTGCCGTCAGCAGGACGACACCCGCGGAGAGGCGGGACAGGGCTGCGCGGAATTCGTCGTTGCTCACCCCCTCAGCATGCCTGGCGGAGGGCGCCGGGGCGGCGGCAGCGGCAGGGGCGGCGGGTCCGGTGGAGGGGAGGGTCTTCAGTACGTTCGACACGCCAGTGACGCTAACCGCGTGGCTCGGGCCGACGCATCGGGCCCCGGGCCGAGCCGGGTCCTAGGACCAGCGACCGGCAACCCGGCCAAAACCCCCCGCGACCTTGTGACTTGAGTCACAGGAGCCATATTTTGTTGACCCTGTGTACCGAGTGAACAGCTCGCTGTGATTCAGTGGCGGTCGACACTGCGAAATGAACGTGCCGCTGCACGTGCGCGTAGAGAGCCGATCAGAATTCTGGAGTGCTGTCGAGGTCTCGGGGAGAGCTGAGCATGGAGACCGAGTCGGAGCCGTACGTCCGTCTTGCGACCCTGCGTCAGCTGCACCAGGTCATGGCGGACATGAACACGGCCCGGAGCCTGGCCGACACCCTGCAGACCGTCGCCGACGGCGTCGTCGAGGGGCTCGGCTACCAGCTGGCGGCCGTGA
The DNA here is from genome assembly GCF_026274175.1 of Streptomyces beihaiensis. Taxonomy (GTDB): domain Bacteria; phylum Actinomycetota; class Actinomycetes; order Streptomycetales; family Streptomycetaceae; genus Streptomyces; species Streptomyces beihaiensis. Next base: position 100,414 of record NZ_JAPHNL010000222.1, read on the forward strand.
ATCTGGTGCGCCCCGACGGAGACCTCGTCGTCGCCGCCTTCGCCGGTGACGCCGCCGCCGAGTCACTGATCACCGGCCGCGTCGGCTCCCGCACCTCCTGGGACCGGCGCCTCGCCATGGGCGAGGCATGGGGACAGCTGCGCTTCATCCCGTACACCGAGGGCTGGATACTCGACGAGGACGACGTACCGCAGTGGTTCACCGACGGTCCGCCGCCCCGGTTCGAGGACGAGTGGCACCCCGCCGACCGGCTCTTCGCGCCCATGTACGCGACCGGGACGGCCGCGGGGGAGCTGCTCGGCGTCATATCCGTCGACCGGCCGCGCAACGGGCGCAGGCCCGGCGCCTGGGGGCGCGAGGCCCTGCAGATGTACGCCTTCCAGGCCGCCATCGCCATCAGCAACGCCCGGCTGCGCGCCAACATGCAGCGCGCCCTCGTACGCCTCGAACGCGAGCAGCAGGCGCTGCGCGCCAGCGAGGAGTCGTTTCGACAGGCATTCGAGTACGCGCCGTCCGGCATGGCGATCGCCGAGATGGGCGGCGACCAGCACGGCCGCATCCTGCGGGTCAACGACGCGCTGTGCCGGCTGCTCGGGCGGCCCGCGTCCGCGATGCGGCGCTACTCGTTCTCCGACCTCGTCCACCCCGAGGACATCGGCACCCTGCTGCGCACCTCCGCCGAGGGGGGCCGCGCCGAACTGCGGCTCGGGCGGCGCGACGGCACGTACGTGTGGGCCAGCCTGCGCAACTCCGTGGTCGCGGACGCCACGGACGGGCCGCGGTTCCTGCTCACCCACGTCGAGGACATCGAGGACCGCAAGCGCCGCGAGCTGCACCTCGCGCACCGCGCCTCGCACGACTCCCTGACCGGCCTGCCGAACTCGGCCGAACTGCGCGCCCGCCTCTCCGCGCGGCTGTGCCGTCGCCCGCAGGAGCCGGGCGTCGGCGCCGTCGAGTCGCTGGACGCGGCCTACGGGGACCACCACGGGGCGGGCCACGGGAGCGGCCACGGCCACGGCCTCGACTTCGGCGCGCCGACCACGTACACCGGTCACGTCGGCCACACCGGTCACGTCGGCCACGCCGGGTACAGCGACTTCGACGGGTTCGATCACCACACGCACGTGGTCACGCCCGGCGCGGACGACGGCGCCAAGGGCCTGGCCGTGCTCTTCTGCGACCTCGACGGCTTCAAGTCGATCAACGACCGGTTCGGGCACAACGCGGGCGACGCCGTCCTCATCGAGGTCGCCAGGCGGCTCACCAGCGGCGTACGGGACGGGGACACGGTGGCCAGGCTCGGCGGCGACGAGTTCGTGGTGCTCGCCGACGGGCTCGGCGTCGCGGACGCCGAGGACCTTGCGGTCAGGTTGCGGAATGCCATCATTCCGCCGATCCGCGTGGACGGGCGCGCGGTGCGCGTCGGAGCCAGCTTCGGCATCGGCTGGGCGCACTGCGGGATGACCGCGGAAGAGGTGCTGCAATCCGCGGACCAGCGGATGTACGTCGAGAAGCGGTCCCGCGCCAAGCAGACCCGCAGGGCCGGCTGAGGCCGGGTGCGCGGGCCCGGAGCGCGCCTGACGCGCTCGCGGGCGCCCCTGACGCGGTGCGCTCCGCTCCGAGGGGGTCCCGGCACCCGGTACGCTCGCCGGGTAAGCGACGCGTAGGGAGTGATCAGGGATGGCGCCCGGCAACAACGGCGCGAGCACCACGCCCGAGGACGACGATCCGTTCGGCTATCTGTACGCCGACGGGCAGGCGGCCGGGGCGACACCGCCCAGCGGGGGCGGTGGCTACGGCTACCCCCAGACCCGCTCCTCCCACAACCCGGTCAGGGCCAACCAGGTCCGCACGGTCGGTGAGCGCCAGTACGGGCAGCAGGTGCCCGGCCAGCAGCAGGCCCATCCGCAGCAGGCATATCCGCAGGCGGGCTACCCCCAGCCGGGCTACCCGCAGCAGGCCGGCCCGCAGCAGGCCGGTGGCCCCGACGCCTACTACTCCGCCCCGGAGACGCTGCCCGGCGGCGCACCGCAGGGCCCGCCCGGCTCCTACGGCCCGCAGCAGGGCGGCCCGGTCCCGCCTCAGCGTGGCGGCGGACGCGGCCCCAACACCAAGGCACTGCTGATCGGCGCGGTCGCCGTGGTCGCGGCCGTCGTCATCGGCATCGGCGTGGCCATGCTCGGCAACGGCGACGACAAGGGCGCCGACGCGAGTGACAAGCCCTCCGGCGCCACGCAGAGCGCACCGCCCAGCCAGACGTCGTCGCAGACGGCGCAGGCGCCGGTCGACCTGCCCAAGACGGACGCGAAGTCCCTCAAGCTCGACGGCGGCGCGACCACCGCGTCCGACGTGCAGGGCGCGCAGGCCGCGGGCGGCGTCTACGTGGGCGGCTTCAACCAGGTCGGCGCGGCGGTCACCTGGACGATCAACGACATCCCGAAGTCCGGCAAGTACACGCTGTTCGTCGGGTACGGCGTGCCGGGCGAGGACCAGAGCGTCACGCTGACCGTCAACGACATCGCCTCCAGCACGCCCGTGAAGCTGAAGAACTGGGCGGGCGCCCAGCAGGGCGACTGGGAGAAGGGCTGGACGCAGACGTTCAACTTCATCCAGCTCAACAAGGGCACGAACACCATCAAGATCTCGTGCGAGCAGGGTGACCAGTGCAACGCCAACCTCGACCAGCTCTGGCTGAAGGACGGCTGGGTCAGGAAGTAGCACCCGGCCGGGTCAGGAAGTGACCCGGTCCACCGAGACCCGAGCCAGCAGCTTCTCGTACGTTCCCGCGTCGAACTCGCCCGCCGCGGGCGCCACCACGGTCGCCGCCGACAGCGCGACCGCACGGGCCAGGCGCCGCGGCCAGTCCTCCCCGTCGAGCAGCCCGGACAACAGCCCGGCCACCGCCGAGTCGCCCGCGCCTGTCGGATTGCCCGCCAGCCGGTCCGGGGCCGGGGCGCGCCACTCGCCGTCCGGGGTGAGCGCGTACAGGCCCCGCGCGCCCAGCGAGGCCACGACGGCGTGCGCGCCGCGCCTGCGGGTGTCCCGCACCGCCTGCAACGGCTCGTGGGAGCCGGTGAGTTCGGCCAGCTCCCCGGCGTTCGGCTTGACCAGGTCGGGGCGGGCGGCGACGCCCCGGCGCAGCGGCTCACCGCTCGTGTCGAGGAGGACGGGGACCGAGGCGGCGCGGGCCGCCCGCACCAGCGTCGCGTACGCCCCCACCGGCACGCCCGGCGGCAGGCTCCCGCACAGCGCCACCGCGGACGCCGAGCCGAGCAGCCCGGCGTACGCCTCCTGGAAGGCCGCCCACTCGGCCGGGGAGACGTGCGGGCCCGGCTCGTTGAGCTGTGTCGTGTCACCGGTCGACTCGTCGACGACGGCGACGGTGCGCCGCGTCGGCCCGGAGACCGGCACGAGCGCGTCCGAGACGCCGTCCACGGCCGCAAGGCGATCCCGCAGCGCCCGGCCCGTCCCGCCGCCCACGAAGCCCGTCACGGTCGCCTCGTGGCCGAGCGCGGCGAGCACCCGCGCCACGTTGAGCCCCTTGCCGCCGGGGCGTTCGGTGACCTCGGTGACGCGGTGCGAGGCGTGCGGGCGCAGCCTCGGCACGCGGTACGTGATGTCGAGTGCCGTGTTCAGCGTGACCGTGAGGATCACGGGACCTCACCCCCTGCGGGCTCGTCGGACGGGCGGCGCTGATCATGCCAAAGACGAGGCGGCCCGCCCAGTCCCGGGGCGAGCCGCCTGTACGGCCTGCGGTGCACGCACCACCGATTTCAGGACAGCCGGTCGGCCTTCGGCGCCGTCTTCCGTTCCGCCCTCTGTTCCGCCTTGCGCCCCGCTTTCGGCTCCACGAGCCATTCGCCCTTGCGCATGACGCCCTTGAGCTCGAACTCCTCGTCGAGGACCACCAGGTCGGCGTCCTTGCCGGGTTCCAGGGAGCCCACCTTGTCGTAGAGGCCGAGCAGCCGCGCCGGGTTGGCCGAGATGGCGCGGACGACGTCCTCGACGGGCAGCCGGTCGATGGTGGCGGCGCGCTTGAACGCCCGGTCCAGCGTCAGCGTCGACCCGGCGATGGAGCCGCCCTCCACGAGCCGCGCCACACCGTCCTTCACCTCGACCTCCAGCTGGCCGAGCAGATAGCGGCCGTCACCGAACCCGGCGGCGTCCATCGCGTCGGTGATGAACGCGACCTTGCCCGCGCGCTTGTGATGGAACGCCAGCTCAAGGGCGGCCGGGTGCAGGTGCGTCCCGTCGTTGATCAGCTCGACCGTGATCCGCTCGTCCTCCAGGAGCGCGGCGATCGGGCCGGGCGCGCGGTGGCCGAGGCCCGGCATCGCGTTGTAGAGGTGCGTGGCGACCGTGGCGCCCGCGTCGATGGCCGCCACCGTCTGCTCGTACGTGGCGTCGGTGTGGCCGATCGCGGCGATCACGCCGTGCTCGGCGAGCAGCCGTACGGAGTCCAGGCCGCCGGGCAGTTCGGTGGCGAGCGTCACCATGCGGGCGGCGCCGCGGGCCGCGTCGATCAGCTTGCGGACGTCCGCCGGGTCGGGGTCGCGAAGGAGCGCCTCCTCGTGGGCGCCCTTGCGGCACGGTGAGATGAACGGACCCTCGTAGTGGATACCGGCGATCTCGCCCTGCTCGGTCAGCTCGGAGAGCACGCCCGCCCGGCGCACCAGGAAGTCCATGTCGGAGGTGACCAGCGACGCCGCCACGGTCGTCGTGCCGTGCAGGCGGTGCGTGTGCACGCCCGTGAGGACCTCGTCGACCGTGCCGGAGGTGAAGGACGCGCCGCCGCCGCCGTGGTTGTGCATGTCGACGAAGCCGGGGACCACCCAGTGTCCCGAGACGTCGACGATCTCGGCGTCGGCGGGCGCGATGCCGCCGATCCGGGTGCCGTCGACGATGACGCGGCCGTCGGTGAGGGTCCCGGTGGGCAGTACCACCCGGGCACCGGCGAGCACCTTTGCTGTGGCCATCAGGCGGTTACCTCCGCGGTTTCTGTGGGGTCGGTCCGAGTGGGACCGGACGTGGCGAGAAGGTCCCAGGCGAGCAGGCCCGCGCCCAGGCATCCGGCGCTGTCCCCGAGGGCGGCGGGGACGATGGACGGGAGCGACTGGAACGTGACGCGTTCGGCGACCGCCGCCCGCAGCGGTGTGAACAAGGTTTCCCCGGCCTCGGCGAGCCCGCCACCGATGATCAGGGTGCGCGGGTCCAGCAGAGTGAGCGCCATGACGAGCCCGTCGGCGAGCGCGTCCACGGCCTCCTGCCACACCTGGGCGGCCGCCGGGTCGCCCAGGTCGACGGCGCGCGCGCAGTCCGCCGCCGTGGCCTTCTCGTCGCCGCTCGCCGCCTGCCAGGCGAGGGTGACGGCGGAGGCGGACGCGTACCGCTCCAGACAGCCGCGCTGCCCGCAGCCGCACGGCACGCCGCCCGGTCTGACGACCACGTGACCGATCTCGCCCGCCGAGCCGTGCGCGCCCGGCTCGATGCGCCCGTCGATGCCGATGGCGCCCGCGATGCCGGTGCCGAGCGGCAGGAACAGGAACCGGTCGGCGTCCTTGCCGGCGCCGAGCCGCCCCTCGCCGAGCCCGCCGGTGCGCACGTCGTGGCCGAGGGCGACGGGGATGCCGCCGAGCCGCTCGCTCAGCAGCGTCCGCATCGGCACGTCGCGCCAGCCGAGGTTGGCGGCGAACAGTGCGACGCCCTCGCGCTCGTCGACCACGCCGGGCACGGCGACCCCGGCGGCCGCCGCGCTCTCGCCGAGGTGCTCCCGCCCGTACGCGCGCAGTTCGGCGGCGAAGCCGAGGACGGCCTCGACGACCGCTTCGGCGCCGCGCTCGCGCTCCGTCGCCCGGCGCGCCCGATGCAGCAGCGTGCCGTCCGCCCCGACCAGGGCGGCCTTCATCCCGGTGCCGCCCACGTCCAGGGCGATGACATGTCTCACGCGGGACAGTGTCGCGCGTGAACCCGCGAAAGGTCTAGTCCACTCGCGGCACTGCCGTGAACCGGCCTGATCCGGCCCCTTTTGTCACCGGCTCCGTCGTCCGCGTCGAACGGGGGTGGTGTAGACCGCGCGTTCGACCCTGAGATACTGACGGGTCACTGAGCACGACACGGCGAACGAAGAACAGCACGGCAATGACGTCAAGGGTGGGAACAGCGGTGCAGCGGCACATCACCGGACTGATCGCGGCGGCGGCCGCACTGGGCATGGCGGCGACGCTCACCGCCTGCGGAGGCGGCGAAGGCAACGATGTCACGCTCAAGCTCGTCGCGGCCGACTACGGCGACTCCGCGGCCAACACCTCCCAGAAGTACTGGGACGGACTGACCGCCGCGTACGAGAAGGACCACCCCGGCATCAAGATCGACGTCACCGTCTACCCCTGGACCAGCGTCGACGCCAAGGTCAAGAAGATGGTCGACTCCGGGCACGCCCCCGACATGGCACAGATCGGCGCGTACGCCGACTACGCCGCCGCGGGCAAGCTCTACCCGGTCTCCGACCTCCTCAACGTGCCCACCCAGGCCGACTTCCTCTCCCAGCTCTCCGACGCGGGCGAGGTCGGCCAGACCCAGTACGGCATGCCGTTCGCCGCCTCCACGCGCCTGCTCTTCTACAACAAGAAGCTCTTCAAGGCCGCCGGCATCGAACCGCCGACGAACTGGAGCCAGCTGGCCGCCGACGCCAGGGCCCTCAAGCGGGACGGTGTCGAGATCCCCTACGCGCTGCCGCTCGGCCCGGAGGAGGCGCAGGCCGAGACCATGATCTGGATGCTCAGCGGCGGCGGCTCCTACACCGACGACGTCGGCTCGTACGCCATCGACTCCAAGCAGAACATCAAGACGTTCGACTTCCTCAAGGACGACCTCGTCGGCAAGGGCCTCACCGGTCCCACCGCGCCCGGCAAGCTCAACCGCGCCGCCGCGTTCGCCGCGTTCGCCAAGGGCGAGGTGGGCATGCTCAACGGCCACCCCACCCTCATGAAGACGGCCGCGAAGAAGGGCGTCGACTACGGCACCGTGGAGCTGCCAGGACCCGACGGGCCCGCCAAGTCCACGATGGGCGTCGCGGACTGGATGATGGCGTTCAAGCAGAACGGCCACCGCAAGCAGATCGGCGACTTCCTCAACTACGTGTACGACGAGAAGAACGTCCTCGACTTCTCCCGCGAGTACAACCTGCTCCCCGTCACCACCAGCGCGTCCGCGACGATGGCGGCCACCAGGAGCGACGCCAAACTCTGGCCGTTCCTCAAGACCCTGCCCGACGCGGAGCTCTACCCCGGCGGCAAGACGTCCTGGGCGTCGGTCAGCGCCGACGTCAAGCAGCAGATCGGCTCGGCGGTGTCCTCCAGGGGCAACCCGGCCGCCGTCCTCGGGCGGCTGCAGGTCGCGGCGTCCGCGGCGGAGTCGGCGGAGTAGCGCGAGTAGCCTGGTCGGCATGGACGAGCGGCGGGAGCGGGAGCCGAAACCGGGACCGGAACTGAGGGAGCGGGAGCTTTCGGTGCTCGCGTTCGAGGGGCGCAACTGGGCCTCGCCCGGCGTGAAGGAGCGGGCGATCCGGGAGGAGCTGGACCTCGCGCCCGTTCGCTACTACCAGGTGTTGAACGCGCTGATCGACGACGCGCGGGCCCTTGCGGCCGCGCCCGTCACCGTCAACCGGCTGCGCCGGGTGCGGGAGGAGCGGCGCCGCGAGCGTTGATGTTCGTTAAGGTCGTCCGTATGGACGTCCCACGGACCGGTTCCGGGCGAGAAGGGCTGGCGGCTGTCGTCGCCCGGCCCTCCCGCAGCGTCATCGCCCTCGACTTCGACGGCACCCTCGCGCCCATCGTCGACGACCCCGAGCAGGCCCGCGCGCACCCGGGAGCCGTACCGGCACTCGCCGCGCTCGCGCCGAAAGTCGCCTCCGTCGCCGTGATCACCGGGCGGCCCGCCGCGGTCGCGGTGCGGTACGGCGGGTTCGCCGGGGCGCCGGGCCTCGACCGCCTCGTCGTCCTCGGGCACTACGGGGCCGAGCGCTGGGACGCCGCCACCGGCACCGTCAAGGCGCCCGACCCCGACCCCGGCGTCGCGGCCGCCCGCGCCGAACTGCCGCGCGTGCTCGCCGAGTCGGGCCTCAGCCACGACACGTACATCGAGGAGAAGGGGCGAGCGGTCGCCGTGCACACCCGGCGCGCGCCCGACCCGCAGACCGCGTTCGAGGTGCTGCGCGGGCCGCTCACCGCGCTCGCCGGGCGCCACGGCCTGGTCGTCGAACCGGGCCGGATGGTCCTTGAGCTGCGCCCGCCGGGCGTCGACAAGGGCGTGGCGCTCACCGCCTACGTACGGGAGGTGGGCGCGGAGTCCGTCCTGTACGCGGGCGACGACCTCGGCGACCTCGCGGCGTACGCGGCGGTGGAGAAGCTCCGCGCGGCCGGCACGCCGGGCCTGCTGGTGTGCAGCGGCAGCGCGGAGGTCGAGGAACTGGCGGGCCGGGCCGACCTGGTGGTGCCGGGGCCGGAGGGCGTGGTGGCGCTGCTGAGGGATCTGGCCAAAATGCTGTAAGGCGGCCCGAAGCGCCACGGGCCCCGGTCTCAGCCGCGCAGTGCCTCCAACTGCTCCAGGAACCACCGCCCCGGCGGCAGCGCGGTCCCGGCGGCGGCCAGCCGCTTCGTACGCTCCGCCCGCTCGTCCTCCGCCATGTCCAGCGCGGCGCCCAGCGCCTCGCACGTCCCGGTCGCGTCGTACGGGTTGACGACCAGCGCGTCGTCCGCCAGCTCCTCGTACGCCCCGGCCTCCCGGGACAGGACGAGCGCGCACCCGCGGTCCGAGACCACCGGGACCTCCTTGGCCACGAGGTTCATCCCGTCGCGGATCGGGTTGACCAGGGCCACGTCCGCGAGCCGGTAGGCGGCCAGCGAGCGCGCGAAGTCGTCCTTGACGTGCAGCACGACCGGCGTCCAACCTGGCGTGCCGAAACGGGAGTTGATGGACTCGGCGACTCGGGCCACCTCCGCCGTGTAGTCGCGGTAGACGGCGAGGTCCTGCCGCGACGGGTAGGCGAAGGCCACGTGCACGACCTTCTCGCGCCACCGGGGCCGGGTCTCGAGCAGCAGCTCGTACGCCCGCAGTCCGCGCACGATGTTCTTCGACAGTTCGGTGCGGTCCACCCGGACCACGACCTTGCGGCCCTCGCCCACCTGGTCGCGCAGCGCCCCGAGCCGCTCCTCCACGTCCGGGCGGTGCGCGCGCTCGCGCAGGAAGTCCGCGTCGGCGCCGAGCCCGTGCACGCCGATCCGGGTGCCGGAGGTGCCGCCGATGATCCGCGTGCAGCACTCCGTGAACGCGTCGGCCCAGCGGCGCGTCAGGAAGGCGAGCCGGTCCGCGCCGAGCATGCCGCGCAGCAACTGCTCGGCGATGTCGTCCGGCAGCATCCGGAAGTAGTCGACCGGCGCCCACGGGGTGTGCGTGAAGTGGCCGATCCTCAGGTCAGCGCGGAGTTCGCGCAGCATGCCCGGCACCAGCGCCAGGTGATAGTCCTGCACGACGACCGTGGCGCCGTCGGCCGCCTCCTCGGCGAGCGCCCGCGCGAAGGCCCTGTTGTACGTCTCGTACGCCGCCCAGCGCCGCCGGAACTCCGGGCCGAAGGACGGCTCGAACGGCGTCTGGTACAGCATGTGGTGGACGAACCAGAGCACGGAGTTGGCGATGCCGTTGTACGCGTCCGCGTGCACGTCGGCGTCGATGTCCAGCATCCTCACCCCCGGCTCGGTGATCCCGCGCCGTACCGCCTCCCGGTCGCCGTCGCCCAGCGCCGCGCACACCCACAGCTTGTCCTCGACGACGCTGAGCGCGGAGACGAGCCCGCCCCCGCCGCGCCGCGCGTCGAGGCCGCCGTCCTGTGCGGCGACGTACGAGACCGGGCCGCGGTTGGACGCGACGAGAACCTCAGCAGCACCGTGCGTGCCATGCGTGGAAGCCATAGGGCGAACGTAGCCCGGCCCGCGAGCGCTCAAACGTGCGGGCGCGCCCCGTGGCGGGACCCGGTCGCCGTGTGCGGCGGCCGGGTGCGGCTTCATGCCCCGCGGCCGTGTACGGCCTCACGCCACGCGACGCTCCGCGTACTCACTGATCTCGGTCATCGGCGGGCGCTCCTCCGTGTCCACCGCGTACGTGCGCGGCTCGAAGCCGTCCGCGCCGCGCTCGAACTGCGTCAGGTGCGGCCGCACCAGATGCCCGCGCGCGAGCCGCAGCTGGGCCGTGCGGTAGATCGCCGCCGCCATCCGGCCCAGCGCCTGCCCGTCCTGGTGCCGGTGCTTGCGCACTCCCACGTCGACCTGGGCCAGCGCGTCCAGGCCCACCGTGTGCAGCGCGTCCACGAGCAGCCCGAGCTCCACGCCGTAGCCGACCGGGAACGGCAGCCGTTCGAGCAGTGACCTGCGGGCCGCGTACTCGCCGCCCAGCGGCTGTACGAACCCGGCCAGCAGCGGCCAGTGCAGATTGAGGACGGGCCGCGCCATCAGCTCCGTCACCCGGCCGCCCTGCCCCGCCGTCTCGCCCAGCGGACGGTCGTACATCGCCTTCACGAACGCCACGTCCGGGTCGGTGAGCAGCGGCCCGACGATCCCCGAGACGAAGTCCGCCGAGAACTCCCTGAGATCCGCGTCCACGAAACACACGATGTCTCCGCCGGTGGCGAGCAGCGAGCGCCACAGCACCTCGCCCTTGCCGGGCCGCGCGGGGATGCGCGGCAGGATCGAGTCCCGGTGCACCACGCGCGCCCCGGCGGCCGCGGCCACCTCGGAGGTGCGGTCGGCCGAGCCCGAGTCGATCACCACCAGCTCGTCGACGAGCGGCACGGCGGGAGTCATCAGTTCGCGCCGGATCACCGAGACGATCGCGCCGACCGTCTCCTCCTCGTTGAGCGCGGGCAGCACCACGCTCACCTTCTGGCCGGACGCGTGCTTGGCGGCGACCAGCCGCGACAGCGGTCGGTCGGCCACGGACCAGGAGCGCCTGCTCAGCCAGCGCTCGACTTCTTCCAGCACGGTCTGCGCACCCTCCGGGTCTGTGATCCATCTCGCGGTTCGGACGACTATCTCAAGGGTCCGGCCCTTCGGTTACAGTCTTGAGCAACGCCGGTGACCATCGCATGTCGGGGTCGCCGCCGCGCCTGACCGCATGACACACGGCGCGTGACACACAACCGAATACCGCTCATCCAGAGGGGCAGAGGGATACGGCCCGTTGAAGCCCCGGCAACCCTCCAGCCGGTCTCGTAGGACACCGCACCGTCCACCGCGAGGCTCCCGGCTAGGGAAGGTGCCAAATCCGTCTCACGGCGAGATGCGTCGTGAGGAAGATGAGGAGAAAGGGCCTCGCCTCTCATGGCTGTACAGACTGTATCCACCGAAGCCGCCGCCGGTACCGCCAACGGCACCTCCGCCGCCGTCGACCTCGGTCCCGCCTCGGGCCTCTCCTGTCGTGAGTGCGGCGCACAGTTCCCGCTCGGCCCGATCTTCGCCTGCGTCGAGTGTTTCGGGCCTCTGGAGGTCGCCTACGACCTGCCGTCCGGCGACCCGGAGGAGCTGCGCAAGCGGATCGAGGCCGGTCCCGCCACCATCTGGCGGTACGCCCCGCTGCTGCCCGTCCCGGCCGACGTCGCCGAGAAGCCGAACCTGAACCCCGGCTGGACGCCGCTGGTCAAGGCCGACAACCTGGCCCGCGCACTCGGTGTCGCCGAAGGAAAGCTGTTCGTCAAGGACGACTCCGGCAACCCGACCCACTCCTTCAAGGACCGCGTCGTCGCCCAGGCCATCGAGGCCGCGCGCGCCTTCGGCTTCACCACCCTGTCCTGCTCCTCGACCGGCAACCTGGCGGGCGCGGTGGGCGCCGCGGCCGCCCGTGCCGGTTTCCGCTCGTGCGTGTTCATCCCGCACGACCTGGAGCAGGGCAAGGTCGTCATGGCCGGTGTCTACGGCGGTGACCTCGTCGCCATCGAGGGCAACTACGACGACGTCAACCGCTTCTGCTCCGAGCTCATCGGCGACCCGCTGGGCGAGGGCTGGGGCTTCGTCAACGTGAACCTGCGCCCGTACTACGGCGAGGGTTCCAAGACGCTCGCGTACGAGATCTGCGAGCAGCTGGGCTGGCGGCTGCCCGACCAGCTGGTCATCCCGATCGCGTCCGGCTCGCAGTTCACGAAGATCGACAAGGGGCTCAAGGAGCTGATCGCGCTCGGCCTGGTCGAGGACAAGCCGTACAAGCTCTTCGGCGCCCAGGCCGAGGGCTGCTCGCCGGTCTCGGTCGCGTACAAGGGCGGCCACGACGTGGTGCGCCCGCAGAAGCCGAACACCATCGCCAAGTCCCTCGCCATCGGCAACCCGGCCGACGGCCCGTACGTCCTCGACATCGCGCGCCGTACCGGCGGCGCGGTGGAGGACGTGACGGACGAGCAGGTCGTCGACGCGATCAAGCTGCTCGCGCGGACCGAGGGGATCTTCGCCGAGACGGCGGGCGGCGTGACGCTCGGCGTCACCAGGAAGCTGATCGAGGCGGGCCTGATCGACCCGTCCCTGACCACGGTCGTGCTCAACACGGGGGACGGCCTGAAGACGCTGGACGCCGTCGCGGAGTCGTCGCAGGCGACGGCGACGATCCGGCCGAGCCTGGACGCGTTCCGCTCCGCGGGGCTCGCCGGCTGAGCGCCGTAGGGCCTGAGGTCTCGTTGTCGTCCGCGGGCCTGTCGCGACTCCCGTCGCGCCCGCGCGACGGGAGTCGCACAGAAGAACAGTCCCGCGCCCCTGTGGGGGCGCACCCCCGACCCGCGAGGTGAAGCATGAGCGTTTCCGTCCGTATCCCCACCATCCTGCGCACCTACACCGGTGGCGAGGCCGAGGTGCCCGCCGAGGGGGCCACCCTCGCCGAGGTCATCGCCGACCTGGAGAAGAACCACACCGGCATCGCCGCCCGCGTCCTCGACGACCAGGGCAGGCTGCGCCGCTTCGTGAACGTCTACGTCAACGACGACGACGTGCGCTTCGAGCAGGGCCTTGAGACGGCCACGCCGGACGGCGCGGGCGTCTCGATCATCCCGGCGGTGGCCGGCGGCTGATCCGAGTGCCGCCTTCCGTGAATTGCCCCCTCCGCGAGAAGCGGAGGGGGCAATTCAGCATGATTGAGCAGGGTACAGTTGGGGAACCCGCTTCACTTTCGTAGGCGGTGCATGACCGGCGCATATGATTTCTCGGCCGGAGTCCGACGAGAAGCAGCCAATGTCCTCCGCGCTTTCGAGTCTTTTACGGCATTTACGCGGCCCGACTTGCCCTGCCATCCGGCGAGTTGCCCAGGTTTCCCCGATCGGGCGCGCCCAGAATTCTCGTCCGATTGACCTGTTGCAGACGGCAGTTGGGCAGATACATTCAGCCGCGGTCGACGCGTTCCGGCGCACACCCCCGCCGATGGGGGGTGAGGTCTGACCCGGGTCCGCGAAGTGCGGTCCTGCGCAAGGGCCAGTAATAGGGGAGTTAGGCATGGCTCAGGGCACCGTCAAGTGGTTCAACGCGGAGAAGGGGTACGGCTTCATCGCGGTCGACGGTGGTGCGGATGTATTCGTCCACTACAGTGCGATCCAGATGGACGGTTACCGCACCCTGGAAGAGGGTCAGCGAGTCGAATTCGAGATCTCGCAGGGTCAGAAGGGGCCGCAGGCGGACATGGTCCGCGTGGCCGCCGGCTGAAGCGCGCGACCGACCGCACGACTGCAGACTTACGCGTGGGGCCCGCCACCGGGAGACCGGGGGGCGGGCCCTTCGTGCTGTCCCCGTGCCGCCCCTGTGCCGCCCCCGCGCGGTCCGCGCGCTGTCCGGGATGCGTACGCGCGCGGCTTACGGCCTTGCACTCGCGGGGGTCGAGTGCTAATCATTGGGCTTAGCACTCTCCGAGTGAGAGTGACAGAACTTGGATCGGGTCGGTGAGGTCCAGGGGCCGGGTGGGGCAAGGAACCACATGGTCCGGGGGCCGTCCGTCGCGGGCACCAGCACGGTCCGTTTGCTTTTCCACCCCGTCCGGGAGGACCACTTCACATGGCCAAGATCATCGCGTTCGACGAGGAGGCACGGCGCGGCCTCGAGCGCGGCATGAACCAGCTCGCCGACGCCGTCAAGGTGACCCTGGGCCCCAAGGGTCGCAACGTCGTCCTCGAGAAGAAGTGGGGCGCCCCCACGATCACCAACGATGGTGTCTCCATCGCCAAGGAGATCGAGCTCGAGGACTCGTACGAGAAGATCGGCGCCGAGCTGGTCAAGGAAGTCGCCAAGAAGACGGACGACGTCGCCGGTGACGGTACGACCACCGCGACGGTGCTGGCCCAGGCCCTGGTCCGCGAGGGCCTGCGCAACGTGGCGGCCGGCGCCAACCCGATGGCTCTGAAGCGCGGCATCGAGAAGGCCGTCGAGGCCGTCTCCGCCTCGCTGCTCGACCAGGCCAAGGAGGTCGAGACCAAGGAGCAGATCGCCTCCACCGCCTCCATCTCCGCCGCCGACTCCCAGATCGGCGAGCTCATCGCCGAGGCGATGGACAAGGTCGGCAAGGAAGGCGTCATCACCGTCGAGGAGTCCCAGACCTTCGGTCTGGAGCTGGAGCTCACCGAGGGTATGCGCTTCGACAAGGGCTACATCTCGGCGTACTTCGCCACCGACATGGAGCGTATGGAGGCGTCGCTCGACGACCCGTACATCCTCATCGTCAACTCCAAGATCGGCAACGTGAAGGACCTGCTGCCGCTCCTGGAGAAGGTCATGCAGTCCGGCAAGCCGCTGCTGATCATCGCCGAGGACGTCGAGGGCGAGGCCCTGTCGACCCTGGTCGTCAACAAGATCCGTGGCACCTTCAAGTCCGTCGCCGTCAAGGCCCCGGGCTTCGGCGACCGCCGCAAGGCCATGCTCGGTGACATCGCCATCCTCACGGGCGGCACCGTCATCTCCGAGGAGGTCGGCCTCAAGCTGGAGAACGCCGGTCTCGACCTGCTCGGCCGCGCCCGCAAGGTCGTCATCACCAAGGACGAGACGACCATCGTCGACGGCGCCGGTGAGAGCGACCAGGTCCAGGGCCGCGTCAACCAGATCCGCGCCGAGATCGAGAACAGCGACTCGGACTACGACCGCGAGAAGCTCCAGGAGCGCCTGGCGAAGCTCGCGGGCGGCGTCGCGGTCATCAAGGCCGGTGCCGCCACCGAGGTCGAGCTCAAGGAGCGCAAGCACCGCATCGAGGACGCCGTGCGCAACGCCAAGGCGGCCGTCGAGGAGGGCATCGTCGCCGGTGGTGGCGTGGCCCTGCTGCAGGCCTCCTCGGTCTTCGAGAAGCTGGAGCTCGAGGGTGACGAGGCGACCGGCGCCAACGCCGTGAAGCTCGCCCTGGAGGCCCCGCTGAAGCAGATCGCCGCCAACGGTGGTCTTGAGGGCGGCGTCATCGTCGAGAAGGTGCGCAACCTGACCCCGGGGCACGGTCTGAACGCCGCGACCGGCGAGTACGTCGACATGATCGCCGAGGGCATCATCGACCCGGCCAAGGTGACGCGCTCCGCGCTGCAGAACGCCGCGTCGATCGCCGCGCTGTTCCTCACCACCGAGGCCGTCATCGCCGACAAGCCGGAGAAGGCCGCGCCGGCCGCTCCCGGCGGCATGCCGGGCGGTGACATGGACTTCTGAGCCGGTTCTTCCGGTTCGGCCGGTCCGACTCAGCCAGTCTGATACCGAGGGCGGCACTTCCTGTCTGTACGACAGGGGGTGCCGCCCTCGGGCGTTTCCGCGTGCGGGTGCGGGGCCGCGGATTCCGTTTGTCCGACGGGTGATCACGGGTTACGTTCCTGGACAGACCAAGGGGAAATAGGGGCCGGTGACGGCTGGTCAGGGCTGGTCAGGGCTGATGGGGGCTGACGGGGGATATGACCGACGACATGACGGACAACGGCGGCAGACCGGAAAAGCACGGTGGAAGCCCCGTGGGGCAGGCGATTTCCGCGGTGGCGGTGGTCGCGGCGCTGGGGCTCGGCCTGATGGCATTCAACGGGATGTCGTCCGGCTACGGCGCGGGGGACGAGCCGGATCCGAAACCGGCCACATGCTCGGGCGGAAAGGCGGAGAAGGGCGACAAGGCCGCGGGCAGGGTCTCCGGCGCGCAGCTGTGCAAGGCGCTGAACCGCCCCGACCTCGCCGAACTCCTCGGCACGCCCACGGAAGTCGCGAAAACCGCGAGCGCCGGCGGAGGGGCGATCACGATGGCCGGTGGCCGGAAGATCCCGAATCCGTCGACGGAGATCGACTTCCCGACGTACACCGTGACGCTGGAGGGCACGTACGACGACGTTCCGGTCGGCGACACGGCCACCCTCCTCGGGGACACGCAACCGCACCGCACGTTCCTGGGCCGCAGAGCAGCCCTCTACTCCGACCGCACCATCCGCGTCCGCTTCCGCCTCGACGGTGGCGAGGCGACCGGCACCCCCGGCGACGGCGACCCGGTCCGCGTTCTGTCGGTGGCGCAGGATCCGAAGGACAAGGGAGGCTCCTTCGACCTGGCCCTGTGGCGCTCGGACGGCGGCGTGCCGGACGACGCGGTGCTCCTCGCGGTCGCCCGCAAGGTGCTGCCGACGATTCCAGGGTGGGACGCCAAGGCCGGATGAGCTCACGGCGTCATGACGTCATGACGTCACTGCGTCACTGCGTCACTGGGTCACGGCGTCACGGCGTCAGGACGATCTCGCCCTGGGTGCGGCCCGAGTCGACCAGTTCGTGGGCCTTGGCCGCCTCGGCGAGCGGCAGGACCTGGCTGACGTGCGGGCGCAGGGCTCCCGCCGAGAGCCCACCGCCCGCGCCGCGGTCGAGAAGCTCCCGCGGCTCTCCGCGGAGGAGTGCACGGACCCCCGCCCACCCGCCCGGCCGCCTGGTCATCACCGGTGCCACCAACTGCACGCCCGCCGCCTCCGAGGTGAAGGCGCGGCTGCGGGACGTGCGGGAGGGCGCGAAGGCCGCGATCGAGCGGAAGATCGCCGACGACGTGACCGCCGGACTACTCCCGCCGGCTGCGCATCGTCGACACGGCCATGGCGGCCTGGCCGGCCGGAGCCGCGACGACCTGACCGGGTGGCCGGATTCTTGCGCATCATGGCGATCTGGCCGCTCGTCGGGGGCGCGGCGGCACCGGAATCCTGAAGGCATGAAGTCACTGAAGGTGCTGTGGGTCTTCGCCCACCCGGAGCGGCGCTCGCTCAACGGCTCGTTGATGGACGAGGGGCTGCGCGAGCTGGACCGGCTCGGCCACCAGAGCCGGGTCTCGGATCTGTACGGCATGGGCTGGAAGCCGGTGGTGGACGCCGACGACTTCCGGCGCGCGGCCGAGTCCGGTGATCGCCTGATGGTGGGGGCGGAGCAGGAGCGGGCGTACGCGTCCGGGAGGCTCAGCGACGACATCCTCGCCGAGCAGGAGAAGGCCGCCTGGGCGGACGTGCTGGTCTTCCACTTCCCGATGTGGTGGTTCGGGCCGCCCGCGATCCTCAAGGGCTGGTTCGACCGGGTCTTCGTACAGGGCTTCGCGTTCGGGGTGGAGGACGAGCGGGGCAGAACCCTGCGCTACGGGGCCGGGGGCCTGGCCGGTCGGCGCGCGCTGGTGGTCACGTCGGTCGGCGCGAGGCAGTCGTCCTTCGGCCCACGAGGAGTCCACGGCCACGTCGACGACGTGCTCTTCCCGCTCCTGCACGGCACGTTCTGGTACACGGGCATGGCCGCACTGCCGCCGTTGGTCGCGTACGGCGCCGACCGGGCAGGCACGGCGGAGCAGCGCGCGTACGCCGACCGGCTCAGGCAGCGGCTGCGGACGCTCGGCACGGCGGAGCCGCTGCCCTACCGGCACGAACTGGGCGGCGACTACGACGAGGACCTGGTGCTGCGCCCGCACGTGGCACCGGGCCGGACCGGCCTGGCGGCGCATCTGCGTCCGGGGCCGGCACCTGCGGGCGGTTGCTAGAGGGCCTGCTCCTGGTAGTTCTGCCAGGCATCGCGGCCGGCGTGGGCCGCGCTCTGCGCCGCCGTCTGGGCCTGGTGGAGGGTGCGGTGCGCCAGTTCGCCGGGCGGCACCTGCCAGCTGCCGGTCCAGGTGCGGCCCGCGCGCGTCAGCTCGTACACCAGCACGCCGATGCCCGCCGCGCAGACGAGCGTACCGACGCCGATCAGGGCGGCCCCGGCCGCCAGGCGCCGTCGGTCGGGCCGGAACTCGGTCCAGGGAACCATGGGATGCGAAGGGGTGTTCTCAGCCATGGGGCCAGGATGCGACAGGGTGCGCCCGTACGCATGCGGGGCGGTGACCTGGTGGGCGTCGGCTCGTTGCGCCGGGCATGAGGAACAGGATGATGAGCAAGGCGGCGAAGGCAC
>NZ_JAPHNL010000223.1 GCF_026274175.1 Streptomyces beihaiensis
GGCCGAGGACCCGAAGCCGCGTGCGGCTTCCTCCGCCCGACGCGCGAGCGACACCCGGCCCGCCGACCCTCGAATCGCCGACCCCCGGACCGCCGGGCCCGCCTCCGCCGCCCCCGACCCGCACCCCGCGATCCTCGCCGCCGCGCAGGCCGGACGGCACGAGGAGGCCGCGGACATCGCGGCGATGTGGGAGAGCGACGCGCTGCGCGTACACGGAGCGGGGTCGCCGCAGGCCATCCACTGGCTGGAGGTCCGCGCCGACCTCGCCCGCCTCGCCCAGGACCCCGCCCGCAGCTGCGAGCTGTGGATCGCGGTCGCGCGGGCCCGGCTCGCGCGCGGCGAGGAAGCGGCCGACGACGTCGAGGCGGCCGTCGACCGCGCCCACCACCAGTGGGAACAGCTCGGTGACCCGGTGCGCGCCCGCGCGCACGCGTCGGCCCTCACCGCGCTGCGCCGACAGGTCCCCGGCCGTCGCCCAGGAGCCCTGGAGGCGATCCAGCGCCGCCTCGACGCCCTGCGCGGCGCGACGACCACATCCTGAACCCCTGAACCCCTGAACCGGGGACGAGAAGCCGGGTGGCAGGCCCCCCGGGTGGCGGGCCTCAACAAGCCTGCCGCACGTACCCCTTCTCGCCCTCGGGCCGCACGTCACGGTCGCGCAGCACGATCGACAGCCGTCCGCTCCAGGCGCGGCACGCGCGCGTGAAGTCGGTCTTGCGGTACTCGATGACGAAGACCCGGTCACCGTACGCCGAGGCGTACGCACCGCACTCCTCGTAGCGCGCGCACTCCTCGGCGACCGCGAAGTCGAACCCCGTGGCCGCGTGGCGCGACAGCAGCCCGGCCGCGTTCTTCTGGCCCACGGCGAGCCCCGCGGCGTGCGCCCGCCCGGCGATCAGACGAGCGAAGGCGACCGCGTCCGCCGCGTCGATCAGCCCGCCGGAGCGCTCGTAGGAGTCGAGGTTGTCGGGTTCGACCGCCTGGAAGCCGTCGTGGGCGCAGCCGTCGATCCAGCCGCCGACGATCCGGGCCAGCCGGGCCCGTTTCGCGGCCGTCCTGATGTCCAGGAGCGGCTCGTCCCAGTCCTGGTCGATCACCAGGCGCCCGTGCGCGTCGCGCAGCAGCAGCTCCGGGTGGGCGCGCCGCCACCAGTCCAGCGCGTCCGGCTGGGCCTGGAAGGCGTTGACGTAGCAGACGTTGTAGAGCCCGCGCGCGGGAGCCGCGCCCCGGTCGCGGGAGAGCGCCCGCACGCCGGACGGCGGCTTGTACGCGCCGCCGATCTGGTAGTCGAATCCGACACCCGGCGACGGCCGCACGACGTGCGCCGCCCGGCCCGCCGAGGAGCCGGAGGACGGCGAGGGCCGGTCCGCCGACGAGGACGAACAGCCGACAAGCACCAGCGCGAGAACGGCCGTGAGTGCGAGACGGCGGACGAGCGGGAGGCGCGGAGTCCATGCGGCGACGATCACCCCATGACCCTACGCGGCCCCGTCCGCACGCCCCGACGCGCGGCAGAGGCACCCGGCCCGGTCCGCCCCGCCGCGGCCGCGGGAGACGGTTGGTCGGGCCGGGAACAACGCTGCCCCGATGCCCGTTGACATCACTGTGGACACGGACGGAACAGTGTCCTCGGGCCTCATCACTTCGCCCGCGGGGACGATCGTTCGGCTGAAGCCCCGTGGAGCCTCCCGCCGGAGGCGACCGCCCTCCGTGTCCACCTCGAAGCCGCCCCGGCCGTGGTCCCCCGTCGCGGCCGGGGCTTCGGCCTGGAACGGCGGCACCACGACCCCGTATGGTCATGGACACGACGGCAATCACGGATTCGGTCCGCACCCTGGCATGATCGAGGGCATGGCAGAACGTGTGATCGCCGCGTGTGACGGCGCGTCGAAAGGAAACCCCGGGCCCGCCGCATGGGCCTGGGTCGTCGCGGACAGCGACGAGCAGCCGGTGCGCTGGGAGGCCGGTGCGCTGGGCACCGCCACCAACAACGTCGCCGAACTCACCGCCCTGGAACGCCTGCTGAGCACCGTGAGCCGCGACGTGCCGCTGGAGGTGCGGATGGACTCGCAGTACGCGATGAAGGCGGTCACGACCTGGCTGCCCGGCTGGAAGCGCAAGGGCTGGAAGACCGCGTCCGGCAAGCCGGTCGCCAACCAGGAGCTGGTCGCCCGTATCGACGCGCTCCTGCAGGACCGCACGGTCGAGTTCGTGTACGTGCCCGCCCACCAGGTCGACGGCGACCCGCTCAACGACCTCGCCGACCGCGCGGCGAGCCAGGCCGCGACGGCACAGCAGGACGCCGGCACCGCCTACGACTCGCCGCTGCCGCCGCCGTCCACCCCGTCCGCGCCGAAGGCGCGCAAGGCGACCGGCGCCCGAAAGCGCCCCGGAGCCTCGGCCGCGTCCTCGTCGTCCCCGTCGTCCTCACGCATGCTCAAGGCGAAGTACCCGGGCCGCTGCCGCTGCGGCCGCTCCTACGACGTGGGCGAGCAGATCGCCAAGAACCCGGACGGCTGGGGCCACCCGGAGTGCCGCGTGACCGCCTGAAGGCGCGTACCACCGCCCCAAGGGCGCGGACCCGCGTACTAGAGTTCGGGAAGTGATCACTCACCGGGACATGGGGGAGAACCGATGACAGCCCAGAAGCCGCGCTGTGCCGTACTCGACGACTACCAGGACGTCGCCCGCCGGCACGGCGACTGGGCGCGTCTGGCCGGGCGCGTCGACGTCCGTTTCCTGAACCGGCACATCACCTCGCACGACGAGCTCGTCGCCGAGATCGACGACTGCGAGATCGTCGTCGTGATGCGCGAACGCACCCCGTTCCCGGCCGAGTTGATCGCCCGCCTGTCGAAGCTGAAACTGCTGGTGACCTCCGGGCTGCGCAACGCGTCGATCGACGTGGAGGCGGCGGCCGCGCAGGGCGTGACGGTCTGTGGCACCCCCAGCAACTCCGAGCCGCCCGCCGAGCTCACCTGGGCGCTCATCCTCGGCCTCGCCCGCCACATCACCACCGAGAACGAGGCCCTGCGCACCGACGGCCCCTGGCAGAGCACCCTCGGCGCCGACCTCTACGGCGCCAGACTGGGCCTGCTCGGCCTCGGCAAGATCGGCACCAGGGTCGCCCGCGTCGGGGCGGCCTTCGGGATGGACGTCGTGGCGTGGAGCCAGAACCTGACCGCCGAGCGGGCAGCCGAGGCCGGGGTGCGCCTCGCCGCCTCCAAGGAGGAGCTCCTCGAGACCAGCGACTTCGTCTCCGTGCACCTCGTCCTCGGCGACCGCACCCGCGGTCTGATCGGCGCCGACGAGCTGCGGCGCATGCGCCCCACCGCCTACCTGGTCAACACGTCACGGGCGGCGATCGTCGACCAGGACGCTCTGCTGCGGGCCCTGCGTGAGGAATGGATCGCGGGCGCCGCGAGCGACGTCCACGACACCGAGCCGCTGCCCGCGGACCATCCGCTGCGCACCGCCCCGAACTTCCTCGGTCTGCCGCACCTCGGCTATGTCACCCGGCGTAACTACGACGGCTACTTCCAAGGGGCCGTCGAGGACATCGAGGCATACCTGGACGGCGCCCCGGTGCGCGCCCTGGGCCGACCCGCCTGACGGCGCGATACGAACGCGCCGAGCACGTGTGCGAGTTGCCGTGGCACACTGCACGCGACCGAACCGCACGGCCAGCGACGATGGAGCCCGCCCATGACGGCACCCGCACCCAAGCCCCGGATCGACACCAGCAAGGCGCACCCGGCCCGCGTCTACGACTGGCTGCTCGGCGGCAAGGACAACTACCCGGTCGACCAGGCCGTCGCCGAGAAGCTGCCGTCCGAGGCGAAAGACGCGGCCCGCCAGAACCGCGCGTTCATGCACCGGGCGAGCGCCTGGCTCGCCGCGCAGGGCGTCGACCAGTACCTGGACATCGGCACCGGCATCCCCACCGAACCCAACCTCCACCAGATCGTCCAGCGGACCGTCCCCGCCGCGCGTGTGGTCTACACCGACAACGACCCCATCGTGCTGCGCCACGCGCAGGCCCTCCTCGTCAGCAGCCCCGAGGGCACCACCGACTACATCCAGGCCGACGTCCGCGATCCGGCCGCCATCCTCGAACACGCCCGCAGGGTCCTCGACTTCGAGCGGCCGATCGCACTGTCCCTGATCGCGCTCATGCACTTCGTGCCGGACGACGCGGATCCGTACGGCATCGTGTCCACGCTCGTCGGGGCGCTGCCCTCCGGCAGCCTCCTCGTCATGACGCACGGGGCATCCGACGTGTTCCCCGACGTGGCGGACCAGGCCACCGACGAGTACACCAAGGGCGGCATGGTGCTGCGCTTTCGCAACCGCGACGAGGTGGCCCGGTTCTTCGACGGGCTCGACCTCGTCGAGCCCGGTCTGGTCACCGGGCCCGAGTGGTTCCACGACGAGCCCGCGCCGCGCCCCGAGCCGAGCGCCGTGTACGTGGGCGTGGCCCGGGTGCGCTGACCGGCCGCCGGGGCGGCCTACGCGAGCTGCGACCGGGCGGCGGCGACGGCCTGCTCGGCGTAGCCGCGGCCGAACAGCACCGCGTGCACGAGGAGCGGGAAGAGCTGGTGCAGGGGCACGCGGTCGCGCCACCCGGGGGCCAGTGGCGCGGCCTCCTCGTAGCCGTCGAGGATCGCGCCGAGGTGGGGTGCGCCGAACAGGCGCAGCATCGCCAGGTCGGTCTCCCGGTGCCCGCCGTGGGCCGCGGGGTCGATGAGCCGGACCCGCCCGTCCTTGCCCCACAGCACGTTGCCGTTCCACAGGTCGCCGTGGAGCCGCGCGGGCGGCTCGGCGGGCCCGGAGAGCGCGGGCAGCAGGTCGCAGACCCGCTCGACGTCCCCAACCTCGGCAGGGTGCACGAGTCCGGCGTCGAAGGCCCGGCGCAGATACGGCAGCACGCGGTGCTCGGCGTACCACGAGGGCCAGTCGCCGCCCGGGACGTTGCGCATGGGAGCGAGCCCGATGCGGGCCTCGCGCGGTCCGCCGGGCGGGGCGGCGCCGAACGCCGGGGCACCCGCGGCGTGCAGTGCGGCCAGCTCGCCGCCGAACCGGTGCGCCGCCGCCGAGCTCGCCGGACCCGTGGCCACCCGGTCGGTCACCAGCCAGTGCCGGTCGTGCCCGTGCACCCGCGGCACCAGCACGGCGCCCGCCCCACCCAGCCACCGCAGCCCCGCCGCCTCGGCTTCCGCCGCCCCGGCGGCGTCAGCGTGTTTCACCATCACGACACTCCCGTCGTCGAGAGGGACCTGCGCGAGCTGCCCCGACAGGGGCTGCGCGGCGACGGCGCGTCGGCCGGTGAACTGCGCGGCGACAGCTGAGGGATGCGGCATGCCTCTCAGCGTAGGGGGCGTGGGCAGGGCCCCGCCCGTGTCCGTATCGGCGGCCGGGTGCGTCCTCCCTCCGCACGGCGGCCGCGCCGCAGCGCCTTCGGCTACGCGCTCTGCGACGGTGTCGAGTCCGGCATCAGGTCGTGCAGCTTCGAGACGTCCACGGACTGGTCCGAGGGCGGCGTCTTGTCCGGGACCGGCTTGTCGTAGTCGCCGAGCGTCATCGTGATGTCCACGCCCGGCCCCTTCTCCGTCGCGCGGACCAGGCGGTGCGGGGCGTCGGACGTCACGTCCAGGGTCACCGTGGTCCTGCCCTGGTGGCCGGTCAGCGGCACGACCTTCTCGCCGCCCACCTCGGTCGGCTTGCCCTTCGTGAGATGGTCCTGCGCGTCGCGGCCCGAGCCCTGCTCCAGCCGGCCGCGGAAGGCGTCCAGGTCGCAGGTGTTCGCGAGGCCGCTGAGCGCCGGGTCGTCCGTCGTGCCGTGCAGATACCGTCCGTCGAAGACCTGGGCGGCCAGTTCGCCGGGGCGGCCCGGCACCTGCGTCTTCCAGAACGTCGTATCCGGCTTCATCCAGACCTGGTCGCCCCGCTTGACGAGCCGCACACTGCCGCCGTCCGCGCCGCCCGTGCCCATGCGCAGAAACCCCGTGCAGTCGCCTTTGTCGTCGAGGCGCAGGTCGAACACCCTGGGTGTGCGGGTGTCGCGGGGGGTGCGGGCGTGGTTGGTCAGGACCAGGTGGAGGGAGTGCGCCTTCAGGAGCGCGGTCCTCGCGTCGTCGGCCAGCTGCTGGGCCGACGGGTTCGTGTCGGCGCCCAGGGCGGCCGGGCCCGCCGTGAACACCGCGGCGCAGACGACTGCCGCGGTCACCGGAGCGCGGGCCGCCCTGCGCAGCGCGGTCGAGGTCGGTCGGGACATGGCGTCACCTCGCCCTCCCGGACGCGTCGAGCGCCCGAAACACCAGTAAATTGTATGTTTTTTCGGGAGGGCGTGTCGTGGCGGGGCCGATGCCCGGCCGCCACGATCAGGTCAGCTGCTCTTGCCGCACACGCGCAGCCCCACCGGTGTGCCGTACGGCAGGTGGCCGTGCGTGTCCGCCACTCCCTTGCCGGTGCCGCTGTCCACGGCGTACGCGAGGAAGCTGGAGGCCGGCGGGTCGGCGGGTGGCCGCCCGTACGTGTACGCGTACTCGATCGCCCGGTGCGCAGAGCCGTCGGAGTCCAGGCGGCCCGGGTCGGGGGCCCGCCCGCCGAGCGCGAGGAGGTCCGGCGGGGACGCGGCCTCTCACGTCATCCCGTGCGGCGACGGTACGCATGCGCGGGGCGGTGGACGCGCGCTGCGGGCAGCCTTCAACGACTGTCCGTCGGCCGTTCGACATCGGAGGGGAAAAGGGCAGTTCAGGACTCCGGGTGCGAGGTTCTCACTGGCCCTCGACCGCGGCCGTCATCATGAGGGCGACGGCGGCGAAGCCCGACAGTACGGCGACGGCGGGCAGGACGAGCGTGACCCGGTCGCTGCCCAGGCGCCACGCGATGGTGGCGACGCAGACGACGCCTGTCACCAGCAGGATCGTGGCGGCCCATATGAGCATGCTGCTGCCTCTCTCGTGCCCGGTCGTGCCGTGGGACTGAGCGCTTCCTCGGTCTCATCCTCGGGCGAGAGGCCGCCTCCCGCACGCCGGGGCCGACGACGAGACCGCGGGGCGGCGCGGCTCAGCAGGCCCGGAGCAGGCCCGCCTCCAGAGTCGGGGAAGGGCGCAGCGTCTCGGTCAGGCGGGTCGCCCGGATGACGCGCAGGTGCACGGGGTGGTCGCAGATCAGGCACCAGCGTCCGCCGTTTTCGCGCACTCGCGAGCGCAGCGCCACCAGCAGCCCGAGACCGGCGGCGTCCAGGAACGTGGCGTGGCGCAGATCGACCGCGAGGGCGGGGGAGGGGCCGGTGGCGAGCCTGATCAAGCGGGGGCGCAGCGCCAGGGTCGCGGCGATGTCGATCTCGCCGGCCAGCTCGACCACGGTGAAGCCGCTCTCCGGGTGCCGGTGCCGGCGGGCCCGGAAGGGGGCTTCGTCGGGATGTCGCACATCTCGCCGCATGATGATCCCTGCCCGACTGGGTGGCGCCGCGCATATGCGGCGTGACAAGTCCATTGTTGCCCAGACGGGATCGACAAGTGTGCGAATTTGACGTTGTGCGACGGGAATTGTGTACGCCGCTAAATTACTGAAGCGTAACCTTCATGGGGCTACCCACGGTAACGCCGGGTGGGTAGCGTCCGGCGACGCGTGGCAACGGTGGGACGCCGCTTGCCGCGCACCTTTTCCGAGTCGCCTGGAGGTTCGCCATGCCCGCATCCGTCCGTCTGCTGGCCGCGGCGACGGCCGTCGCCGCCTGTGTCGGAGTCCAGGCGGTGCCCGCCTCGGCCGCCACCACCGCACCGGCCGAGGTCTCCCGCGGGGTCGCCATCCCCGCCTTCTACGACCCGCCGCACCGGCTGCCCGACGCCAACGGCGCCCTCGTGCGCAGCGAACACCTGCCGCTCGCCCTGAGCCTGCCGGGTCTGTACGGACCGCTGCCGGGCACCGCCACACGCATCATGTACCGCACCACCGACTCCGGCGGCCGCCCCGCCGCGGCCACGGGCGCCTACATCGAGCCCACCGCCCGTTGGCGCGGCGCGGGGCCGCGCCCACTCGTGGTGCTCGCGCCCGGCACCATGGGGCAGGGCGACCAGTGCGCCGCCTCGCTCGGTCTGCAGCATCCGATCACCTTCAACGGCCGTACGCTGTCCGTCGGTTACGAGGACCTCGCGATCTACCGGCTGCTCGCCAGGGGTGTGGCGGTCGTGGTCACCGACTACATCGGGCTCGGCACGACCGACCGCCTGCACACCTACGTCAACCGTGTCGACGAGGGGCACGCCGTTCTCGACGCGGTGCGCGCCGCCCGCGCCCTGCCGCATGCCTCGGTCACCGCCGCCTCGCGCGTCGGCCTCTACGGTTACAGCCAGGGCGGCGGCGCCACCGCGTCGGCCGCCGAACTCCGGGCCTCGTACGCCCCCGATGTGCACCTGTCCGGCACGTACGCCGGGGCGCCGCCCGCCGACCTGAGCGAGACCACCAAGGGCATCGACGGCACCGATCTGGCGGGCGCCCTCGGCTGGTCCCTCAACGGGTTCCTGCAGTCCGACCCCGACCTGCGACCCGTCGCCGAGGCTCATCTGAACGACAAGGGCCGCGCTGCCCTCAAGGACCTGTCGACGATGTGCGTGGGCGACGCGATCCTCGCCTACCACTCCGTGCACAGTTCGTCCTGGACCACGGACGGGAAGTCCCTCGCCCAGGTCATCGCCGCCGAGCCGCGCCTGCGGGCGTTCCTCGCCGAGCAGCGCATCGGCCGGATCGAGCCGTCCGGGCCCGTGCGGGTCGCCACCGGTGTCCACGACAACCTCGTCCCGCACGCCCAGGCCCGCCGGCTGGCCGTCGACTGGTGCGGCAAGGGGGCGCAGGTCACCTACGTGCCCGTGCGCGTCCCCAGCCTCGGGCGGGCCCTGATCAACCACTTCGTCCCGCTCGTCGCCGACCAGGGGCCCGCCATCCGCTGGCTGACCGACCGCCTCTCCGGCAAGCCCGCCACCTCCGACTGCGCGAGTCTTCCCGCGCGGCCCTGAAAGCGTCCGGGAGACCGGCACGGGAGAATTGCCTGACTCAAGTCAGAGAACTGCTACCGTGGTGTCATGGACGCCGCGCACATCGACCGGGTACGCCACTTCAACCGGACCGTGACCGAACGGGTGGGCGTGCTGCAGAACACGTACCTGGGGCGGGATCGCCCGCTGGGCCAGGCCCGGCTGCTGTGGGAGATCGGCGAACAGGGGCAGGACGTGCGGCGGCTGCGCGAGCGCCTCGGCCTCGACTCCGGGTACGTGAGCCGCCTGCTCGCCGCCCTGGCCGCCGACGGGCTCGTGATCGTGGAGGCGCACCCGCGCGACCGCCGGGTGCGTACGGTACGGCTCACGGCGGCGGGCCGCGCCGAGCGGGAGGTCCTCGACGAGCGCAGCGACGACCTGGCGTGCGCGCTGCTCGAACCGCTCGCCCCCGAACAGCGCGAGCGGCTGGTGGCCGCCATGGCGGAGGTCGACCGGCTCCTCACCGCGTCCGCGGTCGTCGTGGAGCCGGCCGATCCCGGCCATCCGGACGCCAGGCACTGCCTGGAGCGGTACTTCGCGGAGCTGGGCGACGCCTTCGACACGGGCTTCGAACCGGAGCGGAGTCTGCTGCCCGACGCGGGTGAGCTGAGGCCCCCGCACGGTGAGTTCCTCATCGCCCGGCTGCACGGCGAGCCGGTCGGCTGCGTCGGGCTGAAGCTCGCCGATCCGCGGGCGGCGGAGGTCAAGCGCATGTGGGTCGCGCCGCGGGCCCGCCGCCTCGGGCTCGGCCGCCGCTTCCTGGTCGCCATGGAGGAACGGGCCGGGGCGGCGGGCCGCTCTCTGCTGCGTCTGGACACCAACAAGGCGCTGGACGCGGCCCGTTCGCTGTATCTCGCCCACGGCTTTCGCGAGGTCGCCCCCTTCAACGACGAACCGTACGCGCACCACTGGTTCGAGAAGAGCATCGCTCCCGGAGCGTGACGTGTGCCGCGTGCGCCGAGGTGGTCAGCGGCCGCGCCGCCTGCTGGCGTAGAAGACGGCACGCGCGGCCCGCACCCGCTCGGCCTGCCGGTCGCAATTGCGGGCCAGGGCCACGGCCGTGCGCAGGACATCGGGGTCGGCGAGGCGCCCGCTGCCGTCCGGCGGGACGCGCCACAGGAACGAGTGGTGCTGCACGCCCGTGATCCCGTCGGCGCCGGGCGAGGGCATGTGCAGGTCCTCGCCCGTGGACACCATTCGGGCGTCCTCCGCGTCCGGCCAGTCGGCCGCCGTGCCGGGCTCGGTGAGAATGTAGAAGACGGGGCGCGGCTTCGCGTGCTCCTCGAGCACCGGAACCTTCTCGGCGAGATCGCCCAGCTCCCACAGGACGGTGAGGCCGAGCGGCTGCGGCACCCGCAACGCGTCCCACGCCTTGCCCGCGGGCAGGCGGGCCAGATAGGGGGACTCCCGCCAGGCGGCATATGCGTCCTCGGGCCGCCTTTGGCAGGAGGCAAGCCACTGCGCTCCGTCCATCGGGTGACCGTACGTCATTTCCCCACTCCTGTCAGGGGATTTGGTCCCGTTCCCACTGGCGAGGTGCTGCGGCGCCATACCAGGAACGCTCTGAAGGTATGAGCCTATGGCAATTGCCAAGATCCTGAGCGGGTTTGACGAGATGTCAGTGAGGCGAGTGCCGCCATGGGTGCGCGGGGCGCCGTCGCGAGGCGCGTCGGCTCCGGCGCGTCCGGGGCCTTGACGGCGAAAAGGGCCCCACCGAAACTCGACCCCACCGCGCAGTGGCCAAGTGGTTCATCCACTTGTCCACTGCTCCTCCCCATCGTCTGCTCCCACCGTCCCCACGCGACCCATGAATCGAGGTCCCCGTGACGATCGGTCAGGACAGCCGGGCGTCGGCCACCGCTCCCTCACGACCACCCTCTCGCGCTGGGCCGCCGCCGCGGGCGCCTTCCTCATCGGATACGGCATCCACGCCACCGGCTCGCTCGCCCTCCCGCTGAGCCTGACGGCCGTCGTCTTCCTGCTCGGCATCGCCCTGATCCGTACGGCCCCGGAGACCCGCGACCAGGAACTGCCCGCCTGAACCACGGAGAAAGTCGCGAGACGAGGGGCCGCGCTGTCGCTGTGTCTGTGTAACAGCCATGTACGGGACGTGTGCCGGTCGGAACGGCTCGTACGCCCCAGAGGTCTCTCAGGTCGGAAGTGATCGTCAAGGCCCGCCCGGCACAGCAGCGAGCGGGCGCCGACCCTGAAGAGGCCCCATGCGCGTCAAGAAGCTCTCCCTCCTCGCCGTCGCCGCGGCCGCCGGTCTGTCCCTCACCGCCTGTCAGGGCGGCGGCTCCGACGGCAACGCCTCCGGTGCCGACTCCTCCGGCGGCACGAGTTCCACGCCCTCGTCGTCCTCGACGTCCTCGTCCTCCTCGTCCTCCTCGTCCTCGACGGGATCGTCGTCGGGGCAGAGCTCCAGCGGCGGCACCGCGTCCTCGGACCCGGCGAAGGCCGCCGGCACCCGCACCTGCACCACCTCCCGGCTCGGCTTCAGCAGCTCCGGCGGCATGGCCGAGGGTGAGCTCATCGTCAACCTGAAGAACACCGGGCCGACCGCCTGCGCCCTCAAGGGTTTCCCCGGCGCCGACCTCAAGGGCAAGGACGGCACCGTCAGCGCCGCCCGCAGCAAGCTCGCCCCGCCGCTGGTCACCGTGAAGCCCGGCGAGGAGACACGCTTCACGCTGCACTACCCGGCCAACAACTCCGGCGGAAGCGGAGTGACCTTCACCACCCTCGTCGTCACCCCGCCCAACGAGACCCACTCTCACAGCCTTCCCGTGCGCATCAACGTGCCGGTCACCGACGGCTCCGGGTCCGGCTCCATCACCGTCGATCCGGTCGGCACGGGCAAGTAGTTCTCAAGTAGTTCTCCTCCGCTGGTTCTCCTCCGCCTCTCCGTGCGCGCCAGAACCGCACCTCTTTGCGAATAGCTGAATTGCGAAAATTGGCAATTCATTGGAAGGTGTGGGGGCTGTGCGTGAGATCTCGGGAAGAGGTGGACGTAGTCGTGTCGGTTCCGCCGTACGAGGCC
This sequence comes from Streptomyces beihaiensis, assembly GCF_026274175.1. Classification (GTDB taxonomy): domain Bacteria; phylum Actinomycetota; class Actinomycetes; order Streptomycetales; family Streptomycetaceae; genus Streptomyces; species Streptomyces beihaiensis. Next base: position 12,076 of record NZ_JAPHNL010000223.1, read on the forward strand.
GAGGCCGGGCCCCAAGCCGGGCCGGAAGCCGGGGCCGGGTTGTGCCGGACGCCCGGTCGTCCGGCTCCGGCACATGTCAGGGTGCGCGACAGCGTCCCCCGCATGGCCGAGGTCTCCGGAGCGGAGGCGCTGTGGCTGATCGAGGGGAGCACGCTCGGACGCCTCGTCTACGTACGCCGGGACGGCGCCGCCGTTCGGCCCGCCCGCCACGTGTGGGGGACGGGCCGCCTGATCGTGCGCGCCCCCGCTGCCGCCGACACGCTGCCGCCCACCGTCTCCTACCAGGTCGACGAGGTGGACGCGGCCACCGGCGGCGGCTGGAGCGTCACGGCGACGGGCCCCGCCGACCTCGTCACCGAGCCGCACGAGATCGCCCACTACCGCCGCACTCTGCCCGGCTGGGCGCACGGCCCGCACGACACGCTGCTCCGCCTGCGCCCCCAGACGGTCACCGGATTCCGGCTCGCCCCCGCGCCCGGCGCCCGGGTCGGGGCACGGGCCGCGCGGACGGACGGGACCCGATGAGCGCCACGGCCGAGCCCCTGCCGAAACGCCACGCCCTCACCGTGCCCGCCGAGGGGCCGGCGGTCAGGACGGCGCGCGAGACCGCGCAGATGGTGCTCGCCGAGTGGGGTGTGGACGCCCGGCACCCGGCCGTGGACCTGGCACTGCTCATCCTGAGCGAACTCGTCACCAACAGCGTCCGGCACGCCGCCGACAGCTCCCCCATGGTGACGGTGGTCTTCGCGGGCGGTGCCGACTGCCTGGCCTTCGGCGTCCATGACCGCCACCCCCATGTCCCGCCCCTGCGGCCACCCGACGCCACCGCCCGCCGCGGCACCGGCCTGGTCACCGTGACGGAGCTGACGGCGGGCCTCGGCGGCACCGCCGTCGCGCGGCCCGACGACGACGGTGGCGGCAAGACCATCTGGATCACGCTGCCGCTGTGAGCCGGTGCCGGCGAGCGGGAACCCGCGGCCGTACTTGGCTACGCTCGCGCCCATGCCCGAATCCACCGTGTCGTACCTGACCGCCCGAGACGGAACCCGCCTCGCCTACCGGGAGACCGGCACCGGACGCCCCCTGATCCTGCTGCACGGCTTCATGGCGGACGCGACGCTGTGGCTGCGCGCGGGCCACGCCGACGCGCTCGCCGCCCACGGACACCGCGTGATCATGCCCGACTTCCGGGGTCACGGCGGCAGCGACCGCCCGCACGACCCAGCGGCCTACCCGAAGGACGTGCTCACCGACGACGCTGTCGCCCTCGTCGACCACCTGGGCCTGACCGACTACGACCTCGCCGGGTACTCCCTGGGCGCCCGCATCGTCGTGAGGATGCTGGTGCGCGGCGCGGCACCGGCCCGCGCGGTCGTCGCCGGACAGGGCCTGCGGCAGATCCAGGGGGCAGGGGGCGGCGCCGGTGAGCTGCTGCGCCGTGTCGTCAGGGCGACCGGGCCGTTCGAGCCGGGCTCCGCGGAGGCCAGGACGCAGTACTGGATGCGGGAGTTCGGAGCCGACCAGGTCGCCCTGGGGCATGTGCTCGACTCCCTGGCGGCCACGGACGCCGAAGATCTCGCCCGCATCCAGGTGCCGACGCTCGTGGCGTGGGGCTGCGAGGACGCACGGGCGGCGTCCGCGGCCGACCTGGCCGAGGCGCTTCCGCACGCCGAGCGGGCCGTCCTGCCCGGAGACCACGGCACGGCGGCCGCCGCGCCCGAACTGACCGCCGCGCTGATCGACTTCCTCGCCCGCGCGTGACACGGCACACGCCACGACCGGGACCAAGATCGGCCCCCGCAGTCTCCGGGACGGCGGGGACAGGCGAGAATGGCTCCATGCCGACGATGTACCGGACCCCGAGGAGGCACGGCAGGTGAGCGCACCGCTGTACCAACTCAAGGCGGAGTTCTTCAAGACGCTCGGGCACCCGGCCCGCATCCGGGTGCTGGAGCTGCTCAGCGAGCGCGAGCACGCGGTGGCCGAGATGCTTCCCGAGGTGGGCATCGAACCCGCCCATCTCTCGCAGCAGCTGGCCGTGCTGCGCAAAGCGAACCTCGTGGTCACGCGCAAGGAAGGCTCCACCGTCTACTACTCGCTGACCAGCCCGCACGTGGCCGAGCTGCTGCGGGTGGCCCGCACCATCCTGTCCGGCGTCCTGAGCAACCAGGCGGAACTCCTGGCCGACCTGCAGGCAGGCGGGGAGACCGAGAGGCGACGCTGACGCAGGGGGACGGGCGGGAACCGGGCGCCTGACCCGCCGGAAGGTTCCTGCCTGTGCCCCGCGCTTTCGGCCCTCCCCTCCGGCCGCGCCGTCAGCCGACGACGAACGGCAGCCGTGTCGCCGTCTCGCCCAGCTCACGGCGCTCGGGGTCGGTCGGGGCTCGGCGGCCCGTGCCGACCAGCAGCGCGTCGCGGTCGGTGAGGGCGGCGGGGAACGAGACACCGGCGATCTTCTCCAGCATCGCGCGGGCGCGGGCGAGAGGTTCGGTGGAGGGGCCCGGCATCCGGGGGAGGTGCGCGACCAGGTCGAGGTGGTGCAGCGTCCACTCCAGGACGTATGCGCAGAGGTAGTCGCCCGCGGTGAGCACCGTGTCCTGTGTGGACACGCGCATGGCCGGATCGGCGAGTGCGGCGGCTCGCCCGGCCGCCGAACCGACGTCGTCGAGATGGAACAGGAGCAGTCGCGGATCCTCGTAAGCGGCCGCGAGCCGGACGATCAGCGCGTCGAGCGGATCGTCGCCGCTCGGCGGCGCGTCGGTCAGCCGCCAGTAGGTCACCGCGTCGTGGGTGGGCTCCGCGTCGGTGGGGGTGGCCAGGGTGATGACTACGTCCTGGGAGTCGAGGACCAAGTGGCTGACGAGGTCCCGGACGAGCCAGCCGGCACAGCCCGATGGCCGGGCGAAGTCCTCGTCGGCGAGACCCGCGACGGCGCCGCGCAGGGCGGCCCAGGACGAAGAGAAGAGCTCCACGGCGCCACGCCAGCGTGGCGCCGTGCAGGCGGCCAATCGCCACCGACCAACTGTGCGGCTGCTCGGCTGGTCAGCAGCTCAACCGTTCGCTCCGGTCAGCAGGCGCCCTCGTCCGTCCAGGGGCCCCAGTCGGTGTCGGTGGGCGTCTCGTTCTGTGTCCACCACTTGGCCTTCCAGGCATGGCCGTTGTAGGTCACCTCGTCGCCCTTGACGTAGACGGCGCTCGCGTCCCAGGCGGCGGCCGTGCACCCGCCGGTGGGCGAGGGCGTGGCCGTGGGGGTCGGCGTGGACGTCGCGGTCGGGGTCGGGGAGGTGCTGGGCGGGGTGGCACCGGCGAACTGTACGGAGAACTTGGTGAACTCCCAGTCCGTCTGCGGAACGCTGCTGCAAGTGCCGGAGGTGCGGCCGTTGTTGTCCGGCGGGCTGCACTGCCGGTCGCGGTTGACGGACCAGAAGGTGAAGCGGTCCATGTGGTGCGACGTGGCGTAGTCGAGCACGGTCTGGAAGTCGGACGGCTGGAAGTACTCGCCGCTGTCGCTGCGGCCGTTCATGCCGGAGAAGCCCTCGTGGGCGTAGGCCTCCGACTCGGTCCAGCCGAAGGTGGACTGCAGTATCTGGTTGAACTTGGTGAGCGCGGCGGTCTGGGCCGAGGCGCCGGAGAAGCCGCCGTCGAACGGCATGATGGAGAAGTTGTTCGGCGTGAACCCTTGAGACTTGGCCTCGTTGAGCATCTGCTTGCCGAACCAGCCGGTGCCGTCCGTCGTGCCCGCCGTGGTCACCGAGACGTACAGGCCGGGGTTGTTCTGCTGGAGGATCTTCGCGGCGCCGATCTCGTGCGCGATCGCCGTCGAGTTCTCGTACTCCGGCTCTTCCAGGTCGAAGTCGATGGCCTTGAGCCCGTACTTGTCGATGACCTGCTGGTAGGCGGCGGCCGTGGAGGCCGCGTCGGAGCATGCCTGGCCGAGCTTGGTGCCGCCGTAGCCGCCGATGGAGACGGAGACGTCGCCGCCCTTGGCGCGGATGGTCTTGATGACGTCGCCCACGGCGGTGTCGGAGGAGACGGGCGCGGTGCCGCCCCAGGTGGGGGAGCAGCCGCCGCCGCTCGGCGCCAGGATGAACGCCAGCTGGAACGCCTTGATCCCGGTGGCGTCCATGACGGTTGCGGCGTCCGGCGGGTCGTTGTCGAGCGGCATCAGATAGGGCGCGGCGGCGTACCAGCGGCTGCTGAGCGCGTCGCCGGTGGCGGCCGTCGAGGTCGCGCCGGACGCCTGGGGGACGGCGAGCGCGGCGATCCCGGCGGCGGTCATGGCGGTGGCCGCGGCGGTACACAACGCCGTGCGCAGTCGTGGCTTGGGCATACGGAGTCTCCTGTCGCTGGGCGGAGGGGCCGTGCTGGTGGTCGTGCGAGCGGTGCTTCAGCTTTGGACGACTGCGTGGACACGTCAATCCGTTGGCCTAGACCATTACGAAGATTTGGTCTGAACCATTGGGGGGTGTGAGGTGACGACGAGCTGACCGGAAAGGTGGTCGCATCACCGGGCGCTCGGGCCTTCAGGCGCGCGAGGGGCGGAGGCCCGGAGCTCCGGCGATCGTCGCGATCGGCGAGGCGGGGTGGTCAGTGCGACCGGGCGACGCGCAGCAGGTGCAGGGCGGGCTCGGGCAGTTCACGCCCCTTCGGCCACACCGCGTGCAGCGTGCGGTGCAACGGGACCGACGGGTCGACCGCCACCTCGACCAGGCGGTTGCTCTCCAGGTCCTCCCGCACGGCCAGCGCGGAGAGCACCGCGGGGGCGACGCCACGGGCGGCGGCGCTGCGCAGCGGGGCGGTCGAACCGAGCTCCAGGACCGGGACCGCGATGCCGTCGTATTTACGAAGTGCCTTCTCCAGCGTCTCCCGTGTACCGGAGCCCGGTTCGCGCACCAGCAAAGGGGTGTCCGCGAGCTCGGGGCCGGTCAGCGGGGTGCGGCGTCGTGACCACGGGTGGCCCGGCGCGACCACGATGGCCAGCCGGTCCCTGCCGACCGCCGATCGGTGCAGATCGTCGGGGACGCGGGGCCCCTCCACGAAGCCCAGGTCGCAGTCGCCGCGCCGCACCGCCTCGATCACGCCCCAGCTGTTGGTCACGGTGAGCCCCACATGGGCGTCCGGCGCGTGCTCGCGCAACGTCACCAGCCAGCCCGGCACCAGCTCCTCCGCGACGGTGAGGCTCGCCGCCACGTGCAGCCGGTGATCCTGCCGTGACCGCAGCGCGGCGGCCCCCTCGACGAGAGCCGCCGCCTCCGCCAGGACGGAGCGCGCCCAGTCGGTGACCACGGAGCCCGCCGCCGTGAGCCGTGAACCGGACGTGGACCGGTCGACCAGGTGCAGGCCGAGCCGTCGCTCCAGCGTACGCATCCGGGCGCTCGCCGACGGCTGGCTGATGCGCAGCCGGGCCGCCGCCCGGCCGAGGCTGCCCGTCTCCGCGACGGCGACCAGCAGCTCAAGGGCGTGCAGGTCGGGCAGCGGGCGGGGCGCGTCGGCCGGCGGTCCCGGTCTCTCCATGCGGCCAGCATACGGGTGCGGCCATAGAGAAACCCTATGACCTGGTCATCACTTGGTGTCTACCGGCGCTGACGCGGCTCGCGGAGGCTGTGATCATGAGCTGGAAGACGGCCGGGGACACGGCCAGGCAGACGAGCGCGGCCACCGACGAGCGCGACGACGACACAGGGCCGCGCGCACCGGAGCCGCCGAAGACGGCTGTGGCCTCGGGGATGCGTGGCTCGGCCCTGGGAGCCGGCGGCACGGTCTCAGGGGCGGGTGGAGAGGCCGGCCCGCGTCGCACCCGCGCCGGGCTGCGGCGGAGCGCGCCCGGCCTCGGGCTCGCGGGCGTCGGCGTCGTGGCCGCCCATGCCGTGCATGCCCTGGTGCCCGCCGTCCCGGAGCTGACCGCGGCGGTCGTCCTGGGGATCGTCGCCGCGCACCTGCCCGGCGTACGGGGCCTGGTCACCGGCCCCGGCCGGCCCGGGCTGGCCGCCGCGGGCAAGCGGCTGATGCGCGTCGGCATCGTGCTGCTCGGCCTGAAGCTGAGCATCGGCGACGTGCTGGGCCTCGGCTGGCCCGCGGTGCTCATGGTCCTGGGCGTGGTGGCGGCCACGTTCTTCGGCACGCTCTGGCTGGGCCGCAGGCTCGGTCTGCCCGGCGACCAGCCATTGCTCATCGCCACCGGCTATGCCATCTGCGGGGCTTCGGCGATCGGCGCGGTCAGCGGCGTCCTCGGACGCGAGGACGGCAAGGAGCCGAGCGGCCGTGAGGCGCGCGGCTCGCACGTCGGCGACGTCGCCACATCCGTCGCCCTGGTCACTCTGTGCGGCACCCTCGCCATCGCCGTACTGCCGTTGCTGCGCGTCCCGTTGGGCCTTGACCCGACGGGCTTCGGGCGCTGGGTCGGCGCGGGCGTGCACGACGTGGGGCAGGTGGTCGCCACCGCGCAGACCGCCGGGCCCGCCGCCCTGAACGAGGCCGTCCTGGTGAAGCTGATGCGCGTGGCGCTGCTGGCGCCCCTGGTCGCCGGTGTCTCACTGGCGCAGCGCCGCAGCGCCCGCCGCGCGGGTGCGGACGAGGCCACGGCGACCGCCACCCGCAGGCCCCCGCTCGTCCCTCTCTTCGTGCTCGGCTTCCTGGCAGCGGTGGTGCTGCGCAGCGTGCTGCCGCTCGGCCCCGGCGTGCTGGAGGCCGCCGACGTCGCGCAGCAGATCCTGCTGGCCGCTGCCCTGTTCGGCCTGGGCAGCGCCGTGCACCTGCCCAGCCTGACGCGCTCGGGAGCCCGCACCGCGGTACTCGGCCTCGCCGCCTGGATCGTGGTCGCCACGGCCAGCTACGCGGGCGTCCTGCTCACCACCTGACGCGACGGACACCATGCACGCGCGCCATGCCGACGCGACAGCACGCCGATGCGGCGGCGCCGCATCAGACGGTGTAGCCGCCGTCGACGGCGAGGTGCTGACCGGTGATGAAACCGGCTCGGTCGGAGGCGAGGAACGCGACCGCCTCGGCGACGTCCTGGGCGCGGCCGAAGCGGCGCAGCGGAATGTTGCGGCGGGTCACGGCCAGCGCGTCCGCGTCCAGCTCACCGGAGTCGACCAGGCGGGCGGCGTTGCCGTCGGTGAGCATGCCGGGTCCCACGCAGTTGAACCGCACGCCGTACCGCCCCTCCTCGGCCGCGAAGGCCCGTACGAGCGCCTCGACGGCACCCTTCGTGCCGCTCGACAGCCCGTCGCGCACCGGATAGCGGTGGGTGGCGGCCGTGGTCACGGCCACGCCGCTCCCTCCGCTCTCGCGGAGCGCGGCCAGGGCCGGGTGGGCGAGGTTGTAGAACGCTTCCGCCTCGGCGTGGAGTTGTTCCCGGTAGCGGGCGGGCGGCACCCGGCTGAGGTGGATCAACGGCACGTGCGGTCCGGCCGCGTGGACGAGGGTGTGCAGGCCGCCGAACCGGTCGCACGTGTTCCGGACCGCGGCGTCGGCCTCCCGCTCACTGGTCAGGTCTGCGGCAACCGCGTGCACGGGCAGGCCGTCCGCCGTCAGCCGTGCGGCCAGGGCGTCGGCCGCTGACCGGTTCGACCGGTACGTGAAAACCACCGCACTGCCCCGCCGCGCCAAGGTGGCCACCACGGCCGCGCCGATCCCACCGGTCCCGCCCGCGACCAGCGCGGCCCCCGCCCGCCCCGCGAACTCCCCGGCGCGCTGCTCCCGCGCCGAACCGACCGCCACGCCCGGCACCTCCCCGCGTCTCTCGTTCCTCCCCGCCGCCCGCTCCTGCGTGTGTAGCGGCAACAGCCGAAGAGTTGAAGAGGCCCGTACCCGGCCGTCAGTACCCGGCCGTCACCCGGGTCGTCAGTACCGGGTCGTGCTTGAACTCCTCGGGGAAGCCCGGCCCGTCGAAGAGCCGTGCGCCGTCGTCGCCCGCGCGGGCGATCGGGGCCGCCCCTGTCCGGCGGCGCCGAACGCGAAGATCACGGTCACGGTCCTGGGGCCGGGTCTCCAGGAACGGCCCGAGTGGCGCAGCGCCATGACTCCGTTTCAGCGACTCGACCGGCATGGAACTTTGATCTGCTTTTACCAACATTTGTCAATGTGCTCGACGGATATCTTCACCGAAGTCCCAAGGCGGCCGGAACCGGCCCCTCACCTCGCGAGGAGCAGAGCCGATGACACGCGACAGAAGCCGGGCGCGACGACGAGCGGTGGCGCTCGCGGCCGCACTGATCGGACTCGGCGCCGGGTGCGCCGCCCCCGCGGGAGGCGGTCACGGCGGTGCTCACGGTTCGTCGACGAAGGCGGGCGCGAGCGGCCGCCCGGCGCCCGGGGCACCTCACGCCTTCACACTGGCCGCGTCCGGCGACGTACTGCCGCACACCTCGATCATCGACCGGGCCCATCGCGTGGGCGCGCAGCCGCGTGCCGCCCGGATCGACGGCGGTCACGGCGTTGTTCACCTTGGCGCGTACACCGCGGCGGTTCTTGGCGAATTTACGGTGGGCGTCCTGGGCCGAATACCCGAGGGCCTCGTACATGTCGGCGACGTGCACGTCGGTATAGACGAAGTCGACCTGGCGGAAACGGCTCAGGCCCCAGGCCGCCAGGTCGTTGATGCGTTGAGCCGAGAAATAGCTGTTGCCCGGGGACACCCCGATCACCGCGTGATCGCCTTCTTCGCAAATCACCTGGCAGTGCGGAGTGTAGGGCCGAACGTGGAACAGCCGGGCCGCGGAAGTGTCGTACGTGGTTCTTTCCTGCGGCGTGAACGGCTGGAGCTCGATGACGGTCGCAGCTGTCAACTTGGAGGAAATTCCATTCGTGTCGCTATCCCCGATGGAGCCTCGTGCCCCTGGTGCGGCGACGACTGAAAGTTGTAGCCCGGCTACGGAACGGAGTCAACGGTGATTTCCGGCGAAGTGGACCCGAGGAGATGAACACTTGGTGACGTCCGCGATCTCCACCCACGGCTCCACCCGCGGGTCCATGCGGCGAACGGCCGCCGTCAGCAGGCTTGATGCCATGACATCGACCGAGTGGATCACCGACATCGCCCTCGTCCTCATCGTCTTCCGGCAGCTGCGGGAAGGCCGTCTGGACCTGAAGTCCTTCCTCGTCCCCCTCGGGATCGTGGCCTTCGTGGCCTACACCTACCTGGACTCGATCCCCACCGAGGGCAACGACCTCGTCCTCATCGGCACCCTGACGGCCGCGGGCGCCGTGCTCGGCGTCGTGGGCGGCATCTACACCCGCGTCCGGTCCGCCGCAGGCCACCTGTTCATCAAGGCGGGCGCCGTCTCGGCCGCCCTGTGGGTGCTCGGCATGGGGGCACGCATGGGCTTCCAGATCTGGGTCGAGCACGCCGGCGGCGCCGACACCGTGGCCCGGTTCAGCATCACCCACCACATCACCACCGACCAGGCATGGGTGGCCGCGTTCGTCCTGATGGCGCTGACCGAAGTCGTCACACGGCTCGCCACGATCTTCGTACGCGGCCGGATGGTGGCCCGCGGCCAGTCGGCCTCGGCCCCGGAAGTGGCCCGGGAGCCCGTGCCCAGCCGCATGGCCTGACCGTGCGTTATCGTCGGGCCGTGCCCGTGACCGCGACCGAGAGCGACCCGACTGCCCAGGACGCGCCCCGCGTCCCGCGGTCCATCCCCGGGCACGACCCCCGCGTGCAGTGGGTCCTCAACATCGCGGTCATCGTCGTCGGCGCGTTCACCATCCGGCCCATGGGCCTGTCCGGCCGCGGCCTCGCCGTCGCCGCCCTGTTCGCCGTCAACTGCGTCGTGATGCTGGCCAGGGCCCTCCCCGAGGGCAAGGTGCCCCAGCGCGTCGCCGTGGTCTGGCTGGGGTTCGGCTGCGTCGCCGCGGCCGCGCTGATCGCCGCCACCCATGACGGGACCGGCTATCTGTTCGCCTACTTCATCGCCGGACACATCGGTTTCCGCCTTCCCGCCAGGCGGGCCCTCGCCCTGGCCGCCCTGTGCAGTCTGCTGTGCGGCGGCGCCCTGTACTTCCGCATCGGCCCAGGCTACGAGGCGTTGCCCTGGGTGGTCGGACTCACCACCGGAATCCCCGTGCTGGTCGGCATGGTCAACGGCAGCCAGCGCCGCGCCGTCCTCGCGGCCATCGCCGCGGCCGAGTCCGCCGAGCGCGCCGCCCGCGCGGAGGCACGCGCCGCCGTCCTGACCGAACGCGGTCGCATCGCCCGCGACGTCCACGACGTACTCGCCCACTCCCTCGCCGGGATCAACATGCAGCTGGAGCTTGCCGACGCCCTGCTCGACACCGGCGACCTCGACAAGGTCAGGGAAGCCAACGACAAGGCGCACAGCATGGTCAAGGAGAGCCTCAAGCAGGCACAGTGGACCGTGCACGCGCTGCGCGCGGACTCCCTGCCGCTCGTGGAGAGCCTGACCGCGATGCTCGATTCCACCGGCCACCGCGAGAGCCTCACCGTCACCGGCACGGTCCGCGAGGTACCCGCCCAGGTCACCCAGAACCTGCTGCGCATCGGGCAGGAAGCACTGACCAACGCCGCGCGCCACGCCCCCGGCGCCCCGGTCGCCGTCGAGCTGACGTTCACCGCGGACGCGACCGAACTGAGCATCCGCAACGGGCCCGCCACCCGCGCGGCGACCGCGGGCGTCGGCAGCGGCATGGGCCTGATCGGCATGCGTGAACGCGTCGCCCTGCTCCATGGCACGATCAGCGCGGGGCCGATCACCGAAGGACCCGACGAAGGAGGCTGGCACGTGGAGGCAGTGATCCCGGGATGAGCGAACCGAGCGAAACGGCCGTGCCGTTGAAGGTGGTCGTCGCCGACGACCAGGCCGCCGTGCGCGAACCGCTCGCCGCGGTCCTCGCACTGGCCGACGACATCGACGTCGTCGCGGCCGCCGCGGACGGTACCGAGGTGCTGGCCGCCGTGGCGGCGGCCCCCGTGGACGTCGTCCTGATGGATCTGCGGATGCCGGTGATGGACGGCATCGAGACGACCCGCCGCCTGGCCGAGGACCACCCCTCGGTGGCCGTCGTCATCCTGACCACCTTCGCGGACGACGAGTCCATTCTGGCCGCGCTGACGGCCGGAGCCTGCGGCTACCTCACCAAGAACGCCGGACGTCAGGACATCATGCGCGCCCTGCGCGCCGCCGCGGTCGGCCAGTCCGTCCTCGACCGGGAGGTGCAGAACAGGCTGCTCGCCACGGTCCGCACCAAGGCCCCGGCCCCCGTCCAGGAGCTGCCCGCCGACCTCACGCCCCGCGAGCGCGAGGTGCTCGCCCTCATCGGGCAGGGCCTGCCGAACCGGGGCATCGCCGAGAAGCTGTTCATCAGCGAGGCCACCGTCAAGACGCACATCAACAACCTGTTCGCCAAGGCCGGGATCCGGGACCGCGCCGACGCCGTCCGCCGCGCCATCTCCGCAGGTCTGGCCGGGCAGTAGAGCCGTCCTCAAGGCCCTGTGTGCCACGCCGGAACCGAACTCGCTAGACTCACTTGGTAGACACAAGCAATAATGTGGAAGTGGGGCGGACAATGGGCGAGGGGACGGTCCATGACCGCGAATCGGAGGTGATCCGGGCCACCGGAGTCGCGAGCGCCGAGGAAGCCGCATCGGGTCTTGGCACCCAGATCGTGCGCTTCACCCGGCTCGTCGCGGCCCACCGGCACCGGACCAAGATCGAGCGGGGCGCCGGTGAGCGCGTACTCCTGGCCCGGCTGGTGCGCGACGGAGAACAGCGCGCCACCGACCTGGCCGCGGAGACGTTCCTCGACCTGTCGACCGTCAGCCGCCAGGTGCGGTCGATGGTCGAGCGCGGCCTGATCGAACGGCGGCCCGACCCGGAGGACCGGCGCGGCACACTGCTGCGCGCGACGGACTCCGGCAGGGCGGCGTTCGAGGAGTACCGCAAGGAGCGTGACGCGCGCCTCGCGGCGCTGCTCGCACCTTGGCCCGCCGAGGACCGGTTTCAGCTGATCCGGCTGATGACACGCCTCAACGACGACCTGGTACAGGACCAACAGACACGTCACAGCTGCGGTACCCACTCCGAAGCGGCGGCGCAGCAGGGAGCAAGCGAGCATGACTGAGGCCGTGTCGGCGCCACGCCGAGACACCGATACCAAGGCGATATCCGCCTCAGGTGGCTTGAGCCACCGGCAGATCCTGACCATCCTGAGCGGTCTGATGCTGGGCATGTTCCTGGCCGCGCTCGACCAGACGATCGTCTCCACCTCGATCCGTACCATCGCGGACGACCTGCACGGCCTCAGCCAGCAGGCCTGGGCGACGACGGCCTACCTGATCACCTCGACGATCGCCACCCCCCTCTACGGCAAGCTGTCCGACCTGCACGGCCGCAAACCGTACTTCCTGACGGCGATCAGCGTCTTCATCGTCGGCTCCGCGCTGTGCACCTTCTCCACCTCGATGACCGAGCTGGCCGCGTTCCGCGCGCTCCAGGGCGTCGGCGCGGGCGGCCTCATGTCGCTCGCCCTGGCGATCATCGGTGACATCGTGCCGCCGCGCGAACGCGCCCGCTACCAGGGCTACATGCTGGGCACCTTCGCGACGTCCAGCGTCGCGGGCCCGCTCATCGGCGGCTTCCTCGCCGGGCAGAGCAGCATCCTGGGGGTCACGGGCTGGCGCTGGGTGTTCCTCGTGAACGTGCCCATCGGCGTCATCGCCCTGTTCGTCGTCGCCAAGGTGCTCAACATCCCGCACACCCGCCGCGACCGCCGCATCGACTGGTGGGGCGCGGTGACCATCGCGCTCGGCGTCGTGCCGCTGCTGCTCGTCGCGGAGCAGGGCCGCGAGTGGGGCTGGGGCTCCACCAACTCCCTGGCCTGCTACGGGATCGGCGTGGTCGGCATCATCGCCTGGATCCTCGTCGAGCGCCGCATGGGCGATGACGCGCTCATCCCGATGCGCCTGTTCCGCAATCCCACCTTCAGCAAGACCAGCGTGCTCTCCGTGGTCATCGGCGCGGGCATGTTCGGCGGGATGCTGATGATCCCGCAGTACCTGCAGATCGTGAAGGGCGCCAGCCCCACCAAGTCCGGTCTGGAGATGCTGCCGCTGATGGCGGGCATGTTCATCGCGTCGATCGTCACCGGCCAGATCACCGCCAAGACCGGCCGTTACAAGATCTTCCCGGTCATCGGCACCGCCCTCATGGTCGTCGCGCTGCTGCTGTTCCACTACAAGGTCCAGTGGGACACGCAGCTGTGGGAGACCATGAGCTTCATGCTCGTCTTCGGCCTCGGCCTCGGCTGTTGCATGCAGACCCTGATCCTGGCCGTGCAGAACGCGGTGCCGCCGCAGGACATGGGCGTGGCCACCGCCTCCTCCACGTTCTTCCGGCAGATGGGCGCCACCGCCGGTACCGCGGTCTTCCTCTCCGTCCTGTTCAGCGACGTCGGTGACAAGATCGCCTCGGCGTTCCGGGCGGCCGTCAGGACCCCGCAGTTCCAGGCCGCTCTGCACGACCCGGCCGTCCTCTCGAACCCGGCCAACAAGCCGGTCGTCGACATGGTGCAGCACCCCGGCGCGGGCAGCGGCGCCTCCACCGGTGTGCTCAGCGACTCCTCGTTCATCCAGCACCTGGACCCGCGCCTGGCCGAACCCTTCAAGCAGGGCTTCTCCAGCTCCATGCACGTCGTCTTCCTGCTCACCGCCGGAGTCGTCGCGGTCGGCTTCCTGATCATCCTGTGGACGAAGGAAGTCCCGCTGCGCAACATGTCGGGCCTCCAGGCCCGCGCCGCGCAGGAGAACGGCGACACGGCGGAGACGGCCACCGACGCCGCCGCCACCGACATGGCCTCGCAGGCCCCCGCCACGACGTCCCCCGCAGCCGCAGCGTCCGCCGAGCCCGCGGCGCCCGCCGCCGCTGACCCCGCGGCCGACACCTCGGGGGCGGGCGTCAGGGGCCGCATCCACGACGGCTCCGGCGCACCGGTCTGCCAGGCCGTCGTCACCCTCATCGACCTGCACGGCCGCCAACTGGACCGTACGACCACGAACGCGGACGGCCACTACTTCGTCGCGGCGCCCGCGGGTGGCTCCTACGTCCTGATCGCCTCGGGCGGGGCACGCCAGCCGCAGGCCACGACCGTGACCGTCGCCGACGGCCCGGTCGACTTCGACCTGGTGCTCAGCGGCGCGGCAGGACTGTCCGGCACGGTCGTCGCCGACTCGGACGACCATCCGGTGCCGGGCGCCCTGGTCATCGCCACCGACGTGCGCGGAGAGGTCGTCGCCTCGGGCGCGGCCGACGTCGAGGGTGCCTTCGGCTTCGCCGACCTGGTCCCCGGCGACTACACCCTCGCCGTGAGCGCCGAAGGACACCGCCCCACCGCCATCCCCGTGGAGGTCACCGACGGCGGCGCCAACCGGTACCAGGTACACCTCGACCCCGGCGCCCGCATCCGCGGCACCATCCGCAACAGCGCGGGCGAACCCGTTCAGGACGCCCGCGTCACGCTGCTCGACGCCGCCGGGAACACCATCGCCTCGACCGTCACCGGCCCGGACGGCGTGTACGTGTTCAACGACCTGGACACGGGCGAGTACACGGTCATCGCCGGCGGCTACGCGCCCAACGCCGTGCCGATGCGGGTGGACGGCGAGGGCAAGCACGACGCGGACGTGGACCTGAGTCACTGACGCCGTACAGCCGTACAGCCGTACGCCCGTACACCTCGCGAGGCGGCACACCGGCCGCCCGACGGGACCGCCCGACGGTCCCGTCGGGCGGCCGTCGCCCTTCCGGGAACGACGAGAACCCCCGGCACGCCGGCGAACTCGCAGGCCGGAGAGGATAGGGCGGTGAGCACTGCACCGGCGGAGATCCTCTCCGCCCTTCTTCTTGTGGCGGTACTGGCAGGCGCGGTCATGCGACCGTGGGGCCTGCCGGAGGCGGCCGTCGCGGTCCCGGCCGCCTCAGTCGTCGTCGCGGCAGGAGCCGTCTCCCTCGACGACGCGGCGCGGCGGCTGGGCCGCCCGTGCGCCCGGCAGGAGCGCACCGGTCGCGTCGAGCGGGAGGTCCTCGCGGCCGCCGAGGGCGCTGAGCTGCTCGTCCTGGCCCGCGACGGCGACCGCGGCCGTCCCGGCCCCCACAGCCTGGGCCCGGCGAGCCGCTTCGTCGTCGACCACGCCCCCTGCCCCGTACTCCTCGTCTGGCCGCAGGCCGCCCCGGGCATCACGAGCGTGCCACCGCTCAGCGGCGAATGAGGCCGAGGTCGGTGGCGGCCGCGACGGCGGCGGTGCGCGAGTCGACGCCGAGTTTGGTGTAGACGCGGGCCAGGTGGGACTTGACGGTGCCCTCGGTGAGGTGCATCCGGCGTCCGATGGCCTGGTTCGACAGGCCGTCGGCGACCAGGGACAGCACTTCCGTCTCGCGCCGCGTCAGGGCCGTGCCGGGCGTCCGCAGCCGCTGCATGAGCCGCTCGGCGACCGCGGGCGCCAGGGTGGTGCGGCCCGCAGCGGAGGTCCGCACGGCGGCGGCCAGGTCCTCCGGCGGGGCGTCCTTGAGGAGGTAGCCCGTGGCACCCGCCTCGATGGCCGGCAGAGTGTCGGCATCGGAGTCGTAGGTGGTGACGATCAGCACCCGCGGCGCGCCCGGTCGGGCGGTGATCAGCGCCGTCGCCTCGGCGCCGCCCATGCCCTTGCCGAACTGAAGGTCCATCAGGACGACGTCGATGTCGCCTTCGGCGGCACGGGCGACCGCGTCCTCGGCGGTGGCGGCTTCGGCCACGACAAAGAGGCCGGGCTCGGTCTCCAGAACGGCGCGCAGTCCCGCGCGTACGACCGGGTGGTCGTCGGCGAGCAGAAGTCGGATGGGGTCGGCGTCGGTCACGGGCGGGCCTCGGACTCGGTGTCGGTGGTGCTGGACGCGGTTGGTGCGGTCGGCGTGGCCGGTGCGCTCGTCGTGGTGGGCGCGGGGAGGGGCAGCCGGACGGTGAGGGAGGTTCCGTGACCGGGGGAGGAGTCGACGATCAGTTCGCCCCCGAGCGCGTTCGCACGGGCCCGCATGGCGGCAAGGCCGAAACCGCCGCCGTCCGGCCCCGGAACGGGCAGCTTGCCGGGGTCGAACCCGCACCCGTCGTCCACGACGGTCAGTACGCAGTGGTCGCCGAGCCGGGAGAGGACCACGTCCACGGCCGTGGCGCCGGCGTGGCGCACGGAGTTGGCGAGTGCGGACTGGGCGACCCGCAGCAGAGCCACGTCGTACGCGACCGGCAACGGCACGAGATCCCCGACCAGACGGAAGCGGACCGTGAGGTGGTGCCGGGCGCCGGTGGTGGCGCAGAGCCGTTCCAGCGCATCGGCCAGCGTCGTGCCGTCGAGGGTCGGCGGGGTGAGTTCGGCGACGAAACGCCGCGCCTCGGCGAGGTTGTCCACGGCGGCCTGGCGAGCCGCCTCCACATGCCGGGCCGCCGTGCCCGGCTGACCGGGAAGAGCACGCTCGGCCGCCCGCAGCAGCAGCTGGATGCTGGAGAACCCCTGGGCGAGCGTGTCGTGGATCTCGCGTGCGAGACGCTCGCGTTCGGCCAGCACCCCCGCGGTGTGCTGGGCGCGGGCCAGGTCCGCCCGTGTGGCGGTCAGCTCCTCGATCAGCCGCCTGCGCTGCTCGCTCTCCCGGTACAGCGCCTGGTACCCGCGCACCACGGCGACGGCCACGGCGCCGCCGAGTGCCGGCCCGATCATCATGGCCGCGCTGAACGCACCCTGATGAGCCGCGAATCCGACAGCGGCCGCGACCGCCGTGACCGCCACCGCGGCGGGCCCGACCCGGCGAGGCAGCAGATGCAGTTGAAGGAAGTACAGCGGGAACGCCACCCACACGGCGTCCGCGGAGAGGACCAGCAGGACCACCCACACCGCTCCCACCGCGGTCAGCCACCAGGCGGCGACGGACCGCGAGAGAGCGGCCCGGGGCAGCAGCGGTCCGACGGCGTACACCAGCGCACAGGCCACCGCGGCGGCGACGGTCAGCGCGGCACGGGGCGCGCCGTCGGCGACGGCGCGGCCGGCGGTCAGGGCGAGCAGCCCGACGACCAGCAGGTGCAGGCACCACGTCAGGGCGCGTGTGGTCGGGGTCGGGGCGGGGGCGGAGATGTTCACAGTACCCACCAGGTTACGGAGGCCGGGGCGCCGGGGCCTCTGCCGAAAGTTGTAACGCGGACGCTGTCTCGTGGCGCGCGAAGCCCCGTCCTGCGCCAGAAGCGCCCAAGGGGGTGCGGCGGCGACGGTGGAGTCCTACCGCTCGCCGCACGTGGGAAAGGAAAACCCGAGGCCGTGTTCGTCGCCTGGAGAGACCTGAAATTCGCCAAGGGGCGCTTCGCCCTGATGGCCACCGTGATCGTGCTGATCACTCTGCTGGTCGGACTGCTGTCCGGGCTGACGGCCGGTCTCGGTCGGCAGAACACCTCGGCGATCACGCACCTGCCCGCCGACAGGATCGCCTTCCAGGCCCCGAGCGGCGGTGACGGCCTCTCGTACGCGAATTCGACGGTCACCGCCGAACAGTGGCGGCAGTGGGCGAAGGCGCCCGGTGTCGAGAGCGCCGAACCGCTCGGTATCACCACGACACGGGCCACGGCGACGGACGGCACCACCGGTACCGACCGCAGTACCGGCGTCTCGGTCTTCGGAGTACGCTCCGGCTCGCACCTGGCCCCGGCAGGCGACGCGATCGACGACGGCACCGCGGTGCTGTCGCGGGCGGCGGCGGACGATCTCGCGCTGACGGAGGGCGACACGCTCACCCTGGCCGGACAGCGGCTGACGGTGGCGGCCGTCCGCGGCGACGCCTACTTCAGCCACACCCCGGTCGTCTGGACCAGCCTGAAGACCTGGCGGGCGACCGCTCCGCCCGCGCCGGGCGGCGGCACGGGAACCGGCGCGGCCGCGACGGCGACCGTCATCGCGCTGAACACCACCTCAGCGGCCGACACGGCGGCCGTCGACGCACGGACCGGAACGAGGACGGTCCCCACCGGCGACTCGCTCTCCGCGATCGGCTCCTACACATCGGAGAACGGCTCGCTGCAGCTGATGCGCGGATTCCTGTTCGTCATCTCGGCGCTCGTCATCGGCGCGTTCTTCACCGTGTGGACCATCCAGCGCAGCGGTGACATCGCCGTGCTCAAGGCGCTCGGCGCCTCCACCCCGGGCCTGCTCAAGGACGCCCTCGGCCAGGCGTTCGTGCTGCTGGTCGGCGGCACACTGCTCGGCACGGGCGCCGCCGCCGCGCTGGGCGCGCTCGTGGCAGGTTCGGCGGTGCCGTTCCTCCTCGCCCCCGCCACCCTGCTCCTTCCGGCCGCCGCCACGATCCTCCTGGGAGCCTTGGGTGCCGCCCTGTCCGTCCGCCGCATCACGTCCGTAGACCCGCTGACCGCCCTCGGGAGCGCCCGATGACCCTCAACCTCACCGACATCACCCTCACCTACCCCGACGGCGACACCCGCCTGACCGCACTCGACGACATCACTCTGGAGGTGCCCAAGGGCAGCCTGACGGCGGTCGTCGGCCCCTCGGGATCCGGGAAGTCCAGCCTCCTGGCGGTCGCGGCGACCCTCATCACCCCGGACCGCGGGACCGTCACCATCGACGGCACCCCCACCACCGGCATGAGCCGTGGCGAACTGACCACCCTGCGCCGCCACACCATCGGCATCGTCTTCCAGCAGCCCAACCTCATCGCGTCGCTCACCGCGGCCGAACAGCTCCAGGTCATGGCCCGCATCGACGGCCGGTCGCCCGCCAGGGCCCGGCCCCGCGCCATGGAACTGCTCGACGCGGTCGGCCTGGCCGACCAGGCGGCCCGCCGCCCCCACCAGCTCTCCGGCGGCCAGCGCCAGCGCGTCAACATCGCCCGCGCCCTGATGAACGATCCGACCGTGCTCCTCGTCGACGAGCCCACCAGCGCCCTGGACCACGAACGCGGCGCCGCCGTCATCGACCTCATCACCCGCCTCACCCACGAGCGTTCCACCGCCACGATCCTCGTCACCCACGACCGCGCCCACCTCACGGCGGCCGACCGGATCGCCGAGGTCCACGACGGACGACTGCGCGAGCCCGCCGGCTCTCCCCACTCCTAGCCCGGCCCGCGGCCCGTGCGGCGGGCTCTGCCGGACGCGGAGCTCCAGGTGCGGTCGCTGTCGTTCAGGCGGCGTAATCGGCGACGTCCGTGTGCAGCGCCTTCAGCAGCCAGTCGTGCGCCGACCCCGGCGTCGGTTCCGGGCGCTGCCCCGCGGGGGTGACCACCTGCTCCACCAGCTCCCAGTACGCGTCGATGCGCGGGTCGTCCGCGAGCTGCCGCGCCAGACGCCGCCGGAAGTCCGGGGTGTCGTGCCGTCCGCGCGCGCACGCGTAGGCGTCGACGAAACCGTCCAGCGCCTCTCCGCCGCCCGGCGCCCGCCCGGCGCGCAGTTCGGCGCCCGCCAGCTCGTAGGCCGACGCCAGCCCGCCGTAGAGCACAGCCACGTCGCGAGGTCCCGCGTCCTGGTGGGCCGCGGGCTGGGCGGGCCGGACGTCCGGCGTGCACGGGCGGGAGACCATCGCGTGCAGACGCGCGAAGGCCAGGACGTTGAGCGGCCCGGGGGACTGTGGAACCTCCGGGACCGCGGCGTCGAGAAACGCCGACGTCGCCTTCGCGGGCATACGAGCGGGCAGCCAGGCCCGCCAGAACCTGACCAGGGTCCCGGTGCTCGGCGGACTGCTCATGGCGCCGACGAGCCGCAGCCGTTCGGCGCGCTCCCCGGGAGGGCACTCCTGGACCAGTCGGAGCGCGGCCTCCTGCCAGCGCAGCGCGGCGAGCTGGGAGCCGACGCTGCGCAGCCGGGAGGCGACCGCGCCCTCGAAGGCGCCCCCGGCGCCGGCCTCGCCCCCGCCCTCGTCCAGCTCGTCGAGCGCCCGACACACCTCGGGCAGCGCGAGCCCCAGGCCGCGCAACGCCCTGATCAGCCGCAGCCGCTCCAGCGCCTCGGGCCCGTAGCGACGGTGCCCGCCGCCGCTGCGCGGACGCTGCGGGAGCAGCCCGCTGTCGGAGTAGAAGCGAACGGTCTTGACCGTGGTGGCCGCGCGCTCGGCGAGTTCGCCGATGCTCCACGACGCGTCATCCGGGACCAGCACATGAACCTCCCTCCCCGAAGTCTTTCATCACCTCTCCCGTCCCCACCCACCTCCTGCCCCTCACCTCGCGCCCGCCCGGCCCGTACTTGAATCTCCCGCGGGGGGAGTTCCTAACCTGCCGGTGTCCGAAGCCGAGAGCCGCGCACGAGAGTCGCGCAGGGGAGTGGTCATGAGCGTATTCGTCCTGGTACCAGGGTTGTTCACGGGCGCCGATGTGTGGGCGGAGGTGGCCCGCCACCTGGAGTCGTCGGGCGCTGAGGTGCACACCGTGCGGTTCAGCGCCGGCGCCGGGGCGGGGGTCACCCTGGAGACCCATGTCGAGGAGGTCGTCGAGACCATCGACCGTGTGGGCACGCGCAGCGACATCGTGCTCGTGGCACACGACTACGGTGCCTACCCGGCCCTCGGCGCGACCGACCGCCGCGCCGACCGCGTCCGCCGCCTCGTCCACGTGGACGCGCCACCGCCCCTCGACGGCACACCGGCCCTGGCCGTCGTGCCCGACCAGTCACTGCGCGCCCGGCTCGCGCGGGCGACACCGCCGCACGGTGACGCGCTGGCACCGCCCGCGGCACACGAGTGGCAGCACTGGGGCAGCACCAGGGGCATACCGGCCGGCGGCACGGAGCGCCTCACGGCCATGTCGGCACCGCACCCCGTCGGCACCCTGACGCAGCCCCTGAGACTCACCGGCGCGGCGTCCGCCGTCCCCACCACCGGAGTCCTGTGCCACTACAACGGCTCCACCATGGAGATGCTCCGCATGCTGGTCCGCTTCGGCACCCCCGCCCTCCAGCCGCTCCTGCGCCCGGACGTGACCTTCTTCGAACTGCCCACGGGGCACTGGCCGATGCTCTCCTGCCCCGATACCCTCGCCGAGGTTCTCGTACGAGCGGCGGCGGGTGAGGGCGAACGCCTCGCCACACCGCCGGACGACGGACAGCCCGAGGCGCCACGGTCCTTCCTCATCGACGCGCCGCCCGTGCCCCGGGAGCGCCGCAGCAGTCCCGACCTCGACCTCTACGTCCCCGGCGCCTGCGACGCGGGCCTGCAAGGACCCCTCCCGGCGGTGGTCTTCGTGCACGGCGGCCCCGTCCCGAAGGGCATCGGGCCGACCCCCCGCGACTGGCCGGTCATCACGGGCTACGCCCACTACGCGGCCTCCCGCGCAGTGGTGGCGGCGACGCTCGACCACCGCCTCCACGACGTGACGGACTACCCGACGGCCGCGGCTGACCTGGCCGAGGCGGTCGAGGCCGTACGGGCCGATCCCCGGGTCGACGCGGACCGTATCGCCCTGTGGTTCCTCTCCGGGAGCGGCCCCATCACCGCCGAGTGGCTGAGCAGTCCGCCCGCGTGGCTGCGCTGCCTCGTGGCCGCCTACCCGATCATGTCACCGCTGCCCAACTGGGGTGTGCCCAGAGGGCGTTTCCGCCCCGCGCGGGCGCTGTCGGCCGACAGCGCGCGGCTGCCCGTCGTCATCCTGCGGCCGGAGCGGGAACAGCCCGTGATCGCCGCGACGGTCGACGAGTTCCTGGAGGCGGCCGCCACCCACGGCGTGGCGGTCGACGCCATCGACGTCCCCGGGGCCCGGCACGGTTTCGAGGGCCTCGACCACACCGACGCCGCCCGCGACGCCGTGCACCGCGCGATGACACAGGCCCTGCGCCACCTCACCGGTACCGGTGGCTGAGAAGGCGCGAAGACAGCGGCGGCATCCACGCCCGGGTCGGTCAAGTCTGGCTCCCCACGCGGGAAACGCGGCACCATGGGCTCGGACCGAGCCCGACGGGACGCGCGTCCCGCGCCAAGACAGGGAAGTGGGAGCCACCGGTGGACGAGACGACGTGGGACTGGGAGAGCGAGGACTTCGGCGCCTCCCACCGGGGCCGGGCGGCGGCCGTGCTCGCCGACGGGAGCGAGCCCAAGGCCCGCCTCTTCGACGTCGGGAGCGGCAGCGAGATCCCGAGTTCGAGCGACTGGTGGGTGTACCACGGCAGGCACGGCGCGCCGCTCGCCACCGCCGTGCGGGCCGTGTGCCGGTGCGGCTGGAGCGCGCGGCGGTCGCAGCCGCTCGACTGGACGGAGGTCGATCCGGACGCCCCCTACGCCCATGACCTGCCGGGCGCGTACGCCGACTGGGAGCACCACATGGCCGACGTCGAGGCGCGCACGGTCCCGCTGCCCGCCGACGTCTCCGGCCTCCTCGAACAGCTGGAGGAACGGCTGTCGGCACTCGCTGACGACGCGCCCCTGGCGGCGCTGCGCACCGTGGGCATGCTGGAGCGTCTGGCGAGGGAAACCGGCCGTATGGCGGCGTTCACCACGGCCGCCGACCCGGCGACGGTCGCCACCGGCCTGGGCATCACCGAGCAGGCCGCGGCCTCGCTGCTGCGCCGGATGACCGGCCGGTGGTGCTGAGGGGGCGTCGGACGGAACCCGAAAGACGCCGGAGGGACGACCGCCGCGGTGTGGCGAGCGGCCGGGCGGGCCTCGGCGATACCCTCACGGGTCCGAGGACGGGAACGGGAAGTAAGGGACATGGCGCATCCGGGAACGACGGCGGTCCTGGCGGTCTTGCCGGAGGCCGAACCGCTTCTGCGCCTGGCCGCCGAGGTGGCCGCGGGGGTGGTGCGGCCGGGCGTTCCCGCCCACGCCGCGCTGCTCTACCCGTGGCTGCCGGCCGACCGCGTGGGCGCCCCCGACCTCGACCGCCTGCACGCGGCGCTGCCGACCGGCGACGTCCGGATCCGGCTGACCGAGGTGGAGCAGGAGGACGGGTTCGTCGCGGTCCCGGTGCCCGGACTGCGCGCCATGGCCACCGCGGTGCGCTCCGCGTTCCCGGCGCAGGTCCCCTACGGCGGGCGCTTCGGCCAGGACCCGCCGGCGCATGTCACCGTGGCGATGGGCGCCGGTCCCGCCACCGCCGCCACCGTCGCCCGCCGCGTCGGGGCCCGGCTGCCGATCGTCGCTCGGATCACCGCCCTGCACGCGGTCGTGCTCACCCCCACGGGCTGGCAGATCCTCGCGGAACTGCCGCTGTCGTCCAGGGCTCGCCGACCCGGCGCGGGGCGGTGATCGACCGACCGAAGGCCCGTCGCTCAGTGGCCGAAGTCGAACCAGTTGACGTTCACGAAGTCGGCCGGCTGGCCGCTGGAGAACGTCAGGTAGACATCGTGCGTTCCGGTCACGGAGCTGATGTTGGCGGGGACGGTGCGCCAGGACTGCCAGCCCCCCGTGTTGGCGACCGCGAAGCTGCCGATCGGGGCGCTGGTGGGGCTGTCGAGCCGCACCTGCACCAGCCCGCTCACTCCGCTCGCGGCGCCGCTGGCGACGCGCCCGTAGACCTGTGTGGCGGGCGTCGAGCCGAAGTCGACGCCCTTGTACAGCGCCCAGTCCCCGTTGGAGATGTAGCCGATGTCCTGCCCGCCGCCGGTGTCGCTGGTGGTCTCGGTCCTGATGCCGGACTGGCTGTCGTACGACTCCGCTTGGATGGTGCTGTAGGCGTCCCGGCCGCCGGACGGCGGGGGAGTGGTGCCGCCCCCGCCGGACTCCAGCACCTGGACGTAGTCCACGGCCATCGGGTGCCCGGGCTCGGTGGCGCCGGTCGGGCCGCCGCCGAAGGCCGAGGGGAAGCCGCCGCCCATCGCCACGTTAAGGATCACGAAGAAGCCGTGGTCGGTGGCGTTGGCCCAGGTCGTCGCGTCCATCTGGTCGGCGGTGACCGTCTGGTAGGTGACGCCGTCGACGGAGAAGTGGATCGCCTCCGGGCTCACCGAACGGTCCCACTCCATCGCGTACGTGTGGAACCCCGCCTGGCAGGTGGTGCCGGGGCAGGCGGTGGAGTTGCCCAGGCCCGTGGTCTCGTTGCAGGGGCCGCCGGGGCTGGTGCCGCAGTGCATGGTGGCCCACGTCTTGTCGATGCCGTTGACGTTCTCCATGACGTCCAGCTCGCCGACGCCCGGCCAGTTCTGGTAGTTCCCGCGGAAGGGCGCGCCCAGCATCCAGAACGCGGGCCAGTAACCGGCGGCCGCGGTGCCGGTGACGTTCGGCATGTGGATACGGGCCTGCACCCGCAACTTGCCGCCTGCCGGGGGCTGGAAGTCCGTACGGGTCGTCTCGATGCGGCCGGAGGTCCAGTGCCCGGAGGCGTCGCGACGGGGGGTGATCAGGAGGTTGCCGTTGCCGTCGAGGGAGACGTTGTTCGTGCTGGACGTCATCGACTCGACTTCACCGGTGCCCCAGTTGGCGGCGCCGCCCGGGTACGAAGTCCCTCTGTCGTACTGCCAGTCGGAGGTGTTCACGCCGGATCCCGCCGGCCCGTTGAAGTCGTCGAGGAAGACCTGCGTCCAGCCGGAGGGCGGCGTCGGGGCGGAGGCGCTGGCGGAGGGCGCCGCGGCGGTGGCGAGCGCCGCGGACAGACCGAGCGCGGCGACGACGGCGACGAACGTCCGTCGCAGCGGCCGGGACCGCAAAGGACGGGCGCCCGATCTTGATCTCGATATGCCGGAGGATACGTTCATGAAGAGCCTCTCGGGGTGCGGGTACGGGTACGTGCGGATGGTGCGGGTGTGGTGCGCGAATGTGTCGGCACGGACACGCCGTGAGAGCGCTCCCACGCGGTGATCGCGTGTCCTTCGGTGGGGCGTTCTCGCGGTGCCGCCAATGTCCTCTGCACACAAGCGACCGTCAACCCTTGAAGCAAGGAAATCCCAGGGGTTGCACAGGACTTCACAACCTGAAGTCATGGGGAGCGGTCACCGGGAGCGGCCGTGGGCGTCGCGACGCCCACGGCGCCCGGCCTGTCACAAGGCCGGGCGCCGTGCGGCCGCCGTGGGGCGGCGGGGTCAGGCCGTGGTGACGACCCTCACCGGTTCGTCCGGCGCCGCGCTGTGCCGCTGGGCCCAGTTTTCCAGGGCGGTGCGGCAGGCATGGTCGAGGTGATGGAGCCCGGTGAGGTCCAACTCGACGGGCCGGTCCCGGGGGAGACCCTCGAGCGTGTCGAGGATCTTCGGCAGTCGCAGGAAGGTGGCGTTGCCGGACAGGCGGGCCTGAACGGGACCCGCGCCCTTGTCGACGACGTCGAGCTTGAGGTGCGAGGCGTCCCAGGCGGCCTTGACGATCGAGAGGGCGAGACCGATCAGGACGCCCTCGAACATGTTGACCGCGACGATGGACACGGCCGTGACGGCGAGCACGAGGACCTCGCCGCGGTGCCCGTCCCAGAGCCGCCCGATCGCGCGCAGCGGCAGGAGCTTGGCGCCGGCGTGGACGAGCAGCCCGGCCAGGGCCGGGACGGGGATGTAGGTGAGCAGACCGGGCAGCAGCGCGGCGAAGAGCAGCAGCCACAGGCCGTGCAGCACACGCGAGACCTTGGTCCGCGCCCCGGCCTGGACGTTGGCCGCGCTGCGCACGATCACCGCGGTCATCGGGAGCGCGCCGAGCACTCCGCACACGGTGTTGCCGGTGCCCTGGGCGATGAGCTCCTTGTCGTACGCGGTGCGCGGCCCGTTGTGCAGGCGGTCCACGGCGGCGGCGCTGAACAGGGACTCGGCGGACGCGATCAGGGTGAAGGCGACAACCGTGGCGAGCGGTCCCGGCCCGGCGAGTTCGCCGAAGGCGTCCAGCGACGGGGGCTGCACCGCCCCGAGCAGGCCGCTGACCTCCACGCGTGCCACCGGTGCGTCGAGTGCCACGGAGACGAACGTGGCCAGAGCGACCGCGGCCAGTGGACCGGGCACCGCACGGGCCTTGGGCGGCAGGTGCTTCCACAGCACCACGACGGCGACGGTCCCGGCTCCCAGAGCGAGTGAGGCGAGCGAGTGCGAGGAGTCGAACGCGCCGATCAGCGCCTGGGGAAGACGGGCCAGCTTGGCCGGACCCGTCTGCGGGGCCGCCTCGCCCACGACCGGATAGAGCTGGCCCGCTATGAGGACGAGGCCTATCCCGGCGAGCATCCCTTCGACCACGGACACCGATATCGCCCGGAAGTAGCGGCCCGCTCCGCAGGCCCCCATGGCGATCTGGAGCAGCCCGGTGGCCAGGACGATGACGCCGAGGACGGGCAGGCCGTACTCCTTGACGGCCTCGTACACGAGAACGGTCAGACCGGCGGCCGGCCCCGACACCTGGAGGCTGCTGCCGCGCATGACGCCGGTGACGAGACCGCCCACGATGCCGGTGATCAGGCCGAGTTCGGCCGGGACGCCCGAGGCGACGGCGACGCCCACGCACAGGGGCAGGGCGACGAGGAAGACGACGAGGGACGCGGTGAAGTCCCGCTTGAGGTGGGGGAATCGGAGCATCAGGCGGTTCACAGGACCTCGAAGGTGTCGGTGTCGGCGCGGTGTTCGCGTACGCCTCCGGTGTGGACTTCGTAGTACCAGCCGCGCAGCCGGATCAGATCCTGTTCGAGGCGCTGTCGCACGCACGGATAGGAGCGCAGTCTGAGCAGCTGGGCCAGGACGTGCTGCTGCACGGCGTCGGCGACCGTGGGATCCGACGGGTCGTGGCCGGTGGGTGGGTCGGCGGCGTGGGCGAGCCACTCCTTGACGGCGGGAACGGCCTGGAGGTCCTCGCCGCGTACGAGGGCGCCGATGGCGCCGCAGTGGGAGTGGCCGCACACGACGATGTCGCGCACGCCGAGCACCTGCACGGCGTACTCGATGGTGGCGGCCTCTCCGCTGGGGCGGCCGTCGGGATGAGCGGGGACGATGTTGCCCGCGGTGCGCAGTTCGAAGAGTTCTCCGGGGCGGGCGCCGGTGATCAGGGCGGGTACGACGCGTGAGTCGGAGCAGGTGATGAAGAGGGCCTGGGGCTGCTGGCCCTGGGCGAGGGAGGCGAACTCCTCAGGGCGCCTGCCGAAGGTCCGGGCGTTGTCGATGAGGGGCTGCATGGCGTGTTGGCTTCCTCCTGGCGCGCCGTGGGGGGCGCGTCGGGCGGGCAGGACGGATGTCGCAGGTGTCGCAGACGTCAAACAAGTGCCAATGAAAGGTCAATCAATGGTCAAGAGCGAGATTAGCCGTGCGTGCGCGATCGTCGGGGCGACAGCGGGTCGCGGACGGGAGGCCGCGTGAAAATCGCCCCCGTTTGGCGTGAACGCCACGGTCGGCGGTCGCGCGGCTCCGCACCCGCGCGCGGGCGCGCGCCTCCCTTGTCTGGCCCCGAACTTGTCTGATCAAGTTTGGGGCAGGTTCTTCCACTGGTCAGTAATTTCCCGTACTCATGTTCCGTTCGTTGCGCACAGTCAGGCCGTGGAGCGGTGCTTCACGGCACCCCATCAACGGGACGAGGTACCACGTATGCGACAGCGCTGGAGATCCCTCGGCGGGCTCCTCACCCTCCTCGGTGCTCTGCTCGTCTTTGCTCCGGCCTCCGCCCGGGCAGCCGCCACCAGCGGCAACCTGATCGTCAACGGCGACGCGGAGAGCGGCGGTTACTGCACCGACGACTGGGCCGCCGCCACCACGGTGCCCGGCTGGACCACCGAGTCCGGCGGCCTGAACGTGATGTGCCACTCGGTCGCCTCCTTCGGGCTGCCCGACGACGGCAAGACCCCCGGCAAGTCCTTCTTCGGCCCCGGCAACTTCGGCGACGGCGCCATGACGCAGACGGCCGACGTGTCCTCGGCCGCCGCGGCCATCGACGGCGGCACGGTCCACTACGACCTCTCCGCCTGGCTCGGCGGCTGGACCGTCTACAGCGGCCACGTCGCCGTGAGCCTGCACTTCCACGACGGCCAGGGCCGCCCGCTCGGCGCCGCCGAACTGCCCACCGTCTCCGCGACGGACCGCGGCCTCGGCACCAAGTTCCTCTCGCGCGGAGCCTCCGGAGCGGTCCCGGCCAAGACCCGCTCCATCCAGGTCGAGGTCCAGTTCCTCTCCACCAGTCACGAGACCGGCTACCTCGACAATCTCTCCCTCACGCTCGACACCCCGGTCACGGCCCCGGCGCCGCTCGCGCCGCCCGTCTCCCGGGTCCCGGGCTACGACCACGTGTTCACGGTCATGATGGAGAACACCGACTACTCCGAGGTCATGAACGATCCGGCGGACACGCCGTTCATGCACAGCCTCATGTCCCAGGGCGCCACCCTCACCGACTACCACGGCGTCTACCACCCCAGCGACGAGAACTACCTCGCCATCGCGGGCGGCGACACGTACACCAAGGGCGCCACGTACTGGCCGAACATCAATGCGCCGCAGCGCAACCTGGGCGACACCCTCGAAGCCGCGGGCAAGACCTGGAAGGCATACGAGCAGGGCATGGGCACCCCCTGCAACACCAAGAACGACCACGACAGTTACTACGAGCCCGACGACGCGCCCTTCATCAACTACACCGACGTCAGCGGAGATGCCGCCCGGTGCGCGTCCCACCTGTTCGACACCACGCAGCTGACCACCGACCTCCGCTCGGCGGCCACCACCCCCGACTTCTCGTGGATCGCGGCCGACGACTACTACGACGGTGAGGCATCGGGCAACGGCAGCGCCACCAGCCTGCGCACCCAGGACGGCTGGCTCAAGCAGACCCTCGCGCCGGTCCTGGCCTCCCCGGCCTGGACGCAGCAGCGCTCCCTGCTCATCCTGACCTGGGACGAGAGCGAGAGCGAGGGCTACAACCACGTGGTCACGACGGTCCTCGGCTCGCAGAACACGGTCCCCGCCACCACCAGCAGCCCGGCCCACTACGACCACTACGGCATAGCCCGCACCATCGAATCGGCCCTCGGCCTGCCCGCCCTGACGGCCAACGACAAATACGCGACCCCGCTCAACGCGGCCTTCAGCCCCGCCACCGCGACATCCCCGACACTCGACGGCGACCTGAACGCCGTCGCGGACGGCGGCAACGTCACCTTCCGTTACGCGGTCCCGTCCGCCTCCCAGGTCCACGCCAAGAACTGGATCGGCATCTACCCGGCGGGTGTCACCCCCGGCAGCCAGTCCTCCCTGACCTGGTCCTACGCGCCGAACGCCAGCGGTGCCCTGACCTTCTCCACCAGCAAGCTGAACGGTCCGGGCCGCTACGACGTGTACTACCTCAGCGACGACGGCTACACGGCCCTCGCCGGCCCCTTCTCCCTGACGGTCGGCTGACCGAGCCCGGCACACGACGGGCGCACCTGGGCGTCGTCCTCCCGGCCACCGACCGGGAGGACGACGCGGCGCCCGTACGGCCGTCAGGCCGCCCCGGCCTCCGCCTCGGCCACTGACTGCGGGCCCACGAGCCGGGCCCCGGGCCGCGGTTCGGGTTCGGACCTGGCATCCCAGCCCCGGGTGACGCGTACGTACTGGTGGACGACGGACGCGGTCGCCGCGAGCAGGAGCGGCCCGAACAGCCACGGGCGGGCGGCCATGTGCGTGGGCAGGTAGCGGTACGAGACGAGGAGCAGGACGAACACGGCCGAGCCGTGGACGGTCAGGCGGGTGGCGGCGCGGTCCCACAGCGCCCAGCCGTCCGCCGTGGCACGCAGGGCGGCGTCGATGGTGAGCGCGAAGACCGCTCCGGCCAGCAGGTCCGTGCCGTAGTGGTAGCCGAAGCCGAGCGTCGCGGCGAGAGTGGCGACCAGCCAGAAGGCGCCCGCCCAGCGCACGGGGCGGGAACCCTTGCGGGTGTGGATGAACAGTGACGTGGCCCATGCGGTGTGCAGGCTCGGCATGCAGTTGCGCGGTGTGATCTGGTCGAACGGGAACGGGTGCGGGACGCCGATCGAGGGAAGCGTGTGCGGCCACACGTCGGCCGCCGCCCACCGCCCGCCCTCCGCGCCGTAGGCGAAGACCGGACCGACGACGGGGAAGAGCATGTAGACGACCGGTCCGAGCAGCCCGATGGCCAGGAAGGTGCGGACCAGATGGTGGCGCGGAAAACGTCTCTCGACCGCCACGTGACGCAACTGGTAGAGGCCGACGAGCGCCGCCGCCAACGGCAGTTGCCCATACACCAGATGGAGAAAATGGCTGCCGAACGGCCCGGACGCCTCGACGATCCGGCCGGCCACCCACGACGGGTCTCCCAGCGCGTGATCGGCGGTGGCCGTGTACGCGTCGAGCACCGAGGGGCGCGTCTTCGACGTGATCAGCAGCCATGTGTCGCCGATCTTGTGCCCGGCCACCAGCAGCAGGCCGAGGCCCGCGCCCTTGAGCAACAGCGCGCGTTCCTCACCACGGCGCAGCGCGATGCCGGCCGCCGCGCAGCCCATCAGCACCCACAACGCGCCGTTCCCGAACTGCGGGGAGGCTCCGATCGCCCACCGCACCAGCAGGAAGACACCGTCGATCCCCACCGCCGCGGCGGCCGCGATGAGCCGCTGCCGCCAGGTGAGCACCACCATCGTCAATGCCAGGCCGGCGTACAGCAGCGGCCCCGAGCGGGGTGTGAGGACCAGCTCCCGCGCCGTGTTGACGACCGGCCCGTGCTCGCCGTAGTGGTGCGCCGCGAACTCCAGCGCGATGAGGAGCCCGAGCGTCGCCGCCCCCGCCGCGGCCCACAGCATGGTGTGTGACCGGTGCCACGCGGTTCCGGTCGGGTCGGACCGGCGGGGCGAGGATATGAGAGGTGGTGTGGGCTTCACGTATCCGACTCAATGCTGAATGCGGGCGAAACGGGCCACGGACAGCGCCCGCCGGACAGGCTTGCGGTGAAGAACTGACAAACGTAGGTGGTCACAAGCTCGAACATATTAACGGCACAGGGCCCTCACGGGCGACGAAGATTCCGGAATTGCCCGCCGCGGGACCGGACGGGATCGCACCCCGGAAATGAAGAGCTCATGTCAATGTCACCTCGATGCCGTCGTGTGTTGAGGCGGCGGGTCCACTCTCTGCGAGGTCATTCCGTGCGTGGAGAGGGGATCGGGCGATGCGCAGACTCGGCAGGCGGTCCAGGTGGCTGGTGGCGTCGGGGGTGGCGGCGGCGATGGCGGCGGGTCTGGTGACCGCGGCCTCGGTCCGTGCGGAGACGGACGGGAACTGGCCCTACGGGGGCGGCGGCAAGAGCAAGGCCGTCGTGCTGGCGGCCGTCGGCGACATCGCCTGCCAGCCGGGCGAGGCCGAGGAGGGCGAGAAGCCCACCGACCTGTGCTCCCACACGCGCACCGCGGCGATGGTGGCCACCGCCGACCAGGTGGAGGCGATGCGTCCGGATCTCGCCGCGATCATGGGGGACGAGCAGTACCAGACGGGCCGGTACGAGGACTTCATGGGGTCCTTCGACCGGACCTGGGGCGCGTTCAAGTTCCTGCAGCGTCCCGCGCCGGGCAACCATGAGTTCTACACCTCGCACGGCGAGACCGGCGTCGAGGGCACCGGCTACTTCGACTACTACAACGGCTACCAGGTCAACGCCGACGGCACCCCGAAGCTGACCACGTTCACCGACGCCAAGGGCAACACCTTCACCCAGCCGCTGCCCCAGCCGCACGGCCAGGCCGGCACCACCGGCGAGGGCTGGTACTCGTACGACGTCAACGGCTGGCACATCATCTCGCTCAACAGCCAGTGCAAGGTGATGCCGGGCGGCTGCGACCCGAACGGCTCGTGGATGCGGGCGCAGACGGACTGGCTGTCCGCGGACCTGAAGGCCCACCCCGGCGCATGCACCCTGGCGTACTGGCACCAACCGCTGTTCAGCGCCTCCGGTGACGTCAGCCGCGAGGGCAAGGTGTCGAAGGAGTGGTGGAAGCTGCTCTACCGGCACCACGCCGACCTCGTTCTCAACGGGCACGAGCACCTCTACAGCCGCTTCGCTCCGATGAATCCCGACGGTGCGGCCGACCCCGCCCACGGGATCCGGGAGTTCATCGTCGGTACCGGCGGCGAAGGGCTGGACAAGCTCGCCCCCTCGACGCCGAAACCCGCGGCGGCGACGGACCAGTTCTACGGCGTCATGAAGTTCACGCTCACGCCGGGCGGTTACAGCTGGAGGTACGACTCGGCGATGAAGGATCCGGACGCCACCACCGGGGCGTCTTCGTACCACGACACGGGGTCGGGGCACTGCCACTGAGCCCCCTCGCCCCTGACTCCGTTCCGCGGAGTCAGGGGCTTCGTTGTCTCCGGGGGTCTTGACAACTCTATTGGTCTGGACCAGTTTTGCGCTCAACAACGGCGGCCGTCGTTTCTCACCCCCGTACCCCAGTTCCTCCCGGAGGCACCCGTGGACCGTGCACGTCATGGCAGACCAGGCGTCCGCCGATGGCTCGGCGGCGTACTGGCCGCGACCTCGGCCGCCGCGCTCGGCGTCACCGCGCTCGCCGCGCCCGCCCAGGCCGCCGACGTCAACGTCGCCAAGAACGCAGGCTTCGAATCGGGCCTGACCGACTGGACCTGTACCGCCGACAGCGGTACGGCCGTCTCCTCACCCGTGCACAGCGGTGCGGGGGCGCTCAAGGCGACCCCGACGAGCCAGGACACCGGGCAGTGCTCGCAGACCGTCGCCGTCAAGCCCGACTCGACGTACACCTTGAGCAGTTGGGTCCAGGGCTCCTACGTGTACCTCGGCGCCAGCGGCACCGGCACCACCGACGTGTCCACGTGGACACCGAGCGCGTCCTCCTGGCAGCAGCTGTCCACCACGTTCACGACCGGTGCCGACACCACGTCGGTCACCGTGTATCTGCACGGCTGGTACGGACAGAGTGCCTACTACGCCGACGACGTCAGCGTGTTCGGGCCCGACGGGGGCGGCGGCACCGACCCGGTCGGCGTCCCCGCCGTGCCGACGGGCCTCGCGGCGGGCACGACGACCTCCTCGTCGGTCGACCTGTCCTGGACACCGGTGGCCACGGCCACCGGCTACAACGTCTACCGGGACGGCACGAAGGTCGCCTCCGTGACCGGCGCGTCGGACGAGGTCACCGGCCTGACCGCCGACACCTCGTACAGCTTCCAGGTCAGCGCCACCAACGCGGCCGGCGAGTCCGCCAGGTCGACGGCCGTGGACGTACGGACGGCGGCCGCGGGCGGCGGTGGCGGAGGCGGAGGCGGAACCACCGTGCCCGCGCACGCCCTGACCGGTTACTGGCAGAACTTCGACAACGGCGCGACCGTGCAGAAGCTGCGCGACGTCTCCTCGCAGTACGACATCATCGCGGTGGCGTTCGCCGACGCCACGTCCACGCCCGGCCAGATCACGTTCAACCTGGACCCGGCCGTCGGCTACGCCTCCGACGCCGACTTCAAGGCCGACATCGCCGCCAAGCACGCGGCGGGCAAGTCCGTCATCCTCTCTGTCGGCGGCGAGAAGGGCAGCATCACCGTCAACAGCGACGCCTCCGCGACCGCGTTCGCCGACAGCGCGTACTCCCTCATGCAGGAGTACGGGTTCGACGGCGTCGACATCGACCTGGAGAACGGCCTGAACTCGACCTACATGACCAAGGCGCTGCGCGCCCTGTCGGCGAAGGCCGGACCGAACCTGGTGCTGACCATGGCGCCGCAGACCATCGACATGCAGTCGACCTCCGCCGAGTACTTCAAGACGGCACTGAACGTGAAGGACATCCTCACCGTCGTCAACACCCAGTACTACAACAGCGGTTCCATGCTGGGCTGCGACGGCAAGGTATACAGCCAGGGCTCGGTCGACTTCCTCACCGCACTGGCCTGCATCCAGTTGCAGGGCGGCCTCGCTCCCTCGCAGGTCGGGATCGGTGTACCGGCGTCCACGCGGGGCGCGGGCAGCGGCTACGTGAACCCCTCGGTCGTGAACAACGCCCTGGACTGCCTGGCCCGCGGCACCGGATGCGGCTCGTTCAAGCCCGCGAAGACCTACCCGGGCCTGCGCGGTGCGATGACCTGGTCCACCAACTGGGACGCCACGGCGGGCAACACGTGGTCGAACACGGTCGGCCCGAAGGTGCACAGCCTGCCGTAGCGGGTGACGGCGGGGCACGCCGTGGTGGGATGCCGCAGTCGCACTCCCACCACGGCGACGCACCCGGCGCCCCTCGCGACAGCCGCAGGGCCAAGGATCACAAAGTCACCCGACGAGTGGAGTCGATCCTGGCCGCCTGGGACGGACGCCGTGGGAGAGCGCGTCCCGAACACCTCACCCCGCGTCCGTGACCGGGCCGGCACCCCGGCGAACAACTCGAAGCCGTCCTCCACGCCTACGAGCTCGTGACACCGGCGCACCGGGCGAGCACCTTGCCCGTACCGAGGAGCATCGCAACGGTCTCGTACGCGGTCTCGCAGCCCGAGGCCGCCGTCCACCGCCCGGTCACCGTCACGCTCGCCGGTCCGCGCGTGGCATGATCCAGATCCGGTCCGGTGACCGTGCGCGCGAACCGCGCGCCGCGGGGGAAGGGTTCACAGATGCACGCCGTACTGCACGCACTGTCGATCACCGGTTCGATGACCTGGGAGATCACCTGGGCCCTGATCCTGGGCTTCGCCCTGTCCGCCGTCGTCCAGGCCGTGGTCCACAAGTCCACCGTGGTCTCGCTCCTGGGCGACGACCGGCCGCGCACCCTCGCCGTCGCCGCCGGCCTGGGCGCCGC
Source organism: Streptomyces beihaiensis (assembly GCF_026274175.1). Lineage (GTDB taxonomy): Bacteria > Actinomycetota > Actinomycetes > Streptomycetales > Streptomycetaceae > Streptomyces > Streptomyces beihaiensis. The sequence continues at coordinate 46,716 of NZ_JAPHNL010000223.1, forward strand.
GTCCTCGTCCTGCTCGTACGCGGCGGTCGCGCTGGCCCGCTCCCTGTTTCGCAAGGGCGCGAACTTCACCGCCGCGATGGCCTTCGAGATCGCCTCCACCAACCTGGTCGTCGAGCTCGGAGTGATCCTGGCCCTGCTGATGGGCTGGCAGTTCACCGCCGCGGAGTTCGTCGGCGGGCCGATCATGATCGTCCTGCTCGCGGTCCTGTTCCGTGTCCTCCTGCGAGACGAGCTTGTGCGCGGCGCGCGCGAACAGGCCGAACGCGGACTGGCCGGCTCGATGGAGGGGCACGCCGCGATGGACATGTCCGTTCAGCGTGAAGGCTCGTTCGCGCGGCGCCTGTTCTCCCGCGAGGGATTCACCTCCACCTCGCACGTCTTCGTCATGGAGTGGGCGGCGATCCTGCGCGACCTGATCGTCGGCCTGCTCGTCGCGGGCGCCATCGCCGCCTGGGTTCCCGACTCCTTCTGGCGCACCTTCTTCTTCGACGGCCACCCCCTCGCCGCCAAGCTGTGGGGCCCGGTCGTCGGGCCGCTGGTGGCGATGGCGTCGTTCGTGTGCTCCATCGGCAACGTGCCGCTGGCGGTGGTGCTGTGGAAGGGCGGCATCAGTTTCGGCGGCGTGGTGGCGTTCATCTTCGCCGACCTGCTGATCCTGCCGATCCTCAACATCTACCGGAAGTACTACGGCGCCAGGACGGCCGCCTTCCTCCTGGGCACCTTCTACCTCGCCATGGTGGTCGCCGGGTACATCGTGGAGTTCGTCTTCTCGGGACTCGGCCTGATCCCCGACCAGGCCGACGCGAAGATCCCCACAGCGGGCATCAGCTGGAACTACACCACCTGGCTGAACATCGCCTTCCTCCTGCTGGCCGCGGCCCTCCTGGCCCGCTTCTGGCGCACCGGAGGACCGCCCATGCTGCGCATGATGGGCGGCTCACCCGACCCGGGCCACGACCACGCCGGGCACCATCACTGAAGCGCCGCGTCCGCAGGGCCGGGTATGCGACCTGCGGGACCGCTTCGCACGCCGGTTCGTTATCCTCTACGCGGCCGGGAACGCCTCCGTTCCGGGTGTCATCGACGACTTCTGGACGGGCAGTGCGAAGCGGTCCGTCCGGATCGGCTGATCGGATGTCCTCCTCCATGAGCAGCAAGAGCAACAAGGCCGCCGCACAGGAACGCCGGGCCCGTCTGGCCGCGGCCCGAGAGCAGGCCAAGCAGGAAGAGGCACGCCGCCGCCTGGTGCGCCGCGCCGCGATCACCGGTGGCGTCGTGGTGCTGGCCGCGGGCGCCACGATCGCGGCGGTGGCCGTGCACGACTCCGGCGCCAAGTCCGGCAAGTCCACGGCGGCCAGCTCGTCCGACGACGGCAAGATCAAGGACATCCCCAGCACGCCGCTGACCCACGTCAAGGGCGCCACCTCGAAGCCGCCGTGGGCCGCCCCCGCGGATGCCGCGGCACGAGTGAAGGCGGCCGGGCTGCCGATGCTCGGCGAGGAGGGCTCGGCGGAACACATCCACGCCCACCTCGACGTGATCGTCGACGGCAAACCGGTGACCGTACCGGCGTTCATCGGCATCGACCAGGCGCACCAGCAGATCAGCCCGCTGCACGCGCACGACGCCACCGGTGTGATCCACATCGAGTCGCCGAAGCAGGCCGACTTCACCCTCGGTCAGTTCATGACCGAGTGGAACGTGTCGCTGACCAAGAACAACATCGGCGCCCTGACCGCGGGCAACGGCAACACGCTCCGTGTCTACGTGAACGGCAAGGAGCGGACGGGCAACCCGGGCGCGATCAAGCTCACCGATCACGAGGAGATCGCGATCGTCTACGGCAAGGCCGGGGCGAAGATCTCGGTGCCCAGCAGCTACAAGTTCCCCTCCGAGTAGCCGCGCGGAGCCCGACGTGTCAGTGCAACGCGGCGTCGGGCTCGGTCAGCCGCCACGAGGCGAACTCGAGCGTCAGTCCGGCGCGGGTCGGGGCGCAGCAGTACGGGCCCGCCTGCGTGCGCGCGCTCGGTGCGAGCGGAGTCAGACGTATCAGCCGCCACGGCTCGTCCTCGACCCGGGCCCGGACGGCCACCGCGTCCCCGATCCGCGAGGCTCGTACCGTCACCTCCCGGCCCGCCCAGTCGGGCACAGGCGTACTCGACCAGTCGGAGTACCCGTCGGTGACGACGGCGCCGAGGCCGAGCGCACCGTCGGCGAACTCCAGGCCCGCCTTGATCCACCGCTCGGCGGCGACGCGGACGAACAGCCCGGCCTGGTCGAACTGCTCGGTGAAATCAGCCTTGACGGTGACCTCGACGGCCTGCTCCCGGCTCCAGTCGGCGAGCAGCGCGTGCTCGTCGTCGTGAACGAATCCGTAGCAGGTCCGCCGCCACGCGTCGCTGCCTTCGACAGCGGTCACCAGCAGTCGCCCGTCCGCTTCACGGGTCGCGGCGGGCTGAGTGGTCCAGGTCCCGGACGTCCAGGGCACGTTGATGGTCATGGCAGCTGATCCTACGTTTGACCACCACGAAGAGACCTGCCGTCAGGGCCGGTACGAGGACGGAGCCGAAGCGGCGCCCACGCGCGCGCCCTCGGGGCGAGTGCCCGGCAGACCCGATGGCCGCGGTTCACGGGCTGCGGCCGGGTGGAGACGGCCGCCGGCTCGTTCGACGCGTCATGGCCGGTGCCGCCCGGCGGGCAGCGACGTGGCCGCGGTGGGGCCTGAAGCTCCACCGCGGCGCACCTCGAACTCAGCTCTGCCGCAGGGGCGGCATCGGCAGCGGCATCCCGTAGGCGGTGGCACCGGCGCCGACGCCGCCCTCACAGGTGTTCGGCGGTACGGTGCCCGAGCCTCGCGAGGACGGCTTCTCGGCGGCCCAGAACATGTAGCCGAGCATTCCGGAGCTGCTGCCCGCTCCGTCGGGCGCGACGCTCTGTGTGAACGAACCCGTGGAGTTCTGCAGCGAGTTCGCGAAGTCCGTGCACTCGGGCAACACCTTGCGCTGGTCGCTGATGTAGACGGAGCCGGTGAACTTGGCCGGCGCGAGCGGCGGCACCGGCGGAGAGTAGGTGGGCTTGCCGTCCACGTGCTCCTGCCAGTTGGCGATGGCCGAGCTGGTGGAGGGCTGACGGGAGGGCACCATCGCGTTGGCGTAGTCGAGGACAGGAGTGTCGGTGCGCAGCCAGTCGCTGGTGGCCTTGCGGTTGATGTCGATGAGCCAGCGGTCACCGGCGGCGGTGTCGATGGTGAGCCGGGCTGCCGGGTCGGCACCCGTGGCGTCGTACGGGTGCACGGACCGGTAGGCGTCGATGAAGGATTGCAGCCCGGCCAGGTCGGGGCCGGTGTTCTGTTCGTAGTCGATCTCGATGCCGACGCCGAGCCGGGAGGCGACGGCGGCGGCGTTCAGTCCGAGCTGCGTGGGGTTCTCGGCGAGAGCGGAGTCCCAGTCGTCGGTGTAGGTGATGCCGCCGATGGAGAGCATCACGCGGATTCCGCGCGAGGTGAAGTAGTCGACGATGTCGGGCGTCATGCCCTTGGGCACGCCGCCCGCGGTCGTGGCGTCGTCCGTGTGATGCAGCAGTTTCAGCGGATTGACGAAGCTGAGGACGACGAGGTTGACGGACGGCCGCCCGTCCCCGCGGTCGATCAGCCAGTGGTTCTTGGAGTCGAACTCGCTCACGTCCCGCACCGTGCCCCAGACGCAGGCGTCGTCACCGCAGTGCCAGGCACCGTAGATCTGCGGCGGGGTGAGAGTCGTGGCGGCCGAGGCGGGCGAGGCCAGTGGGGTGATGAGAGCAGTGAGCAGAGCCAGTACGCCGAGAAGTCTGAGACGCATCCGGTCCTCCGTGGCCGAAGGGAAGGGGGCGGCGCCGGAAGCGTGGCAGGTACAGACCAAGTCGGCAAGAGGGCCCGAGCCGGCCGGCACGGACCGCGGCCCGCGCGGCGGCGCGGACGGGGTCCGCGAACCCCGTCTGCGCCGCAGCCGCGGTCAAGGCTCGACGAGAGCCGTCCGGCCGCACCCGGCGGACGCCCTCAGCGCAGTCCGGCGAACAGATCGTTCTCGGGGAGGGCCGCACCGGTGGTGTCCTGGACGCGTACGAAGGTCTCCACCCCCATCAACTCGGTGAACCTCTCCCGGCCCATCCCGAGGAAGAAGATGTTCTCGCTCTGGCTGGCGTGCGCGGCCAGCGCGTCGAACTTCTGACCGCCGAACGCGGTGGTGTCGACCCAGGTGCTGATCTCGTCGTCGGGCAGCCCGATCTCGGCCATGGCGGCGGTCTCGGCGGGGTCCGGCTCCGGAGCGTCCCCGCCGAACTCGCGCATCAGCTCCTGGAATCGCCGCATCATCGAGTGGGGCGCCGTGGTCCAGTACACCTTGGGCGTGAGCGACGTCGTCGCCAGTGCCGCCATCGTGATGCGGTTGGCCTGGATGTGGTCGGGGTGGCCGTAGAAGCCGTTCTCGTCGTAGGTGACGACCACATCGGGCCGGTAGCGCCGCATCAGTTCGGCGAGCCGCGCCGCGCCTTCCTCGACCGGGGTCTGCCAGAAGGATCCGGCCGCGCTGTTGCTCGGCCAGCCCATCATCCCTGAGTCGGCGTAATCCAGCAGTTCAAGGTGGCTGATCTTGAGAATCTCGCAACTCGCCTCAAGTTCTTGCCGTCGCAGGCGGGCGACGGCCGCCGGATCGTGTCCGGCCTCGCCCGGCTTGACGCCCCCTGGCCCGTCACCGCATCCGCCGTCGGTGCAGGTGACGAGAACGGTACGTACTCCCTCGGCCGCGTAGCGGGCGAGCACGCCTCCCGTACCGGTGGCCTCGTCGTCGGGGTGAGCGTGCACGGCCATGAGCGTCAAGGGGCCGTTGTTCATGGAGCAGTCCTCCTGTGTGCGGTCGACGCGTGTCGTCGACCGAGGCGGGGCGTATGTGTCTACGAGCAGTGCGGTGCCCGCGCGCCGGTCTTCTCGCCCGTGCAACAGCGTCGCCCGGACGTGCTGTTCCCGACGCCGCAGGATCAGCGGACGGTCGTGCCGACAGGAGGGGTCGGCCGCCAGGAACCGGCCGTACCCGCGAGGCGGTTCGTGGCGAGGGCCGTCAGCCCTTCCGCAGTTCCTCGGCGAGCATCACGATGATGCCGCTGGGGCCGCGGACGTAGGCGAGCTTGTAGGTGTCCTGGTAGGTCGCCACACCGCGCAGTGGACGGCATCCGTGCTTCGCGGCGGTCTCCAGGGCTTTGTCGATGTCGTCGACGGAGAAGGCGACGCGATGCATGCCGATCTCGTGGGGAAGAGTGGGTTGCGTCTCGATCGCTTCGGGGTGGATGTATTGGAAGAGTTCGAGGCGACCGTGACCGTCCGGGGTCTGGAGCATCGCGATGTCGGCGTGATTGCCGTCGAGGCCGACGGCGGTGTCGGCCCATTCGCCGCTCACCCTGTCACGGCCGAGGACCTCGAGCCCGAGGTCGGTGAAGAAGGAGATCGTCGCCTCAAGGTCGCGAACGGCGATACCGACGTTCTCAAGTCTGATGGCCATGCGCCGCATGCTACCGAGGCGCGAGCGGTGGGCGGGGCCGGCGGACGGTCACGGGCCGGACGTCGATCTGCTGGAAGACGGGCGGGTACGCCGTGCTCTGACGCGCCGCTCGTCGCCCGCGCGGGCGGAGGGTGCGCGTGGCGGACCGGAACCCGGGGGAATGCGGGGCCCTCGCACGCAGTTACTTCAGATGGTGTAACAATGCATGCTCACATACCAACCGGTTAACCCCATGACCACCGAGGAGTCCTCCGTGACCGGCACGACGCCCGCCTCCCGCGCGGCCCGGATACTGGCCCGCCCGATCGCGCTCAACGGCCTCACCGTCCCGAACCGGATCGTGATGGCGCCGATGACCCGCATGTTCTCCCCCGGGGGCGTACCCGGCGACGACGTGCGCTCCTACTACGCGCGCCGAGCCGCCGCGGGCGTGGGCCTCATCGTCACCGAAGGCACGTACGTCGGTCACGAGTCGGCCGGGCAGAGCGACCGGGTGCCGCGGTTCCACGGCGAGCGGCAGCTGGCCGGGTGGGCCGAGGTCGCCGAGGACGTTCACGCGGCGGGCGGCACCATCGTCCCGCAGCTGTGGCACATCGGCATGGTCCGCAATCAGGGTGACGCCCCCCACCCGGACGCTCCCGCCGTCGGCCCCTCCGGCCTGACCACGGCGGGCGCCGAGGTCACCGGCAAGGTCATGACCCAGCAGGACCTGGACGACGTCGTCGGCGCGTTCGCGCAGGCCGCCGCGGACGCCGAGCGCATCGGCTTCGACGGTGTCGAGCTCCACGGCGCCCACGGGTACCTCGTGGACCAGTTCCTGTGGGAGGGCACCAACCGCCGCACCGACGCCTACGGCGGCGACCCGGTCTCCCGGACGAAGTTCGCCGCGGAGATCGTCGCGGCGGTCCGTGAGAAGGTCTCCCCGCACTTCCCGGTCATCTTCCGCTACTCCCAGTGGAAGCAGCAGGACTACACGGCCCGGCTCGCCGACACCCCGCAGGAGCTGGAGGCCATCCTCGCGCCGCTCGCGGCGGCCGGCGTCGACGTGTTCCACGCCTCCACGCGCCGGTACTGGCTGCCGGAATTCGACGGCTCCGACCTCAACCTGGCCGGCTGGACGAAGAAGCTCACCGGCAAGCAGGTCATCAGCGTCGGCTCGGTCGGCCTCGACGGTGACTTCGTGAACGCCTTCCGGGGCGAGGGCTCCCCGGTGAAGGGGATCGACAACCTCCTCGACCGACTGGAGGCCGAGGAGTTCGACATGGTCGCCGTCGGCCGTGCGCTGCTCCAGGACCCCGAGTGGGCCGTCAAGGTGCTCACCGACCGCTTCGACGAGCTGAAGCCGTACGACCCGGCGGCGGCCAAGACGCTGAGCTGACCCGGCGACCTGGGCGGGCACCGGGGACGGGGCCGCCTCCATGCGGCCACTTCGCACAGGTCGTCTGCCCAGGTCAGGAAGGTGGAGTGGCAAGACTGTCACGACATGTCGGGTTTTCCGGAATGGCGCCGGGGTACACGGCGGTGTGTACTGAGGACTGTCCGCCGGCGCCACCGTGAGGATGGCCGCCAGGGCAACAGAACGGTGCGATGGCCATGAACCACAGGACGGCGGAGCCGGGCTCTGCCACAGAAGTCGTCTACGCCGGTTCGGTGTTCGGCGCGCCGTGCTGGGTGAGCCTGACCGGCCGCGATCTGGAAGCGACGCAGGAGTTCTACGGGGCGGTCCTGGGGTGGCGGTGGCGCCGCGCCAGCCTGGGCGACCGGTTCCGGATCGCGCTCGCGGACGCCGTACCCGTCGCCGGGGTCGCCGCGGTCGCCACGACCTGGCAGATCGCGGTGGCCTGGACGCCGTACTTCGCGGTGCCCGACGCGGACGAGGCCGCCGCGCGGGCCCAGGCGCGTGGCGGCACGGTGGCGGTCGGGCCGCTGCGGCTGCCGCCCGGCCGCGGGGCGCTGCTGGCCGACAGGGCGGGCGCGACGTTCGGGATCTGGGAGGGCGAACTGGTCGGCGGCTGGCAGGCGTGGCAACAGGCGGCACCGACCTTCATCACCCTGCACACGCGCGACGCGATCGACGCGGCCATCTTCTACGGCGAGACGCTCGACTGGGCCTCGGACCGCCCCGGAAGCTGCGAGGTCGAGTACGAGGGCGACGAGGTCGTGCTGCGGCGTCAGGGCCGTGTGGTGGCGCGCCTCGAATCGGGCGCGGTCGAATCGGCCCCCGACCCCTCGGTCCGACCACACTGGCAGGTCCACTTCAGGGTGGCCGATGTGGCCGGGTGCGCGCGGGCAGCGGAGAAGCTGGGCGGAAGCGTGCTGGCGGAGGACGAGCGAGAGGCCGTGCTGTGCGATCCCGACGGAGCCCAGTTCACGGTGAACGCGCGCCGGGAGGACTGAGCGTCCGGCGCGTGGTCTCGACCTGGACGAGGCTGCGCTGTGATCACGCGCGCCCTTGCGTCGCATCGAACCACCTGCCGCCGAGAACTGCCTGAACCCGAACCGACTTGATTAAGTACTACTAGATTGGGGAGAGTTGGCAGCAGGTGCGGGTGTGGTGACGAGCGGGCGCCCAGTGGGTGGGCGCGGGGCGGGAGCATCGCGTGGCAGACGGGGACGCAGGAAGATCCGCGAGCACGATGACGGACCGCGTCCGTCCCCGGGCCACCGACCTGGTGGGCCGCGACGCGGAGGCCGATGCCCTCCACGACGCCCTGGACGACGCCCGCCGGTCACGGGGGACCGCGGTGTTCGTCGTGGGGGAACCCGGGATAGGCAAGACCAGACTGGTCACCGAGACGGCCGACCGGGCACTGGAGTCCGGGATGGTGGTTCTCAAGGGACGTTGCACGGCCACCGGCCCCTTCGTGCCCTACCGCCCGCTGAGCGAGGCACTGCTCTCGCTGGCCCGGACGCTGGAGGAGCCGCCCGCCGAACTCGGCCCGTACCTGCCCGTGCTGGGGCGTCTGGTACCCGAGTGGTGGACCGGCGAGGGCGTCGACCGGTCGCCCGTCGTTCTCGCCGAGGCCGTTCTGCGGCTGGCCTCCGCGCAGGGCAGGGGCCGCGGATGCCTCCTGGTCGTCGACGACCTGCACGACGCGGACCCGGAGACGCTGGCGATCATCGAGTACATAGCGGCCAACCTGGCGCATCAGCCGGTCGCCGTCGTCGCCACCGTACGCTCCGCCGCCTGCGCCGCGTCGGAACTCGCGAACGCCGTGGTCCAGCGCCGTGAGGGCCGACTCGTACCGATCGGCCGCCTCTGCGAACCGGACACGCACCGGCTGGCCGCCGCCTGCCTCGGCTGCCGCCCCGAAGAACTCCCGGTTGAGGTCTCCAGACGCGTCTTCGCGGACAGCAGCGGCATTCCCTTCGTGGCCGAGGAACTCATCCGCAGCATGCGGACAGCCAGGGAACTCCTCTGCCAGGACGGGAGGTGGCGGCTGGCGGGCTCCCCGCGCTCACGGGTGCCCTTCACGCTGGTGCGGGCGATCGAACAGCGGGCGGCCCGCCTCGGCCCCGGGGGAGCACGCATGCTGTCGGCAGCCGCCGTCCTCGGCCGCGGTTTCCCCCTCTCCGTGGTGCAGCGGTGCACCGATCTGGACGACAGCACCCTGCTGAGCTGCCTGCGCTCCGCTGTCGCGGACGGGCTCCTGGTACCGGACGAGCGCGGGCCGGACTGGTACACGTTCGAACACCCGCTGGCCGAAGAGGCGCTGCTGGCCGGACTCACACCGGTGGACCGGGCCGCGCTGTCCCGCCGGGCGGCCGACGCCGTGGAGGAGCTGCACCCGGAACTGCCCGGCACGTGGTGCCACCTGGCGGCGCGACTGCGCCGCCAGGGCGGCGACCCGCCGGCGGCGGCCCAGCTGTACCTGGAGGTGGCACGGCGCGCGCTGGCCGGCAGCGGCCCGGGCACGGCCATCGCCCTGCTGGACGAGGCGCGGCAGACGCTGGGCGAGGAGAGCGAAGCATCCACCCATCGGGGTCTGCGCCGGGAACTGCTGGAGACGCTGCTCTTCGCCCTCGCCGACGACGGGCAGTTCGACCGGGCCCTGCAGGTCGCCGACGGGCTGCGGCAGATCGACGTGGAGGGGGAGACGACCCGACAGGTGGAGCTGCATGTGCGGCTGGCCCGGGCAGCGGAAGTCGCCGGCCGCTGGGACGAGGGGCTTCGCCAGGTGGAGCTGGCCAGGGCGCTGGTGCCGCGGGACGCCGACGTACGCCAGACCGCGGGCATCGACGCGGTCGAGGCGTTCCTCGTGGTGTCCCAGCCGGTGCACGGCTGCGTCGGGCGCAGTGAGGAACTGGCCCGCAGAGCCATCGAGGGCGCCGAGCGGCGCGGCGACCCGGCGCTGGCCTGCCAGGCATGGTACGCGGTGGGGTTCGCCAGCCGCAGGCGCTCGCTGAGCGAGTCCGACGAATGTTTCCGGCGCACGCTGCGGATCGCGACCGACAGCGACCTGATGATCTGGCGCAACCACGGACTCATCGGCCTGGGCAACAACGCCTGGCTCGCCGAGGCCACCACCGACGTGCTCGTCCACGCCCACAAGGAGGCTCTGCGCACCGGGTGCGTGAGCCTCGCCCACAACGCCGGCGCCATGCTGGCCTTCGACGCGGTGCTGCGCTCCCAGTTCGACCGGGCGGCCACCCTGCTCGACGGTGCCCTGGAGGAGACCGGACGGCTGAAACTGCATTCGGTCAGCCGGTATCTGCTCATGCTGCGCGCGGTCCTCGCGGCCCACCAGGGCAAGCGGGCGCAGATGCGCGCCACGCTGGCCGAGTTCCGGGCGCAGGGCGGGGAGCGCTCACGTGAGGCACCGCTGGCGCGGGGGCTGGCCGAACTGTTCTGCGCACTGCTGACCGAGGACCCGAACAGCGCGGACATCGCCGCCGATCTGTCGGCCGCGCAGCCCGGGCAGGAGACCTTCTTCCACCTCTCGGGGCCGCACGGACTGATCCTGTTGCTCGGCACGCTCGACGGCCGCGCGGGCTGGGCGGAGCACGATCGGGTCAGCGCCGGCCAGGCCGGGCGGATGCGATGGAACCGGCAGTTCGTCGGCCTGTCCAAGGCGGTGCTGCTGGGCCGTGAGGGGCGAGCGGAGGAGGCACAGACCGCGCTCGACGCCGCGATGCGCAGCGCGGAGGTCTTCCCCACGGCCCGGCACCTGGGACTGCGGCTGGTTGCCGACGCGGCCCTGGAGGGCGGCTGGGGACAGCCGTACCGCTGGCTCACAGAAGCCGAGGACTACTTCTACCGGACCGGGGCGACGACCGTGGCCGATGCGTGCCGGGCACGGCTGCGCCGGCTCGGTGTTCTGCTGCGTCAGCGGCGCGTGGGCACCGACCAGATCCCCCCTCGGCTGCGCGCGGCGGGCGTCACCAGCCGCGAGTTCGACGTGTTCCGTCTGCTGGAGGGCCGACTGGGCAACAAGGCGCTGGCGGACCGGCTGCACATCTCGGCCCGGACGGTGGAGAAACACGTCGCCAGTCTGCTGGCCAAGACCGGGGCGGGGGACCGGGCACGGTTGTGCGACTACGCCGCCGATGTCATGGCCGGCCTCAACGCCGGCTGACGCGGGTCGTGCCCCGGGGCTCGACGGCCCCGGGGCACACGGTGTCAATGCCACCCGGCCACGGTGGTCGGCCCGCCGCCCACCACGGCCACGGCCGCCGCACCGACCGTGAGGCCGGTGAGAACGGCGACACGCATCCGCGCCTGTCTCATCGCCGCGGGGGACGGCTGCTCCTCGGCGTCGGTGTGGTCCTCCGGATCGGTCTGCGCGGTCGTCAGCTCATCGTCGTTCATGGTGTTCTCCCTTTCCTCTGCGAGGTGAGCGTCGTTCGGGACCCGGCCCCGCCGCCGGTCGCAGCAGCAGGACCGAGGGGATCAAGTGGCCGAAGCCCAGCCGCAGCAGCCCGTAGCCGATGCCCGCGAGTCCGGTCAGCAGACCCGGCGTCGGCACCCCGCCGGGGGTGCCGCAGCGGAGCCCGTGCCGGTCGATGGAGCACAGCAGCCGGGACGCGGCGAGGTCGAGCGCGGCGGCGGCGCGCTCGTCGCCCGCGGCACGCGACTGGACCAGCGGTTCCAGGACTCCGAGGTCGCCGTGGCACAGCGAGTGGTTCCGCGGCGGGCCCACGCCGACGGTGGCGGCCACGGCAAGGAGACGCTCGTCCGCGTGGCCGCCCGGCGCGGTCGCGCTCAGCGCCGTGCCGGCCAGCCCGCGGCACCAGCCGGCATCGAAGCTCTGGCTGGTCCGCGGCTGCGCGCGCTCACGGGCGCGTGGCTTCGCGCGCCCGCGCAGGGCCGCGTCGACGCCGTC
>NZ_JAPHNL010000224.1 GCF_026274175.1 Streptomyces beihaiensis
CTGGTGTGGTTCATGACGAAGTCGATGATCACCCGCATGCCCCGCTGATGCGCCGCGTCCACGAACTCCACGAAGTCCGCCAGATCGCCGAATTCGGGCAGGACCGAGGTGTAGTCCGCCACGTCGTAACCGCCGTCACGCAGCGGGGACTTGAAGAACGGCGGCAGCCACAGGCAGTCGACGCCGAGCCATTGCAGGTAGTCGAGCTTGGCGGTGATGCCCTTGAGGTCGCCGATGCCGTCGCCGTTGCTGTCCTGGAAGGAGCGGACGAGGACCTCGTAGAAGACGGCACGCTTGAACCAGTCAGGGTCCCGGTCCTTGGCGGGGGTGTCCTCGAAGGTGTCCGGGACGGGTTCATTCATGATCATGGTGTGGTTGACCCTCCGAATCCCTGGGCAGAGCAGCGTTCATCGCGGCGTGGACGGTCGTTGGACGGTGAGGATGTGCGCGGGTGACCGGCCCGGATCGAGGCGCACGTAGTTCGTCCTGCCCCAGTGGTAGACGTCGCCGGTGAGCTCGTCCCGCACCAGGGCGGTCTCGTGCGGGCCGAGCCCCAGCTGCGGCATGTCCAACGAGACCGTGGCCTCCTGGGTGTGGTGCGGGTCGAGGTTCACGACCACCAGAACCGTGTTCGAACCGTGTGCGCCGTCGGCTGTCTTCGAATACACGATCACCTCTTCCTTGTCGGCGTGGTGGAAGTGGATGCCGCGCAGCCGGTGCAGGGCCGGGTGACGGCGCCGGATCTCGTTGAGGCGGGTGATGAACGGGGCGATGCTACGACCCTCGCGCTCGGCCGCGGCCCAGTCACG
>NZ_JAPHNL010000225.1 GCF_026274175.1 Streptomyces beihaiensis
GCCCCGTGGAGACCCTACAGTCCAGTCCGGTGACCTACAGGCTCCACAGCATGCTGACCGTCACGGAGTCCGAGTGGCTCAGCCAGAGCGTCTTCACCTGCCAGGTGGAGCACAAAGGGCTGAACTACGAGAAGAACGCGTCCTCTCTGTGCACCTCCAATCCCAACTCTCCCATCACCGTCTTCGCCATCGCCCCCTCCTTCGCTGGCATCTTCCTCACCAAGTCGGCCAAGCTTTCCTGCCTGGTCACGGGCCTCGTCACCAGGGAGAGCCTCAACATCTCCTGGACCCGCCAGGACGGCGAGGTTCTGAAGACCAGTATCGTCTTCTCTGAGATCTACGCCAACGGCACCTTCGGCGCCAGGGGCGAAGCCTCCGTCTGCGTGGAGGACTGGGAGTCGGGCGACAGGTTCACGTGCACGGTGACCCACACGGACCTGCCCTCGCCGCTGAAGCAGAGCGTCTCCAAGCCCAGAGGGATCGCCAGGCACATGCCGTCCGTGTACGTGCTGCCGCCGGCCCCGGAGGAGCTGAGCCTGCAGGAGTGGGCCTCGGTCACCTGCCTGGTGAAGGGCTTCTCCCCGGCGGACGTGTTCGTGCAGTGGCTGCAGAAGGGGGAGCCCGTGTCCGCCGACAAGTACGTGACCAGCGCGCCGGTGCCCGAGCCCGAGCCCAAGGCCCCCGCCTCCTACTTCGTGCAGAGCGTCCTGACGGTGAGCGCCAAGGACTGGAGCGACGGGGAGACCTACAC
>NZ_JAPHNL010000226.1 GCF_026274175.1 Streptomyces beihaiensis
GGCGGACCGCGAGCGCGCGGGCGCCGGCGCCGTCACACCGCCCGCGGCGGCGATGCCGGGCACGACGGGGGGCCGGCCATGAGCGGCGGTGCCCGCCTGTCGGTCTGCGCGACGCTGGCCACGTTCCTCACCGCGTGCACCCTGCTGCCCCTGGTCGACCGCTCGACGTGGATCCTGCAGGCAGCGATCCTGCTGGTGATCCAGGCGGCGGCCGGCGCACTGGCGCGCCGCGTGCCGCTGCCCAGACCGCTGACCGTCGTGGCGCAGGCCGTCGTCTCCTTGCTGCTGCTGACCGTGGTGTTCGCCGGTGGGCGTGCGCTGGGCGGGGTCCTGCCCGGTCCGGACGCGCTGCGGCAGTTCGGGCTGTTGCTCCAGACGGGCGGCCAGGACGTGAGCCGGTACGCGATCCCGGCGCCACTGACCGACGGCATCCGGCTGATGCTGGTGGGCGGGGTCCTGGTGATCGGCCTGGCGGTGGACGCGCTCGCGGTGACGTTCCGCAGCGCCGCCCCGGCCGGACTGCCGCTGCTCGCCCTGTACTCGGTCGCGGCGGGCCTGTCCCGGAGCAGCGCCGACTGGCTGTGGTTCCTGCTCGCGGCCGCCGGGTACCTGATGCTGCTGCTCGCCGAGGGCCGCGACCGGCTCGCCCAGTGGGGCCGGGTCTTCGGCGCCGGCGCGCGCGGGC
>NZ_JAPHNL010000227.1 GCF_026274175.1 Streptomyces beihaiensis
TACGACACGCTGATGGCCGACCAGCTCGACACCGCCATCGAACAGAACGGCAAGGGCGACCTCGCCACGCTCCTCGCCGGCAGCGACACCTGGACCGTCAGCGCGTAACCGCTCTCCACCTCACGCATCCTTCGACCTCCAAGGAGCCATCCCGTGACGTATGTGATCGCTCAGCCCTGCGTCGACCTCAAGGACAAGGCCTGCATCGACGAGTGCCCCGTGGACTGCATCTACGAGGGGCCCCGGATGATGTACATCCACCCCGACGAATGCGTCGACTGCGGCGCCTGCGAGCCGGTCTGCCCGGTCGAGGCGATCTTCTACGAGGATGATCTGCCGCAGCAGTGGAACGAGTTCGCTCCCGCCAACGCCGAGGTCTTCGAGAAGGTCGGCTCCCCGGGCGGCGCCTCCGCGTCCGGTCCCCTCGTCAGCGACCACCCGGTGGTCGAGAACACCTCGCCCGTCACGGCCTGATCCGTGACGACACTCCCCGCCGCCCCGCTCGCCGATCCCCGAGCGCCCCACCGGTCCGGGCCCGGCCCGCAGGACGTGGTGATCCTCGGTTCCACCGGTTCGATCGGCACCCAGGCCGTCGACGTCGTACGCCGCTCCCCCGGGCGCTTTCGCGTGGTGGGCCTCGCCGCGGGCGCGGGCCGGCTCGAACTGCTCGCCGAGCAGGCACTCGAACTCGGCGTGCCCACCGTGGCCGTGGCGCGCGCCGAGGCGGAGCCCCGCCTGCGCGACCTGCTGCGGGCGGGCGCGGGCGGGGGG
>NZ_JAPHNL010000228.1 GCF_026274175.1 Streptomyces beihaiensis
GTCGCGGCGTCGACCACCGGGCCGCCCGCGGCGCCGCCGCCGACCCGCAGCGCGTCCGCACCGGCCGTGCCGACCGCCAGCTCCACGGCGTGGTCCAGGAGGTGGAGACCGTCGGTCGCGGTGTACGTCACGGACGTCTGTCCGAGCACCCGCGCCTCGCGCCATCCGCCCGCCGGGATCCGCACGTACGCCCCCTGTTCCGGCGGCGGCAGGGCGGCGACCGCGAGCGGCGCAACGTCGAGCCCGTCGGTCCGTACGAGCGCGAGGTCGGCGCCGGGCAGCGGCACGACGCCGTCGGCGGACACGAGGCAGGTGCCGCCGTCAGGCGCGTGCACCACCACATGCCCGAGTCCGTCCACCGCCTCGTGGCTGGTGACGACGGTGCCCCGGTCGTCCGCCACGAACCCGGCCCCGCGCGGCCGCCCGGCCAGATCGCTGATCCTTACCAGCGGCGGATCCACCATGCCGCGACCTCCCCGCCGCTCTCCGCCCCTCGTCTTCCCCACGTTCCCCACGCCCTGTGCCATGCCCCCTGCGGACGACGGTAGGCGCGCGGTGATCAGCCGGGCAGCTCCCGAGGCGAACGCGCCCCCTTCCGCTCCCCCGATTCACTCCGAGCGCCTGCCCGATGGGGTGAAGTGAACGGGCGTGGCGGACAGACACGAAGGGGGGAGAAAAGAGGGGGAACATGGGGCGGCGGCCCCCGGGTGTCCGGAGGCCGCCGCCC
>NZ_JAPHNL010000229.1 GCF_026274175.1 Streptomyces beihaiensis
TCGCCAAGCGCGTCGAACCCGCCCTGACCCAAGGTGCCGAGGTCCCCGGCCTCGACGCCTCCACCCAGTCCCTGGTCACCAAGTACCGGGAGCTGCGCGGCCGTTAATCGAATGCGCCGGAACCTCCCCGCGGGTGAGACTGGCACGCTCCGTCGTCCGAACCCCGCCCGCCGGGAGGCCACCGTGGACCAGCTGATGTCGGCCCTTGCCGACCCCGAGAGACTCAGGCTCTACGCACGCGTCGTGCTCGGCGAACTCGCGCCCCGCGAGGCCGACTCACCGGTCGCCCGCAAACATCTGGGAAAGCTGATCGCCGCGGGTCTCGTCGAGCGGCTCGACGACGGGTCGCTGCGCGCAGGTCCCGAGGTGTTCCGCCGTCACCGGACCACCGAGCCCACCACAGGGGTCCCGCGCCATCTCACCGGCTTCTTCGCGGGCGGCCGCCTCACCGCGATCCCGGTCCGCACGTCCGTCCGCCGCGACCTGCTCGTGCACCTCACCGAGACGCTCTTCGACGCCGACCGCGCCTACAGCGAGCGCGAGGTCAACGAGGTGCTGCGGTCCGTGCACGACGACACCGCCGCCCTGCGCCGCTACTGCGTCGAGGGCGGCCTCCTCGTACGTGAGCAGGACGGCTCCGACTACCGGGTCCCGCAGCACGCTTAGGGCGTGCTTCGAAAGTGGCGTCGTCCGCCCGGAGGGCGGGCCCGGCGGCGTCTGGTGCGTGCGATCGCAAGGCG
>NZ_JAPHNL010000230.1 GCF_026274175.1 Streptomyces beihaiensis
ATTGGGAGTTGACAGGTGCAGGAGGAAGGGCTGGGCTGGACCAGGGTCGCGGGGGGAGACCCTCGCGGGGGTCCTGTGGCTCCAGGCCCCTGAGGGTGGGGGCCCAGGGACCTAGGCGCACTCGGAGGGCGTCACTGTCTTCTCCACAATGGTCCCCTCGTGGGTGACCTGGCAGGTGAAGCCGCTGGAAGATTTCCAGTCACTGGCGGACAGGGCCAGGTAGCTGCTGGCCGCGTACTTGTTGTTGCTCTGTTTCGAGGGCTTGGTGGTCTCCACGCCCTGGGTGACGGTGGTGCCGCCTGCCTTCCAGGTCACCGTCACGGCGCCCGGGTAGAAGTCACTTATTAGACACACCAGGGTGGCCTTGTTGGTGCCGAGCTCCTCAGAGGAGGGCGGGAAGAGGTTGACCGTGGGAGCGGCCTTGGGCTGACCGAGGACGGTCAGATGGGTCCCACCGCCGAAAATACCATTATCACTGCTGTCAAGTGACTGACAGTAGTAGTCGGCCTCGTCCTCAGCCTGGGCCCCAGTGATGGTCAGGGTGGCCGTTTTCCCTGAGCTGGACCCAGAGAACCGCTCAGGGATCCCTGAGGGCCGCTCACTGTCCTTATAAATGAGCAGCAAGGGGGCCTGGCCTGGCTTCTGCTGGTACCATTGCGTATATTTTTTATGCAGCAGATCCCCGGAGCAGGTGATCTTGGCCGTATTTCCCAAGGCCACTGACT
>NZ_JAPHNL010000231.1 GCF_026274175.1 Streptomyces beihaiensis
GCCCTGGGCGAGGGCGCGGCGGACCGGCTGCGCGCGGACCCGTGGCTGTTGCTGCGGGTGAGCGGGGTGCGCCCGGAGCAGGCGGACGGGTTCGCCCGGGCGCTGCTCGGCGAGGAGTGCGGCCCCGGCGACGAGCGGCGCGGCCGTGCCGTCACCGTGTGGCTGCTCGAACAGGCCGCGGTCGCCGGACACACCGCCCTCGACCTTCCGGTGCTCCACGAGGCGCTCGGCAAGCGCGGAGTGCCGGACCCGGACGCCGCCGTGCGGGACACCGTCGCGGAGGGCGCCGCGCTGGTCTTCCAGGACGCTCTGGACGACACGCCCGTGCCCGCACCGGCCGAGACAGGTGAAGGCGGTCAAGACCGTGCACACGGCGCGGACGGCGCGGACGGCGACGACGGCCCGGAGGCCGAACGGCCCGTACGCGTCCTGGTCGGGCTGGAGCGATACGCGCTGGCGGAGGAGAGCCTCGCCGACGGCCTCGCCCGGCTGGTCAACTCGGCGCCGAAGGACGATGGTTCGGCGGCCGACGGCTGGGCGGCGGCCGCCGACGCCGCCCGCGGCTCCACCGCCGAACTGATCCGGGCGGTCGGCTCCCACGGCCTCGTTCTGCAC
>NZ_JAPHNL010000232.1 GCF_026274175.1 Streptomyces beihaiensis
CCCGACCCGGCGCGGGCCGTCCGTGCCGCCCGCCGGACCGACTCCGCGGACGCCGCCAGCAAGGGCAGGCGGACGGCCGGGCTCGGGATGCGGCCCTCGGCGTGCAGGACGCCCTTGACGACGGTCGGGTTCGGTTCGGCGAAGAGGGCGGCCGACATGTGCGCCAGATCGGCCCCCAGCTCGCGTGCGGGGACCGCCGCGCCGTCGTGCCACAGCCTGATCAGCTCGGCGAAGTCCGCCGTGCGGAGGTTGGCCGAGGCCAGGACGGCCCCGTGGGCGCCCGCCGCGAGGAGCGGGGAGATCACCGCGTCGTCGCCGCCCAGGACGGAGAAGCCCGGGGGCGGGCTGCCGAGCAGTTCCATCGCCTCGGCGGTCACCGCGCCCGTCGCGTACTTGACCCCGACGACCTCCGGCAGCCGGCCGAGCGCGTCGAGGGCCGCGGTGCCGAGGGGCTGGGCGGTGCGGTACGGGATGTCGTAGATCACCAGCGGCAGCCCGCCCCGCTCGGCGAGCGCCGTGAAGTGCGCGAGGGTGCCCGCCTCACCGGGGCGCGTGTACGGCGGCGCGGGGACGAGCGCCGCGGCCACGTCGCCGCTCCGTGCCAGCTCACGCAGCGCGATGACGGCGGCGGCCG
>NZ_JAPHNL010000233.1 GCF_026274175.1 Streptomyces beihaiensis
GTCCTCGAACGCGGCGGCGATCCGCTCGTCGAGCCCGTCGCCGCGCTGCGGCACCACGTCGAAGCCCGGAGGCAGCCAGGGGCCCGGTTCCCCGGCGAGCACCAGGACCCGGCGCCGCACCGGCGCGGCCAGCGCCGCGTCGAGGGTGTCGCGCAGCGCCGCCTCGGCCAGGGCGGCCGCCTCCCGCGGCGTGAACGGGGGAGTGAGCCGGGTCTTGACCCGCCCGGCCACCGGCTCCTTGGCGAGGACGAGCAGCGTGGGCCCGTCGGGTGTGCCGGAGGGGCGGGAGGAGCTGGAGGGGCGGGGGGAGTCGGCAGAACGGGAGGTGCCGGAGGGGCAGGAGGCGCCGGAGGAACGGGAGGGGTCGGACGAACCGGATGAGCCAGACGTGTCGTGTGGGGCGATCGCGTTCATCGGGCCGCGCCTTCCCGCCGGTTCGCGCCTTGCGGCCGGGTCGTGCCTTCCGCGAGCACGGCCCGCATGTCTCGCACCGCCTGCCAGGTCCCACGCCAGGTGCCGGTCACCTTCGAATCGCCGGTGCGCGGCCGATACGGCACGTCGTACTCCTCCACGCGCCACCCCGCGTCGGCGGCCCGGACCACCATCTGCAGCGGGTAGCCGCTGCGCCGGTCGGTCAGTCCGAGCGCCAGCAGGTCGGCGCGGCGGGCCGCCCGCAGCGGGCCCAGGTCGTGCAGGCCGAGACCGGTGCGGCGGCGCAGCATGCGGGTGAGTGCCAGGTTCCCGGCGCGGGCGTGCGGCGGCCACGCCCCGCGCCCCTGCGGCCTGCGCCGCCCGAGCACCAGGTCGGCGTCGCCGTGCGCCACCCGCCGTACGAACGGTTCGAGCAGCGCCGGATCGAGCGAGGCGTCGCAGTCGCAGAAGCACACCACGTCGGCGGTGGCCGAGGTCAGGCCCGCGTGGCAGGCCGCACCGAACCCGCGCCGCGCCTCGTGGACCACCGTGGCGCCCAGGCCGCGGGCGATCTCGGCGGAGCCGTCCGTGGACCCGTTGTCCACGACGACGGCCCGCCACCCGGCGGGGACCCGGGACAGCACCCACGGCAGCGCGGCCGCCTCGTCGAGGCAGGGAAGCACCACGTCGACGGTGGCGTCGGCGGGGGAGGGACGGGGTGGACCTGAAGGGGAT
The DNA here is from genome assembly GCF_026274175.1 of Streptomyces beihaiensis. Lineage (GTDB taxonomy): Bacteria > Actinomycetota > Actinomycetes > Streptomycetales > Streptomycetaceae > Streptomyces > Streptomyces beihaiensis. The sequence goes on from NZ_JAPHNL010000233.1 coordinate 1,147, forward strand.
GCGTCAGACGGGATCACGGGCCTCACCCTAAGAGCGGGAAACGGACAGAGCGGGCGTTGGAGTCCTTACGAAACAAGGACATCGGGCCGCCCGCACCCCGGGCCGGGACCCCTTCGCCCGGGGGAGTGCGACGCTGGAGCCATGCACACACCACCGCAGGGCGGCCGGGTCCTGGTCGTCGACGACGACCCCACGGTCGCCGAGGTCGTCGCCGGCTACCTCGACCGCTCGGGGTACGCCGTGGCCCGCGCCGCCGACGGGCCCACGGCCCTGGCCAGGGCCGCCGCGCGCCGCCCCGACCTGGTCGTGCTCGACCTGATGCTGCCCGGCATGGACGGCTTGGAGGTCTGCCGCCGGCTGCGCGCCGAGGGCCCGGTCCCCGTGATCATGCTGACCGCGCGCGGCGACGAGGACGACCGCATCCTCGGTCTCGAAGTGGGAGCCGACGACTACGTCACCAAGCCGTTCAGCCCGCGCGAGCTGGTGCTGCGCGTCGGCTCCGTGCTGCGCCGCAGCCGCGCCGCCGACCGGTCCGCCCCGGCCGGCCCGCTCGCCGTCGGCGCCCTCGCCCTCGACCCCGACGCCCGGCGCGCCACCCGCGACGGCGTGGAACTCGCCCTGACCATACGCGAGTTCGACCTGCTCGCCTTCTTCCTGCGCCACCCCGGCAAGGCGTTCGGCCGCGAGGAGCTGATGCGGCACGTGTGGGGCTGGGACTTCGGCGACCTGTCCACGGTCACCGTGCACATCCGCCGCCTGCGCGCCAAGATCGAGCCCGACCCGGCGGCGCCGACCCTCATCCAGACGGTGTGGGGCGTCGGCTACCGCCTGGACGCCGCCGCGCCGGCGCAGAGCGACGCGGCACCGCCGGTGGAGAGCGACGCGAGGGGGTCGGCGCCGAGCGGCGCGACGAGGCCGGCGGAGAGTGACGTGTCATGACCGACACCCTTCTCATCGCCCTGTACGCGTTCATCGGCGCCGCCGCGGCGGGCCTGCTCGGTGCGGGCGCGCTGCTGGTGCTGCGCCGCCGCTCCCTCATCGTGTCGCTGACCGTCGTCGCGGCGGTCGCCGTGACCGCCATGCTCGCCGGGACGCTCACCGTGGCCTGGGCGATGTTCCTCAACTCGCACGACCTCGGCGTCGTCACCACGGTCGTGGCCATGGCCGCCGTCGTCTCGCTCGCCACGGCGCTGCTGCTCGGCCGGTGGGTGGCCGCACGCAGCCGCGATCTCGCCCGTGCCGCCCGCTCCTTCGGCGACGGCGGCGACTTCGCGCCGCCGGCCGAGCCCGCCACCGCCGAACTGGCGGACCTCACCCGCGAGCTGGCGGCCACCAGCGCCAAGCTCGCCGCGTCCCGCGACCGCGAACGCGCCCTGGAGGCGTCGCGACGCGAGCTGGTCTCCTGGATCTCGCACGACCTGCGTACCCCGCTCGCCGGGCTGCGCGCCATGTCCGAGGCGCTGGAGGACGGCATGGCCGCCGACCCCGACCGCTACCTGCGCCAGATACGAGCCGAGGTCGAGCGGATGAACGACATGGTCGGCGACCTCTTCGAGCTCTCCCGTATCCACGCGGGCGCGCTCGTCCTGTCCCCGCAGCGGATCTCCCTGTACGACCTCGTGGGCGACGCGCTCGCGGGCGCGGACCCGCTGGCCCGCGCCCACGGGGTGCGGCTCGACGGGGACGCGGTCGCCGCGCTCCCCGTGGAGGTCGACGCCAAGGAGATGAGCCGGGTCCTGGGCAACCTCCTCGTCAACGCCATCCGGCGCACCCCGGCCGACGGCACGGTCGCCGTCGCCGCGCGCGCCGCCACGGACGGCGACGGTGTCGTCCTGTCCGTGACCGACGGCTGCGGCGGCATCCCGGAGGACGACCTCGCCCGTGTCTTCGACACCGGCTGGCGCGGCTCCGACGCCCGCACACCGCCGTCCGGCGCGGGTCTCGGCCTGGCCATCGTGCGCGGCATCGTGGAGGCGCACCGGGGCCACGCGGCGGTACGCAACGTCCCTGGCGGCTGCCGGTTCGAGGTGACCCTGCCCCGGTCGGCGTGAGAGAAGCGCCGCCGGACAGGCTCCTACTTCCCGGCCGGTTCCGCCATGTCCTCCCGCGCGAACGCCGCCATGCCCTCACGGAAGCCGACGTCCGGTTTCCAGTCGAGCTCGGCCCTCAGCCGCCCCGAGTCCGCGGTCACATGCCGCACGTCGCCGAGTCTGAACTCCCCGGTGACCACCGGCTCGGGGCCGTCGCACGCCCTGGCCAGCACCCGCGCCATCTCACCCACGGTGTGCACGTCGCCGCTGCCGACGTTGTACGACGTGACGGTCCCGGCCGCCCGCTCCCGCAGGGCTTCGAGCGCCACGGCGTTGGCCCGCGCCACATCCCGTACATGGACGAAGTCGCGGCGCTGGCGGCCGTCCTCGAAGACCCGCGGGGCCTCGCCGCGGGCCAGCGACGAGCGGAAGAACGACGCGACGCCCGCGTAGGGCGTGTCGCGCGGCATGCCGGGCCCGTACACGTTGTGGTAGCGCAGCGCGATGCCGCGGCCGTCGGCGCCGCGCGCCCACGCGGCGGACAGGTGCTCCTGCGCGAGTTTCGTCGTCGCGTACACGTTGCGCGGGTCGAGCGGGGCGTCCTCGGCGACCAGACCGGGGCGCAGCTCGCCGCCGCAGTCCGGGCAGGGCGGCTCGAACCGGCCCGCCTCAAGGTCGGCGAGGGCGCGCGGCCCTGGGCGGACGACGCCGTGGGCGTCGCAGGTGTACCGCCCTTCCCCGTACACGACCATCGAACCGGCCAGGACGAGGTTCCGTACGCCGCGTCCGGCCATCTCGGCGAGCAGCACGGCGGTGCCGAGATCGTTGGCGGAGACGTAGGCGGGCGCGTCCGTGAAGTTCTTGCCGAGGCCCACCATCGCGGCCTGGTGGCAGACCGCGTCGACGCCGTCGAGCGCCTCGCGGACCGTACGCGCGTCCCGGACGTCGCCGACGACGTGCGGTACCCGCTCGCCGGCGGGCCGCGCCACGAGGTCCAGGACGACGACGTCGTGTCCTCGTGCCACCAGCTCCGTCACGACCGCCGACCCGATGAACCCGGCTCCGCCGGTGACCAGTACACGCATGCCGTCCACGCTAGGCGCCGTACGCCACCGCGGGGCACGGCGCGCCGCCACCGTCACGACTCCGTAAGAACCCCGGCCGCACCAGATACCCGAACACCGGCCGCGACCAGGCGACCGTGCCATTGGCCTCACCGCTTCCTCGAACCGCGGGCGCCGTGGCGTGACGACCTCTGCGCGGAGGCCGGGCGGGGTCTCGGACGAGATGTGAGCGACCGGTACGCATCGCGGCCCCGGCCGTCCGGATCTAGCGTGGATCCGTAAGCGCCGGGCTGCCGTGCGCGCCCGGTGATCCCGAACGAAGGGTCTCGCGTCATGTCCGCACGACCGGAAGGCGCGCCCGTCTGGGCCGACGCCATGGTCCCCGACCTGGAAGCCGCCAAGTCCTTCTACGCCGAGCTGTTCGGCTGGTCCTACGATCCGGGCTCGGCCGAGTTCGGGAACTACACGCAGGCGAAGACGGCCGACGGCAAACACGTCGCGGCGCTCGCCCCGCAGATGCCCGGCACGCCGGAAGGAACCCCCGCGGCCTGGAACCTCTACCTCGCCACCTCCGACGCCGAGGCCGCCGTCGAGCGGATCAAGGGCGCGGGTGGCACGCTGCTCGCCGAACCGATGCAGGTCGCCGACTTCGGCACCATGGCGGTCGCCCAGGACCCCGGTGGCGTGGGTTTCAGCGTGTGGCAGCCCGGTTCGCACCAGGGCTTCGAGACGGTCAACGAGCCCGGTGCCTACGGCTGGGCCGAGGTCACCGCGCGCGACACGGCCGCGAGCGACGCGTTCTTCACCTCGGTCTTCTCCTACGACGTGAAGAAGATGGCCGACGAACACGTCGACTACCAGGTGTGGCAGCTGAACGACGCCCCCGTCCTCGGCCGCATGAAGATGCCGGACGAGGTTCCGCCGCAGGCCCCCTCGTACATCAACGTGTACTTCGTCGTGTCCGACTGCGACGCCGCCGTCGCCACCACCGAACGGCTCGGCGGGAAGACGCTGTTCGGGCCGGTGGACAGCCCCTTCGGCCGGTTCGCCTGTGTGATGGACCAGCAGGGCGCCGCCTTCAGCGTGATCGATGTGCAGGCCCGCACCGGGGAGATGCCGCCGTTGTCCTGACGACGCGGCCCGGCCGCCGAGGTCCGGCCGCCCCGAGGTCCGACCTTCCGAGGTCCGGCCGTCCGGTGCTCAACCGCCTTGGGCGGCCGCCTCGTTGTATCGCTCCAGGTATGCGGCGAAGCGTGTCAGGTCGTCCTCGGACCAGTCCGCGAGACGCTCACCGAACAGCTGCCTGCGGCTGACGGTGACCTGCGCGAGGATCTCGGTGCCCGCCGCGGTGGGGTGCAGTACCTGCACCCGGTGGTCGTCCGGGTCCACGCGTCGCATCACCAGGCCGGCTCGCTCCAGGGCGGAGACCTGCCGGCTGACCGTCGACTTGTCGAGCGCGTAGTGGGCCGCCAGGTCGGTGGCCCGGCAACCGCCGAGCTCCTCCAGATGGGCGAGCAGGGTGTACGAGACGAGCGACAGCTCGGGGTGGAGCCGCGCGGCGGTCGCACGGGCGCGGCGGGCGAACGACGTCAGCTCCCGCTGGATCGTCTCCACCGCCGACGCGCGGACGCTCGCGGGCTCGTTCTGCGGTACGGCCTCCGGCACTGCTGCGTCCTTCCTGGTCCAGTCCCTCTCGTTGCATTCTACAACCGGACTTGCCGCCGGACTCGTGCGCGTTCACGCGTATGCGTACGGCGGCCGGTGCGGCGGGCGGGGCGCGGCACCCCGCATTAGCCTCCGGACCATGAGCGAAACGCGCGATGTGCCCGAGCGATACACCGTCGTCCTCAAGCCCCGCCTCGCCGACGCCGAGGGCCACCCCGACCACGGCAACCCGCTGCGCGCCGTGCCCGTCGAGGCCGTCGGCGGCGTGGGCGAGAGCGGCTATCCGCGCTACGAGGGCGGGGGAGTGCGGGCCGAGATCGACCCGCGCACCCGGACCGTGGAGGCGGTGACCGTCGACGGGAACGAGCTGCCCTACGGGTGGGTGGCCGAGGTCGCCGAGGGCTGAGTCGGCCCCGGTCCACCCCGCCGATCCGCCCCGCGCTGGGCGGGCCGCGTGGCGCAGGTCTCTTGTGCAACTTGTTGCACAATCGCGTCGGTGTCGTCTACAACAGTGAGGACGTACGCCGCGCACGGAGGGCCCCATGAGCCGATACCCGCACCTGCTCGCCCCGCTCGACCTGGGCTTCACGACGCTGCCCAACCGCGTCCTGATGGGCTCGATGCACGTGGGCCTCGAAGAGGCGGAGAACGGCTTCGCGCGCATGGCCGAGTTCTACGCGACCCGCGCCCGCGGCGGCGTCGGCCTCATCGTCACCGGCGGTATCGCCCCCAACGAGGCGGGACGCCCCTGGGCAGGCGGCGCCAAGCTCACCACCGAGGCGGAAGCCGCGCAGCACCGCGAGATCACCGACGCCGTGCACGCGGCGGGCGGCAAGATCGCCATGCAGATCCTCCACTTCGGCCGCTACGCCTACCATGAGGACCTCGTCGCCCCGAGCCCCGTCCAGGCGCCCATCAGCCCCTTCGTGCCGCGCGAACTCACCGACGCCGACGTCGAGCAGACGATCGAGGACTTCGTACGCGCCGCCGAGCTCGCCAGGTCGGCCGGGTACGACGGCGTGGAGATCATGGGCTCCGAGGGCTACCTCATCAACGAGTTCATCGTCGCCGCCACCAACCACCGCACCGACCGCTGGGGCGGCTCGTACGAGAACCGCATCCGCTTCCCCGTCGAGATCGTGCGCCGTGCGCGCGAACGCGTCGGCCCCGACTTCATCATCATCTACCGCCTGTCCATGCTGGACCTCGTCCCCGGCGGCTCCACCCTCGACGAGGTCGTCCACCTCGCCAAGGAGATCGAGGCCGCCGGCGCCACCCTCATCAACACCGGCATCGGCTGGCACGAGGCCCGCATCCCCACCATCGTCACCTCGGTGCCGCGCGGCGCCTACACCTGGGTCACCAAGAAGCTGATGGGCGAGGTCTCCGTCCCGCTCGTCACCACCAACCGCATCAACACCCCGGAACTGGCCGAGGAGTTGCTTGCCGACGGCGTCGCCGACATGGTCTCCCTCGCCCGGCCGATGCTCGCCGACCCCGACTTCGTGACCAAGGCCGCCGACGACCGGTCCGACACCATCAACACCTGCATCGGCTGCAACCAGGCATGCCTCGACCACACGTTCAGCGGCAAGATCACCTCCTGCCTGGTCAACCCGCGCGCCTGCCACGAGACCGAACTCGTCCTGTCACCCACGCGCACCGTCAAGCGCGTCGCCGTCGTCGGCGCGGGCCCGGCCGGACTCGCCTGCGCCGTCTCCGCCGCCGAACGCGGCCACGACGTCACACTCTTCGACGCCGGGGCCGAGATCGGCGGGCAGCTCAACGTGGCCCGCAAGGTCCCCGGCAAGGAAGAATTCGACGAGACGCTGCGCTACTTCCGCACCCAGCTCGAACTACGCGGCGTGGACGTCAAGTTGAACACCCGCGTCGCCGCCGCCGACCTCGACGCGTACGACGAGGTCGTCGTCGCCACCGGCGTCACCCCGCGCACTCCCGTCATCGACGGTGTCGACCACCCGAGCGTGGTCGGCTACCTCGACGTGCTCCGCCACGGCGCGCCCGTCGGCGACCGCGTCGCCGTCATCGGCGCGGGCGGCATCGGCTTCGACGTCGCCGAATACCTCACCGACGGCGGCGAGAAGGCCAGCCAGGACCCGGCCGCCTACTTCCGTCTCTGGGGCGTCGACACCGACTACGCCGACCGCGGCGGACTCACGAAGCCCGAGCGGCCCGCACCGCCGCGCGAGGTCCACCTCGTCCAGCGCAAGACGTCCAAGGTCGGCGCGGGCCTCGGCAAGACCACCGGCTGGATCCACCGCACCGAACTGCGCCACCGAGGCGTCACCATGATCGCCGGTGCCACGTACGACCGGATCGACGACGCGGGCCTGCACCTCACCGTCGACGGCGAGCGGACCCTGATCCCCGTCGACACGGTCGTCCTGTGCGCGGGCCAGGAGCCGCACCGCCCCCTCTACGACGAACTGGTCGCCGCGGGCCGCACCCCGCACCTGATCGGCGGTGCCGACGTCGCGGCGGAACTCGACGCCAAGCGCGCCATCAAGCAGGGCACCGAGGTCGCCGCGGCCCTCTGAGACCGGGCGGTCACGCGTCCGGGCCCGCCGGACACGTGACCGCCCCCGCACCCCCTTGCATACCCTGGCCCCATGTCACTCCCGCACGCGATCCTCACGGCCCTCCTGGAGAAGCCGTCGTCGGGCCTGGAACTGACCCGCCGCTTCGACAGGTCCATCGGCTACTTCTGGTCCGCCACGCACCAGCAGATCTACCGGGAGCTCGGCAGACTGGAACGCGAGGGACTCATCCGCGCGCTCCCGGCCGCCGCACCCGCGCGCGGCCAGAAGAAGGAGTACGAGGTACTGCCCGAGGGGCGTACCGAACTCGCCCGCTGGACCGCCGAGAGCCAGGACCCCCGCCCCCTGCGGGACCCGCTGCCGCTGCGGCTGCGCGCGGCGGCGATCGTCGGCACGGCCGGTGTCGACGACGACCTGCGCCGCCATCTGGACCTGCACCGGCAGCAGTTGGAGAACTACCAGGAGATCGAGAAGCGCGACTTCCCGCCCGGCAGGGACAGCGAGCCCGACCGCCTGCGGCACGCGGTGCTGCGGGCAGGTATCGACCTGGAGACCTTCTGGGTGCGGTGGCTGGAGCGGACGCTCGCCGAGCTGGAGTGAGCCGTCGGTGGCCCCCGTACGTGCGACTGCCGCCGTCCGGCGGCGGACGGCGGCAGCAGGCCGCACGGCGTGGGGAGGCCGCCTTCAGGTGCGCTGTCCGGCGGCCCTTCGGCGCAGGAACCAGACACCGGCGGTGACACCCGCGGCGACCAGCGCGCCGCCCCCGGCCAGCGTCAGCGGCCCCACGTCGTGCACGGCACCGCCGAGACCGCCCCGCACACCGGCGATGGGCGTGGAAGTCGACGAGGTGGTCGGGGTGCCGCGCGTCACGGTCACCGACGTCGGGCCCACCGTCGACCCGTCGGAGCAGGCCACCACCACCTGATACGTTCCCGGGCTGACGTTCTGCCAGATGGCCGTCCCCGAGTTGAGGGGGGTCTGCCTGCCCTGGGCGAAGTTGGCCTGACCCGCGGACAGGAGGGAAGCGTTGCCCGCGTTGGGACAGGCCGTCGTCGTGGCCCGCACCAGAGAGCCCGAGGACGTCACATTGAGCTCCACGGACGTGGCGGCGAGAGCCGCGGGCGCCACCACCGCCGGCGGCAGCACCGCCGCGGCCACGGTGAGACCACAGCGCGTGAGTATCGACGTAGTACGCATGATGTCTGCCCTCCGGCGGCACGGGAGGCGCGCATCCCATGGCCCGCCCGAGTCGGCAAAGGCCCGTGCTGCCTCACGCACACTCAATGCGCGTGGTGAGCGCCCCGCATGCGGACCGCCGCCGGGCAGGTGACGCGTTCCGTCGTCCGGCCCACCCGGCACGCGCGACGGAGCCCGTCCGGCCGCCGAACAGTGGACGGCGCCGCGCCCGGCCCGCAGATTGAGGTGATGTGCCGACCGGGGACGAGAACGCGCCGAGCCGCCGATCACCTCCCCGGACCGTCCCTGTCCCCGACCGAAAGCCCCACAGTGCACCCTCGTCTCCTGCCGCTCGCCGCCACCGGCGCGGCGGTTCTGCTCGCCGTCGCCTCCCTGCCCGCGTCGGCCCGTCCGCGCCCGCACACCGCCGACCCGGGCGAACCGGTCGTGCCCGTCGCCCGGGAAGGCGGGGTACGCGCAGCCGACCTGCTCGCCGCGGTCCGCGGCTGCCGGCAGATCTCGCACGGCCGCTACCGCACCGACGACGGCGCCCGCGCGACCGTCCCGGTCTGTTCCGACAACGGCGTCGTGCACTTCAAGGCCGACCTCGACGTCGACTGCGACGGACGCCCCGGCAAGCACTGCAACCGCCGCACCGACCCGCTCTTCGTCTCCACCACCGCCTACCAGCGGTCCGACGGCCGCGAGCTGAGCGCCGAGGAGCTGCCGTACGTCGTCGTGCCCGGCGCGAGCAGCATCTGGAGCCCCGCCCGCTCCAAGGTCACCGGAGGCACCGTCGCGGCGGTCGTGCACCGCGACCGAGTGGTCTACGCCGTCGTGGGCGACACCGGGCCGAACGACCTCATCGGCGAGGCGTCCTACGCCACGGCGCGGGCGCTCGGCATCAACGCGGACCCGGCGGGCGGCGGGGCGGGCGACGAGGTCACGTACATCCTCTTCCCCGGTGTGCGGGCCCACCCGATCGAGAGCCACCAGGCGGCCGCGACGGCGGGCGAGCGAGCGGCGAAGGCGCTCGTGGCCCGCCGCTGACGGCGGCGCCCTTCCCCGGGGCTTTCCCGGGGCTTGCCCGGAGCCTCATTCCTTGCGGTAGGCGTACGCCTCGGACGCGGCCGCCACGACCGCGTCCAGGTCCGCGCCGGCCGACGCGGTCACCACGGCGGCCACCGCGCCCTCCACGAACGGGGCGTCCACCAGACGGGTCGCCTCCGGCAGCTCGTCGCCCTCGGCGAGCAACGCCTTGACCGTGAGGACCGCGCTGCCCAGGTCCACGAGGACGGCGACGCCCGCGCCCCGGTCCACCGACGCGGCGGCCGCCGAGACCAGGTCGGAGCTGGTGCCCAGGCCGCCGTCCGGGGTGCCGCCCGCCGCGGCGACCGGAGCCGTGTCCCCGCCTCCGGAGAGCCCCGCCGCCAGGCGCGCCACCGACTCGGCGACCTCCCGGCTGTGCGAGACCAGGACGATACCGACCCGTCGGTCCGCGGCGGTCATTCCCCGGCCCCCGCGGCCTCGGCGAGCGCGCCGAACAACAGCGCCGACGACGTCGCGCCCGGATCCTGATGCCCGATGCTGCGCTCGCCCAGATAACTGGCCCGCCCCTTGCGCGCGAGAAGCGGGATCGTCGCCTCGGCGCCGTGCTCGGCCGCGGCACGCGCCGCCGTGAAGTCCCCCTCGCCGAACGCGTCCACGGCCGGCACGAGGGCGTCCAGCATCGTCTTGTCGCCCGGCGCCGCACCGCCGAGCGCGGCCACCGCGTCGACCCCGGTGCGCAGCGCCCGTGCCAGGTCGGCCCCGCTCACCTCTGCCGCGTCGCCCAGAGCCTTCCCGGCGCGCCGCAACAACGTCCCGTACAGCGGGCCGGACGCGCCGCCGACCGTCGAGATCAACTGCCGTCCGGCCAGCATCAGCACGGCCCCCGGCGTGTCCGGCGGCTCCTTGTCGAGGGAGGCCCGCACCACGGCGAACCCGCGCTGCATGTTGCTGCCGTGGTCGGCGTCGCCGATCGGCGAGTCGAGTTCGGTGAGACGGTCGGCCTCGCGGTCGATCACGGCCGCGGCGATGGTCATCCAGCGCCGGAAGAAATCGGCGTCGAGCACAGGATCTCCTTGCGTTCGGGTACGGGGAGCTGCCGGGGGAGAGGGGCGGGAAGGGAGGCTCACCGGCCCCAGCGCAGCCCCGGCGTGCTGACCGGGGCGTCCCACAGCCGCAGCAGTTCCTCGTCGACCTGGCACACCGTCACGGAGGCGCCCGCCATGTCGAGCGAGGTCACGTAGTTGCCGACGAGCGTGCGGGCGACCGGCACACCGCGCTCGGTCAGCACCCGCTGCACCTCGGCGTTGAAGCCGTACAGTTCGAGCAGCGGCGTCGCCCCCATGCCGTTGACCAGGACGAGCACAGGACCGCTCGGGTCCAGGTCCTCCATGACGGCGTCCACGGCGAAGTCGGCGATCTCGCCGGACGTCATCATCGCGCGCCGCTCACGGCCCGGCTCCCCGTGGATGCCGACGCCCAACTCCAGTTCGCCGGGCGGCAGATCGAAGGTCGGTGAGCCCTTCGCCGGGGTGGTGCACGCGCTCAGCGCCACGCCGAAGCTGCGTGCGCTCTCGTTCACCTGCCGCGCGAGGGCCTCGACGCGCTCCAGAGGCTGCCCCTCGTCGGCCGCCGCGCCCGCGATCTTCTCCACGAACAGAGTGGCACCGGTCCCGCGCCGCCCGGCCGTGTAGAGGCTGTCGGTCACGGCCACGTCGTCGTTGACGAGAACCCTGGCGACCTGGATCCCCTCGTCCTCGGCGAGTTCGGCCGCCATGTCGAAGTTGAGCACGTCGCCGGTGTAGTTCTTCACGACGAACAGCACGCCCGCCCCGCTGTCCACCGCCGCCGCGGCCCGCACCATCTGGTCCGGCACCGGAGAGGTGAACACCTCCCCGGGGCAGGCGGCCGACAGCATCCCGGGCCCCACGAACCCGCCGTGCAGCGGCTCGTGCCCCGACCCGCCGCCCGACACCAGCGCCACCTTCCCGGCGACCGGCGCGTCGCGGCGGACGATCACCCGGTTCTCCACGTCGACGGTCAGCTCGGGGTGGGCGGCGGCCATCCCGCGCAGGGCGTCGGCGACGACGGTCTCCGGAACGTTGATCAACATCTTCACGGGTAACCTCCGAGTGGCGTCATCGGTCTCGGTGCCGCCTTTGGCCGGTGATCGTGTGTCAGGGCGTGCGCACGGCGGCACACCCCGCCAGTATCGGCGCAGCGACCGCGTCGAGCACGTGTTACGCCAAGAAGGGCGCGGCACGGGGTCAGGCCCGGCCGTGTGCCTGCTGGGAGCGGCGGGCGACCGCGTCGATGACGGCGGCGGCGAACAGCACCCCGCCGGTGATCACGAGCTGGACGGCCACGGGCGTGCTGGTGAGCGCCATGCCCGAGGCGATCGACTGGATGACGAGGATGCCGAGCGCCGCCGACCAGGTCCTGCCGCGCCCCCCGAACAGGCTGGTCCCGCCGATGACCGCCGCCGCGATGGCGTTGAGCAGCAGCACGCCCGTGCCCGAGGACTGGCTCACCGACGTGATCCGGGAGGCCAGGAACAGGCCGCCGATCGCGGACATCGTGCCCGACACCGCGAGGACCGAGGTGCGCACCCACACCACCTTGACGCCCGCGCGGCGGGCCGCCTCCACATCGCCGCCCAGCGCGTGGATCTGCCGCCCGTAGCGCGTGCGCTGCAGGACGACGTCGAGCGCGGCCACCACGACGAGGAAGAGCAGCAGGGCCAGCGGCAGGCCGTGGAACCGGTTGAGCACGTACGCGGCGGCGAACGCGATCACCGCGAACACGCCGGTGCGCGCCGTGATCTCCTGGTACGAGCGGTAGGGCATACCGGCGGCCCGGCGCCGCAGACGCGCCCGCCAGGACGCGAGGAGGAGCAGGCCGACACCGGCCGCCGCCGCCCCGTAGGCGGCCCCCGGGGCGGTGAAGGAGTAACTGGTCAGCTTGGCGACGAGGCCGTCGGCGTCGAGGTCGATGGTGCCGCTGGTGCCGAGCACGTAGAGCATCACGCCGTTCCAGGCGAGCAGCCCGGCCAGGGTGACGACGAACGCGGGAACGCCGGTCCTGGCGAAGGAGAATCCCTGAAGGGCGCCCACCGCGGTGCCGACGAGCACCGCAGCGACGAGGGCGAGCCACTCCGGCACGCCGTTCTGCACGTTCAGCACGGCGAACACGGCCGCCGCCAGACCGCTGACCGAACCGACCGACAGGTCGATCTCACCGATCAGCAGCACGAAGACGACACCGACCGCGATCAGGCCCGTGCCGACGATGTCCACGCTGAGGTCGGACAGGTTGCGGGGGGACAGGAAGTTCCTGTTGAGGATCTCGAAGACCGTCCAGGTCGCGGCGAGCAGCAGGACGACCGGGAAGGCGCCCAGTTCGCCGCCGCGCAGCCTGCGCCCGGCCGTCGCCGCCCACGCGCGCGCACGCGGGGCGCGGCCCGGCTCGGCGGCGTCTTGCCGCGTTCGGCGCGCGTCGTTCACCACCGCGCCCCCCGGTGTGTCGTCCGGTGGGGCACGGCGTTGTCCGTGGCGCCGGTGATGGAGGAGATGATCTGCTCCTGGGGCGTGGTGTTCACGTCGAAGAAGCCGTTGTTGCGGCCGAGCCGCAGCACGGCCGCCCGGTCCGCGAGCGCCTTGACGTCGCCCATGTTGTGGCTGATGAGCAGGACGCCCAGACCGCGCTCGCGCAGTTCGTCGACGAGTTCGAGGACCTTGGCGGCCTGCGAGACACCCAGGGACGCGGTGGGTTCGTCCAGCAGGAGCACACGTGGTCGGCCGAGCAGGGAGCGGGCGATGGCGACCATCTGGCGCTGACCGGAGGACAGGGAGACCACGGGGGTGCGCGGCTCGGGATGACCGGGCCACACCAGGGCGAGCAGTTCCCGGCTGCGGCGTTCCATCTCCACCTCGTCGAGCAGCCCGAACTTGCCGGCCTCCCGCCCGAGGAACAGGTTGGCGACGATGTCCAGGTTCCCGCACAGCGCCAGGTCCTGGTAGACGGTGGCGATGCCCAGGGACCGGGCGTCGTGCGGACGCTTGAGCTGAACCTCTTGGCCCTCCCACTCGACGAGGCCGGCGTCCGCCGGGGCGACGCCCGCGATCACCTTCACCAAAGTGGACTTTCCGGCGCCGTTGTCCCCCAGAAGGGCGACGACCTGACCGGAGCGCACCTCCAGATCGACGTCGGTCAGGACCTGGACGGCGCCGAAGCGTTTGCACACGCCGTGCAGCGCCAGCAGTGGTGGATCCGGCACGCGAACCACTCCTCTTGGTGTCCGGCCCGGTGCGGGCCGCTCGCTCTAGCCCGTGAGTCCGGCTCTGTGGCAGTCCGCCTCGAGCCTCGGGACGCAGATCTGACCGATCGTGTACGCGCCTCCTTTCACGACGGTGTCCTTGATCGTGCCGACGGTCACGGCGACCGGGGTGAGCAGGACGGCCGGCACCGCCTTCCGCGTGCCGTTGTTCACCCGGTCCGTGGCGACGCGGTCGAGACTCTTCCCGCGGGCCGTGGCCACGGCCATCCGCGCACCGGCGTCGGCCTCGGCGGTGAAGGGCTTGTAGACGGTCATGTACTGCTCGCCGCCGACGATGCGCCGCACCGCTTCGAGCCCGGCGTCCTGACCGGTGATCGGGGGCAGCGGATCGACCTTGTTGGCCTTGAGGGCGGCGATGGCACCCGCGGCGAGATTGTCGTTGGCGGCGTAGACACCGTCGATGTTGCGGGGCCGCAGGGCGGCGATGGCGCCGGACATGTTCATGTAGGCGGTCTCGGTCCGCCACCGGAGGGTGTCGTACGCCCTGCTGATCTTTGCTCTGCCTTCGAGCACCGACAGCGCGCCCTTCTTGAACGCGACCGCGTTGGGGTCGGTCGGGTCGCCGTTGATCATGACGATCCGTCCCCCGTCGCCGTGGCCCCGCTCCCGCATGGCCCGCAGCAGCGCCCGGCCCTGGAGCCGGCCGACCTGCTCGCCGTCGAAGGAGACGAACCCCTCTATCGGGCCCCCGGCGAGACGGTCGTAGGCGATGACGCGGACACCCGCCCTGTCCGCCTTCTCGACGGCGGCGCTGAGGGACTTGGCGTCGACGGCCGCGACGACGATGACGTCGACCCCGTTCGTGATCATGGAGTCCATCTGCCGCTGCTGGGTGGCGACGTCACCACCGGCGTCGGCGTGCTCCACCCTGCACTCGGCGCACAGTTCCTTGATCCTCTTCTCCAGCAGGGGCCGGTCGCGCCCCTCCCAGCGTGCCGTGGTGGAGTTCGGCATCAGCAAAGCGATCCTGGGAGCGTGTCCCCCGGTGGCGCCCGTCGTGGTGCCCTGCCCGCAGGCGGCGAGGACCACGACCGCCGACGCCGCGGCGATGGCGACGGCCGTGTCCCTCATGCGGTTCCTCATGCGGCTCCTCATGACGGCGACGCCTCTCGAGGACTCTCCTTCGCGGGCACGACGATCTCGCACCACACCTGCTTGCCGCCGCTGACCGGCGTGGAGCCCCAGGCCGCCGACATCGCCTCGACGAGGAGGAGCCCCCGGCCGCCGGTCGACTCCCAGTCCACGATCACCGGTTTGACGGGGGTGCGCGACGACGTGTCGCGCACGGTGACCCGCAGCCGGTCCCCGGTGAGCATGAGGTCGAGGTGCACGGCGCCCTCCGTGTGGACCAGGGCGTTGGTGACCAGCTCGGAGACGACCAGCAGCACCGTGTCGGTCATGTGCGCCACCTTCCAGGAGCGCAGTGTGCGCGCGGTGAAGCGGCGGGCGTGCAGCACCGCGTCGGGCAGCCGCCACACCGACCAGCCCGCACGGATCGGCCGCACCTTCAGGCCGTCGTAGCGCAGCAGGAGCAGCGCCACGTCGTCCTCGCCGAGGCCGCGATCGCCGAGCACGTCGTCGGCCATGCGGTCGACGTTGGCCGGGTCGGCCGCGGCGAGCGTCGTACGCACACGCAGCAGTCCCACATCCATGTCGAGCCCCGCGGACTCGACCAGGCCGTCCGTCACCAGGGCCAGCGCGGTCCCCGGGGCGAGCACGACGGAGGTCATGGGGAACTCCGACTCCGCCAGCACGCCGAGCGGGGGCCCGCCCTCGACGGCCACCTCCTCGGTGTCACCGTCCGGATGCCGCAGCAACGGCGGCGGATGGCCCGCCCTGACGCACCATGCCTGCCCCTCCTCCATGCCCAGGTCCACGTAGCAGCAGGTGGCGAAGAGGTCGGTCTCCATGCCGACCAGCAGCCGGTTTGCGTGCGAGACGACGACGTCGGGCGGATGGCCCTCCACCGCGTACGCCCTGATGGCCGTGCGGATCTGCCCCATGATCGTGGCCGCGGCGGCGCTGTGCCCCTGTACGTCCCCGATGACCAGCGCCACATGGTTGTGGGGCAGCGCGATGACGTCGTACCAGTCGCCGCCGACCTGTAGTCCCCGGCGGGCGGGCAGATAGCGGGCGACGGCGACCCCTCCGGGCAGTTCGGGCAGGCTGCGGGGGAGCAGGCTGCGCTGGAGCGTCGTGGCGAGCTCCTGCTCCCTGTCGTACGCCCGTGCCCGCGTCAGCGCCTGCCCGACCAGGCCCGCCGTCGCGGTCAGCAGGGACCGTTCCTCCGGGCTGAACGGGTGCGGCGCGTCCCAGCCCACCAGGCAGACGCCTACCGCCCGGCCCCGCGACAGCAGCGGCACCACGGCGAGCCCGCCGGGACCGACCCCCGCCAGGCCCGCCTCGAACGCCGTGCCCTCCGGCCACAGGCTCGTGCGCCGCCCGCGCAGCGCGGCGCGCAGCGTCGGCAGGGCGTCCAGAGGAGCCTCGGGCCACTCCGAACGCCACGCGGCGTGCCAGACTCCGGGCCAGGCGGTGGACTGGGGCGGGTCAAGGACGGTGACCACGAGCCGGTCCGCCTCCAGCTGAGCCAGTGCCAGGCGTTGCGCCCCGAGCGGCTCGCGCAGGGCGGCGACCGCCACCCGGCTGACCTCCCGCACGCTCGTCGCGTCACCGAGAGCGGCCGCCATCCGCCGCACCCGGGTGACCTCGTCGGTGCCGAGCCGTACGGTCGAGCAGTCGGTGACCACGCCCACGACCCGTGCGGGACCCCGCGCGCCGCCCGCCGCCACACGAGAACTCAGCCGCAGCCAGTGCGGCTCCCCGGTGGGGCGCCGGACGCGGAACTCCAACGGCTGTCCTGTGGGCGCCGCCTGCCGGGGTTCGATGACCGACATCAGCGCCGGTACGTCGTCGGGCACGGTCTGCGCCAGCAGGCTCTCCACGTCGCCGTCGAACGCGCCCCGAGGGATGTCGAACAGGTCGAGCATGGCGGCGTCCGCGTCGATGCGGCCCGTGCCGGGCGTCAGCGTGAAGGAGCCCGCGCCGAGGTGTTCCAGGGCCGTGCCGAGGACCGACCCCGCGACGGCAGGACCGCCCCCGGCGCTGCCGGGAGCGGGTACGCCGTCCGTGACGTCGCCGTCCGCCGCGCCCGCTTGCGGGCCGCCGTCAGGAAGCCTCGCGGCCACCTCCTGGGCGTAGAACTCCACGAGGCCGCGCTGCTCGGCGGTGAAGCCGTGCGTGCCCTCGTCGTTGTGGTCCGGCTCGCCGACCACGATCAGGCAGCCGAGCCGTTTCCCGTCCCGCACGAGCGGCAGCGCCCCTTGCGGCGGCTCGCCCGGTGGCTCTCCGCGCGCCTCGCCGCTCGGCGCGTCGGCGGAACTCGTCCAGGAGGCGGCCGGTTCGTCGGATCCCGACCACTGCGGTCGTCCGGAGCGCAGCGCCTCGGCGGCGGGCGACCGGCCGGACGCCACGCAGCTGTCGGGGAGTCCGTGCGGAGCCTGCCGGTCCGGGCCCTCCGGTCCGTGCGGGCCGACGGTCAGGAGATCGACCAGCAGCATGCCGTCGCCGTCGTCGGTGAGCCGGTACAGGGCGGCGAGAGCGACCCCGGCGAAGACCAGGACCTGGTGCCTGCCGTCCGGGCGCGGCGCCTCGGGCCGTGACCCGGCGCCGTCGGCCGTCGGGTCGGCCGCGGAGAGATCCGCCACAGGCAGGGGCGGCCCGACACCGACGCCTCCTTCACGACGCATGGTTCACGCGACCTCCTCGCCGTGCCACGCGAGCCGGGCAGGCGGACCCTGCGGGCGATCGGAACGGACTTTCATTCAATAAATGCAGTAAAAACGGATAAGGGCGAGATTTCCATGCATTCAGTGTGGCACCGGCCGTGATGCCGGTCGAGCGCCCCTCACCCGACCGCCGACCCGTTCCACCCGCTCCGCCGTCGGGCGCCCGACGGAAAACGGAACTATGATCGAGTACGCAGTCTGCACAGAGGCCCTTCAGCGTGACGGCTCATGGCCCGACTTGCCTGGGAGGGGGCCATGTTCCGGCAACACCGTCCCCGTCGGCCGGCCACCGCCGACGACCTGCTGGCCGAACTGGGTCGGCTCACCTCGCAGGCCCTGGAGCGGGCCGAACTGCAACGTGCCCGCATCGAGTTGGCAGAGGCCCTCCAGCGCGAGATGCTGCCGGGCTCCCTGCCCGAAGCGCCCGGACTGCGGACGGCCGCCCGCTACGCGCCCGCACGCTCGGGCCTCGACATCGGCGGCGACTGGTACGACGGCTTCCGGCTCGCGGACGGGTCCCTGGGGTTCTCGGTCGGCGACGTCCAGGGCCACGACGTGGAGGCGGCGGCTTTCATGGGGCAGGTACGCATGGGACTGCGCGCGGTGGCGGCGTTCACCGCCGATCCGGGCGAGGTGCTCAGCCGCACCAACGATCTGCTCGTGTCGATGAACTCCGGTCTCTTCGCGACGTGCAGCTTCCTCCGCTTCGACCCGGACACCCGGGAACTGCTCGGCGCCCGTGCCGGACATGTCCCCACCCTCTGGGCGACGGACGACGGGCGGGGCGGCACCGTCGACGACGAAGGCGGTATCCCCCTGGGCATCAGGGCGGGCGAGCGCTTCCCCGTCACCCGTCACCCGCTGCCCGAGCGGGGAACGACGGTCCTGGTCACCGACGGAGTTCTGGAAGGCCCGGCCTTCCCGATAGAGGACGGCCTCGAGAACGTCCTGAGCATCGTCCAGGACGGCGCGGCCGACGACCCCGGTGACCTGGCGGCCCGGGTCATCGGGGCGGCCGACCTGACCGGACACACCGACGACGCGGCCGTGCTGGTCCTGCGCCACGACGGGGGAGCCACCTGATGCGGCCCCGCCGGCCGGGCACCACGGACACGGCCCGCCGTCCGATGACCGGCATGACGCGCTTCACGACCCTGCGACGGCCGGCGGCGACGGGGCTCACGATCCTCGCGGTCGCCGTCGTGTACGCCGCGACGGGACGTCTGGGACTGCTGGAGCAGGTCGTCGTCGCGGGCGCCCACATCACACCGCTGTGGCCGCCCACCGGCGTGGCCCTGGCCGGCCTGCTGCTCCTTGGCGTCCGGATCTGGCCCGGGATCGCGGTGGGCGCGTTCCTGGTGATGCTGTCTCTCGGGCCGCTGTCCCCCGGAGCCCTCGCGATCGCCGCCGGCAACACGGCCGGACCGCTCTGCTCGTACGCGCTGCTGCGCCGCCTCGGCTTCCGGACCGAACTCGACCGGCTCAGGGACGGCCTCGCGCTGGTCTTCGCGGGCGCCTTCGCGGGGATGCTGGTCAGCTCCGGCGTGGGCAGCATGACGCTCCTGGTCACCGGCGGACTGTCCGCGAGCGAGTTCTGGGCCGCCTGGTCCGCATGGTGGACCGGAGACGCCATGGGAGTCCTGGTGGTCGCACCCGTGCTGCTCAGCCTGCGCACCGTCCGGCCACCGCGGCGAACCGGCCACTGGGGATGGGCCGAGCCCGTGGCGCTGATGGCCGCCACGGCGGGCGTCACCAGCGCCGTCACCAACACCCCGCTGCCGCTGCTGTTCCTCGTGTTCCCGTTGCTGATCTGGGCGGCCCTGCGCACTCGGCTGGTCGGCGCCGCACCCTGCGTGCTCCTGATGTCCGTGCTCACGGTGGTGGCGGCGACCCATCGCCGCGGGCCGTTCGCCGGGCGCGGCATCGTCGAGAACATGATCACGGTCCAGGCCCTCAACGGCGCGGCCGCGCTCACCGTGCTGCTGCTCGCGGCCGTCGTCGCCGAGCGGGAGAACACCTACCAGAAGCTCGAGGAGGCGTGCGCCACCCTCACCGAGCTCGTGGCGGGCCTCACGCCCCGCCGGCCGCCCCTCCACCGTGAGGAGCCCGACGGGCGGGACCGCGGTTGGTGAGTCCCGGCGGACGTATCGGCACGGACGTATAGGCGCGGGCGAGTCGTCGGGGGCGAGCCGTCATCCGGTGAAGACCAGCGTGACGTTGTGTCCGCCGAACCCGAAGGAGTTGGCGACAGCCGCCGACCACCGCCCGGTGCGCCGCTCGCCACGCACCACGTCCAGTTCCACGCGCGGGTCCAGCGTGTCGAGGTTGCGCGTGGGCGGCACCGCGCCGTCCCCGAGGGCGAGCAGAGCGGCCATGGCGCCGACCGCGCCGGACGCGCCCAGCATGTGACCGGTCATCGACTTCGTCGCCGTCACCGCGGCGTGGCCGCCGATCACCCGGCCGATCGCCCCTGCCTCGGCCAGATCGCCGGACTCCGTCGAGGTGGCGTGGGCATGCACCACGCCGATGTCCGCCGGGCTCAGACCGGCGTCGCGCAGCGCTGATTCCATGGCGAAGACCTGGCCCTCCGTGTCGGAGGCGGTGATGTGGCGTGCGCTCGAACCGACCGCACTGCCGGCGAGCACGCCGTAGGCGCGGGCTCCGCGGGCGCGGGCGAAGCCGTCGCGCTCGAGCACCATCATCCCGGCGCCCTCACCCATGACGAACCCGGACCGGTCCACATCGAACGGGCGGGAGACCGTCTCCGGGTCCGCCGACCGTGTCGACAACGCCTTCATCTGGGCGAACGCGGCGAGGGTGAAGGGGTGCAGGCACGCCTCGACGCCGCCGGCGAGGACGATGTCCGCCCGCCCGGCGCGGATCAGATCCTGCCCGAGGGACAGGGCCTCCGCCCCGGACGCGCAGGCGCTCACCGGAGCCCTGGCGCCTGCCTTCGCGCCCAGGTCCATGCTCACCTGGGCGGCGGGCCCGTTGGGCATCAGCATGGGCACCGCGAACGGTGAGATACGGCGGATTCCGGAGCGCTCGAAGATGTCGTCCTGCCCCAGCGTGGTCAGGACACCGCCGGTCCCCGTGCCGATGACCACGGCGAACCGCTCGGGCTCGACCTGCGGAGCACCGGCGTCCCGCCACGCCTCACGTGCGCTGAGAACGGCGACCTGCTCGCCGCGGTCCAGCTTTCTCGCCTCGGGCCTCGGCAGCAGGGAGGCCGGGTCCACGGTGAGCCGGGCCGCGACATGCACGGGCAGGTCAGCGGCCCACTCCTCCTCCAGACGCCGCACGCCGGACTCGCCGCGCAGCAGCGCCGACCACGACGACGGCGCGTCGGCGCCCAGCGGCGTCATCGCGCCGACGCCCGTCACCAGGACACGATCGCTGTGGGGCACACAGCCCTCCTCGAATTGTGCGGATGTCACAGACGGCCTGAGGGGCCGCCCAGTGATCATCTCAGCCTCGAAGTGGGAATTCAGGAGGGCGGTCCACCGATTGAGGGCGGGTGGAATTGTTCATCTACGACAATCAGGTGCGGTGTCGGCCGGACGGGCCCGGCTCACCCTCCGCTGAGGCCGGTCTCCTCCAGGTCGAGGGCGCGCTGGAGGTGACGCCGGGTCGTGTTGCTGATCTCGTTGGCCTCGTACAGGCGCTGGAGCTCGGCCGACTCCACGGCGATCAGCGCACGCCGGACGGCACTGTAGGAGTCGGCGAGGCGCATCGACGGGCCGGTGTCGTCGCCGGTGTCGGCGTCGGCCTGGTGCAGACGCGCCTCCAGGTGGCGGCGGGCCTGCTTGAGCACCGGCTCCGGCGCGGCGTCGGCCGCCTCGTACTGGTCAAGCTCGGCGAGCGCGGCCTGGGCGAGACGGCGGCGGGCCCTGGCCTCCTCGCGGGCCGTGTGCTCCGGCTCCAGGGCGAGGCCGGAGCGGCGCACGACCGGGGCGAGCGTGAAGCCCTGGACGATGAGCGTGAGGACGATGGTGCCGGTGGTGATGGTGAGGATCAGCGCGCGGTGGGGCAGCGGCGCCCCCGAGTCGGTGGCCAGGGGGATCGACAGGGCCGCCGCCAGAGGCATCACGCCCCGTGTGCCCGCCCAGGACAGCACCGCGGGCACACGCCAGGAGATGTGGGAGGTGCCTTTGCGGTACTGCATGAGAGCCGAGAGCGGGAAGACCCACAGCAGCCGGATCGCCAGCACCGTGAAGCCGACGGCGGGAACCCACAGGGGCCAGCCGCGCTCGTCGGCCGCCAGGTCACCCACAAGCGCCGGCAGCTCCAGGCCGATGACCGCGAAGACGACACTCTCCAGCAGGAACACCACCGTGTCGTAGACCGCGTGGATCTGGAGCCGGTTCGAGGCGTTGGTGAGGCGGTGCCCGGTGTTGCCCAGGATCACCCCGGCCACGACCACCGAGGTCACGCCCGACGCGTGCAGCTCCTCGGCCAGTACGTACGACGCGTACGGCGTCACCAGCGCGATCACGGTCTCCAGGACCGGGTCCTCGGTACGTCCGCGGATCAGCATCACCACCCCCGCGACCGCGCCGCCGATCAGGGCTCCACCGCCGCCGAGCAGCACGAACTGGCCCGCGGCCGACGGCACGGAGACCGCCCCGGCGGCCACCGCCGTGCCCACCGCCACCTTGAACAGGACCAGCGACGTCGCGTCGTTGAACAGGCTCTCGGCCTGCACCATCACCTGCACCCGCGAGGGCAGCGACAGCCTGCGGCCCAGCGCGGTCACCGCCACCGGGTCGGTGCTGGCCAGGACGGCCCCGAGGACGAACGCCGCCGGGGCGGAGAGCGGAGTGAGCGCGGAGGCGATCATGCCGACCGTCACGGCGGACGCCAGGACCAGACCGAAGGCCAGGATGGCCACCGGCCGCCACACCGCACGCAGTTCCCGGCCGGAGATCTCCTCCGCGGAGGCGTACAGCAGTGGCGGCAGCACCAGGATGCTGATCACTTGCGGTGGCACATGAATGGGCGGCACCCACGGCACGAGGCCGACCGCCAGTCCGGCGACGACCAGGAGGGACGGGGCGGGCAGACTCCAGTGACGGGCGCCCGTGGCGACGGCGGTGGCCAGGACCACGAGCAGGAGAACGATCGTCAGGCCGGTCATGGGATGTCCCCGTCGGTAGTGGCGCGCGAGCTCTTCGCCGACCAGACTTCCCGGCACTCCACCTGGACCTTATCCGAATTCCGACGGGACTCATACGGCCGTTCGGAATGCGCGCCCTGTCATCGCGGCGCGGCGTCCCGGAGGCTGAGGGCCAGGTCGTTGGTGACCGTGAAGAACGGCTTGGCGCGCGTGGCGCCCCGGGTCGGGTGGGTCAGGGCGGCAGCGGGGACGGCGTCCGTCTTCTTGCGGTCGACGACGTCGCCGCCGATCCGCCCGACCGGGACCGGCGCGCGCGCGGCGTCGAGCCGGAGCCGCAGGTCCCACAGGTCGTGCTCGTCGGTGCGCACGGCGAGCGCCTCCCGGTACGGGATCGCGAAGGTGAAGTGCCCGGTGGCCGGGTCCGTGCGGGTGAGGGGGAGAGTCAGGTCCTGGGCTTCGCCGTGACGGGAGACCGCGACGACGGTCGCCGTGCGCGGCAGCGGAGTGCCGGAGGGCGCGAGGAGCCGGGCGGTGATGACGGCCTGTTCGTACGAGCCGGAGCCGGAGCCGGAGCCTGAGTCCGTGTCCGGGCCGACGACGCGGAGGCCGGTGACCTCGGCGTGGGCCGGGCGCTGCCAGGTGCGCAGGGCCAGATAGCCGTCCTCGGTCGCGTAGGGCAGCCGGGAGACGACCTGGTCGCCGACGAGCAGGGGAGGCCGGCCGACCCGGCGGGCCTGTTCCGCCAGACGGCAGGTGAGCCGCCGACGCCGGTCCGAGGGGGCGCCCCGGCGGATGACGTAACAGTCCCAGCGGCCCTCGGCCAGTTCGTGCCGGTCGGCGGTGAGGGTGACGTGGATGTCGTCGAGGTCCGGGGCGAGGGCCACGTCCGGCACGGGCAGCCGGATCTCGCGGCCCTTCGGGTCGCGGCGCAGCCGGGCCAGGAAGTCCAGCGGCCCCGGGGGCAGGGTGGCGGCGTCCAGATGGACCGTGACGGACCCGTCGGCCGCGGCGCGGGCGGTGGCGACCGGCCGTGTCCGGGCCGGGTTCGCGGGACGCGCAGCCGCGGT
This sequence comes from Streptomyces beihaiensis, assembly GCF_026274175.1. Taxonomy (GTDB): domain Bacteria; phylum Actinomycetota; class Actinomycetes; order Streptomycetales; family Streptomycetaceae; genus Streptomyces; species Streptomyces beihaiensis. The sequence goes on from NZ_JAPHNL010000233.1 coordinate 24,994, forward strand.
TGACGAGGGTGCGGGCGTCGACGCGGATGTCGGCGCGGGCGCCGCGACGGCGGAGCGCAGCCGGGACCAGAGCCTGTCCCGGACGCCCGGCGCCGACGTATCGGCCGTGCGCAGGCGGGCGGCCTGTAGCTGACCGAAGAGCCGCTCGTAGCGCCGGGCGATCGCCGCGGGTTCGTAGGCGGTGGCCCGCTCGCGGGCCGCGGCACCGAGCCGGGCGCGCAGATCGGTGTCGCCGAGCAGCCGCGCCAGGGCGGCGGCGTACCCGTCGACCCCGCTGTCCAGGGGGACGAGCACTCCGTCGGTGTCGTGGCTGATTATCTCGGCGGGGCCGTGCGGGCAGTCGGTGGCGACGACCGGGACGCCGCAGTGCATGGCCTCGACGATCGTCATGCCGAAGGACTCCATGTCGGAGGAGACGGCGGCGACGGCGCCCTTGGCCCACTCGGACTCGATCGGGGAGACGGGGCCCATGAGGAAGACGCGCTCGTACAGACCGAGGTCGTCGATCCGGCCGCGCAGGGCCTTCTTCTCGGGGCCGCGGCCGTAGATCCGCAGCGTCCAGTCGGGGTGTGCGTCGGCGATCCGGGCGAAGGCGTCGATGAGCCGGTCGTACCGCTTGACCGTCACCAGGCGGCCCGCGGCGACGATCACCTTGGAGTCGAGGGCGGCGGGTTCGACGGCGGGCGCGGGGACGCTGTTGGGAACGGCGAGGATCCGGGTGGTCACGTCCGGCAGCGCGGCCCGGTACTGGGCGGCGTCGGCCTCGGAGACCGTCACGAACGCGTCGAGCCCGGCGATGGCACGGTTCTGGTGGCCGCGCAGCGTGGGGTTGTGGGCGTCGAGGCTCAGATGTTCCTGGCCGACACGGACATAGCGGGACTGGCCGTCGCGGGCCAGGTAGCCGTTGAGGTCGGGCCGGGTGGCGATGACGACGTCGGCGTCGGTCTCGCGCAGCCACCGGCCGATGCGCTCGTCCTGGAGGGCGGAGTAGGGCAGGCGGGCGGAGTTCGCGGCGGCGCCGGTGTCCGGGAACATCGTGCACGGCTGCCGGGTGAGCGGGTGGTCGCCCTCGTGGCCAGGAGTGTCCTCACGCATGTCTATCAACGACGTGAGCCGGACCCGGGGGTCGAGCGGGATCGCGGGCTCGTCCAGAACGCGATGGACGCTGACCACCTCGACGTCGTGGCGGGTGGCGAAACCACGGGAGAGGTTCGCGGTGGCGCGGATGGTGCCGCCGATCCCGTAGGCGTTGTTGATCAGGAACGCGATCTTCATCGTGGTGTTCTCCCGGGCTGCCACCTGGGCAGGGTGGAGCCATCAGTCCGAGCCGCGGCAGGAAGTCTTGTCTGGATCTACGCGACCTTACAGGTGCCGCACAAGAGCTTCACATGCGCAGACGCCGATCCGGCAGGGGCGATCGCCGGCGGGGGCACGGGGGCGCCCCCGCCGGCGATCGCCACCGCGAGGTGGCGTCGTACGCGCCGCGTACCGCGTCAGGGGGTGAGCGCTCCGCGCAGCGAACTCAACGGCACGGTGAACAGGACGCGTTCGCGCACCGGATGGTCGGTCGGCCAGTCGCCGTTACTGTCGGCCGCCCACTCGGTCTGGCTCCACACCCGCTGCTGGTCGGGCATGTACGTCATGCCTTCGGAGTGCTGAGCCCAGGTCCGCGCTCCGGTGGTCGAACCGTGCGCGGAGGTGGGGTCGTGCGCGGCGGTGCGCTGCCCGGCGCCGGGCAGCGGCTCCCGCCAGGGGACACCGGCCACCTTGGGGCCCGCCACCGAGTCGGCGGTGTAGAGGACGCGTTCGCCGTTCTCGGTGCGGCTGAAGGTGCCCTGCATGCCCACGATCCCCGTGTCGTACACGTCCATCGGATCGGCGTGCCCCGCGCTGTTGACGGCGATGGGCATCAGCCGGCTGGTCGGGGCGAGCTTGTAGCGCCAGACGCGGGCGGTGCGGTAGTGCTTCGGGTTCGTCGTGACGAACTCGTTGGCGACCAGCGTGTACGGGTTGCTGGAGCGGTCGAGCGCGAGCCCGTCGAAGCACGGTGTGCGGGTGTCGGCGCTGGTGGCCGAGCAGTGGTCGTCGCCGACGCTGTACGAACCGATGGCGGGCCAGAAGTACTGGTAGCCGTGGGCCGAGACCTGGCTGCCGCGCTTGCCGGTCCAGGAGGCGCTGGTGTTGGCACGGTAGATGTGCTTGGTGGAGAAGACGTAGATGGCGTTGTGGTGCTTGTGCTCGTTCGTGCCGCCCAGCGAGCCGGTCACCAGGAGCTTGTCGCCCCACCAGACCATGCCGCCCATGTGGGACTTGAGCGGACGGAAGTCGGTGCCGCCGTTGATCGGGATCACCGGCAGGGCCCACCGGTACCCGAGATAGTGGGTCGAGTCGACGTCGGCGTTGATCAGTGCCAGACGGCCGAGCTTCGCGCTCTGGTTGGCGCTGCCCCACCCGGAGACGAGCACCCGGTCCGTGCCCCACATGCCGTCGCCGTCGGAGTCGCCGGAGGACGTCAGACCCTGCGGCGACCAGTGCTGGGTCGTCGCGTCGCCCTTGTCCCAGCAGTACACGGAGTTCGTCGGCACGCTCGGATACGTGGGGCGGGCGGCGCGCTCGTCGGCGGTGCAGGCCGAGGTGGACGAGCGGTGCAGATGATGATTGACCGCCGAGTTGACGATGGTGTGGATGCTGGAATTGGCGAACGTGGCGTCCATCTTCTTCTGCGAGGGGTCCGGCACGCGATGCACGGTCAGCCGCAGCTTGGCCGCCGCGGCCGCGGAGGCGCGGGTGGCCCTGCCGGGGTGTGCGGCGGAACGGGCGGCCGCGACGGGAGACATGACGGCGGCCGCGCCGGCGCCCTCGGCCCTGGCGCTGTTCGCGGCGGTGGCCGAGGGCACGAGCGCCATCGCCGCGAGCGCCACGGCGGCGACCGCGACGCCCGTACGGGCCGGGCCGCGCCGACTCGCCCTGCTCAAAGAGATCCTGGGCATGCGCCTCATCCTTCAAAGTCCTTGGGAATCCTCGGAAATTCCCTCCTCGCGCCCAATTCGGCGCGGCGAGCAGGGCGTTGCCGAGTGGTCTGTGTCAGTACACCCGGTGATCTGGTGTCAGTACACCCGGCTAGACGTATTCCGCTCGTGCTCGGTTGCCGCCGCCGAGCAGCCGACGCGGCACGTCCTCGTCGCGGCTCGACAGGTCGTCCACGAAACGGCTGAGCACCGACGCGCGGTCCGGCACGGCTTCGAGGTCCTGGTGCGTCCGGCGGGCGGCGAAGCCTGATCCGTCGGTAGCGGGAGCGTAGGCGAAGTCGCGTCCGCGCGGCGTGCGTGTGAGGACGTCCTTCTCGTACAGCCGAGTGAGGATCGTCACGACCGTGCTGTGCGCGAGGCCGCCGGTCATGCCGTCGAGGACCTCGCGCGCGGTGAGCGGGGCGGGGCGGCGGCACGCAGGACGGGGAGTGTCTCGGCCTCCCGCTTGCCGTTGGCCGGCCGGTGGTCGGTCGCGTGCGCATCCATGTTTGGCCGCGTTCTCCTTCATCCTCTAGAGTCGCTCCGTCTTCTACGCGCGCGTAGAAGATGCGTGGCATCCCCGCGTGTGTCACGAGCAGAGTCCGTCCTTGCCGCAGGCGAGGACGGGCCTCGGCCGCGGCCGCCACCGCGCCGCCGACTACCAGTCGACGAGCATCCCGCAAGGACGGATCCTGTGAGCGCGATCAGCATCGGACAAGCCCTCGTACTCGGCGTGGTGGAGGGGGTGACGGAGTTCCTGCCCGTCTCGTCCACCGGCCACCTCAAGATCACCGAGGGGCTGATGAACATCCCGGTGGACGACAAGGGGGTCGTGGCCTTCACGGCGGTCATCCAGGTCGGCGCCATCGCCGCAGTCCTCGTCTACTTCTTCAAGGACATCAAGCGCTTCCTCGCCGCCTGGTTCCGTGGCCTGTTCAACCGAGAGGAGCGCTACCACCACGACTACAAGTTCACCTGGTGGGTCATCTACGCCACGATTCCCATCGTGATCGTCGGCCTGGCCGCCAAGCCGCTGATCGAGGGGCCGCTGGCCTCGCTGTGGGTCGTCGCGGGTTCGCTGATCGTCGGCAGTGGCGTGATGTGGGCCGCCGACCAGATGGGCCGCCACAAGAGGAGCGAGGACGACACGTCCCTGAAGGACGCCATGATCGTCGGCTGCTCGCAGATCCTCGCCCTGCTCTTCCCCGGCTTCTCCCGCTCGGGCGCCACCATGTCCACCGGCCTCATCCTCGACCTCGACCGGGTCGCCGTCACCCGCCTGTCCTTCTTCCTCGGTCTGCCCGCGCTGACCGGCGCGGGTCTGTACGAACTGAAGGACGCCGTCGGCGGCGGCGTGGGCACCGTTCCGCTGGTGGTCGGCACGGCGGTGTCGTTCGTGGTCGCGTACGCGTCGATCGCGTGGCTGCTGAAGTTCGTCGCCAAGCACTCGTTCAACGCCTTCGTCGTCTACCGCGTCGTCGTCGGCGTGGCGCTCTTCGGCCTCCTCGGCGCGGGCGTCCTGAACGCCTGACGTCGTACGGGCCGGTCCGGGCGTCGGTCCCTGAGCACCACGGTCGCGTCCGGACGGCCGCGGTCCGGCCGTAGACTCGGTGCCGGTCGGTGGCGTCCAGGAGAGTCGCGGAGTCGGGGACATGGGTCGATGGGAGCCGAACGCCCGCGGGCGGCTCGAGAAGGCGGCGCTGGAGCTGTACAGCGAGCGCGGCTTCGAGCAGACGACGGTGGCGGAGATCGCCAAGCGGGCCGGGCTGACCGAGCGCACCTTCTACCGGCACTTCGCCGACAAGCGTGAGGTCCTCTTCCCTGACGCGAGCCCGCTGCAGACGTTCTTCGTCGAGGCGCTGAACGACGCGCCGCACGACGCGGCGCCGATCGACACGGTCGGCCTGGCGCTCGACCGGATCGGCGAGCTGTTCCAGGGACGCCGTGAACTGGCCCGGCAGCGGCAGGGGATCGTCTCCGCCAACCCGGAGCTGCGCGAACGCGAGGTGACCAAGATGGCCGACCTGTCCGACGCGGCAGCGCGGACGCTGCGCGGGCGCGGCGTCGGCGACCTCGCCGCGAGCCTCGCCGCCGAGATCGCCGTCGCCGTCCTCAAGGTCGCCTTCGAGCGCTGGCTCGACGACCCCGGCGACCGGGACTTCGGCCACTTCGCGCGGGAGTCGCTCGACGAGGTGCGGGCGCTGGCGGCGGGCGCCTGAGACGTCCCGCCCACCGCCCCGCGTACCCCGGCTCAGGCGGCCCGGACCCGTACCAGCAGCAGCTGCTCGGGGTGGAGCGCCGGTGCCCGTACCCCCGCCCGAGCCAGCACGCGCCCGCTGAGCACCACCGGCCGCACGGTCCAGGCAGGAGGCTCCGCCTGGCGCAGCGCGGGGGTGTCTCCCGGCGGCTGGACGGCGACCCGGTAGTCGCGGTCGGGGTCCAGCCCGGGAAACCGTACCGTCCCCGGCCCCGACGTCACCGGCGTGTCCAGCTGCACCAGCGCGAACAGCGCGTCCGTACGGTCATCGGCCACCACTCCGTGGACGGCGAGCGCCGGATCGAAGGAGTCCGCGCGCACCGTCTCACCACGGTGCAGCAGGCCCCGCACTTCCTTGTACAGGGCCACCCAGCGGGCGAGTTCGGCCCGCTCGGCCGGCGTCGCCGAGGTCAGGTCCCACTCGATGCCGAACGACGCGAACAGCGCCGTGCCGGCCCGGAACGACAGGTCGTGCGTGCGGTGCGTGGTGTGCGCGCGCGGCGCCCCCACATGCGAACCGATCAGTTCGGGCGGCAGCAGCTGCGCCGTCCAGCGCTGGATCCGCTGGCGCTCCAGCGGGTCGATGCAGTCACTGGCCCAGATCCGGTCGGTGCGTTCGAGGACACCCAGGTCGACGCGGAGGCCCCCGGACGAGCAGGACTCGATCTCCACGCCGGGATGCCTGGCGCGCAGCGCGTCGAGGAGGCGGTACACGGCACACGTCTGCGCGTGCACCCCCGGCGTGCCCGCCGGGCCGTGGCCCGCGTCCTGAAGGTCCCGGTTGTGGTCCCACTTCAGGTACGCGATCGGGTACGTGGCCAGCAGCGAGTCGAGCCGCTCCAGGACGTACGCGTACGCCTCGGGCACCGCCAGATCGAGGACCTGCTGGTGGCGCGAGGGCAGCGGCAGCCGGCCGCCGGTCGCCAGCAGCCAGTCGGGGTGGGCGCGGGCCAGATCCGAGTCCGGGTTGACCATCTCCGGCTCGACCCACAGGCCGAAGTCCATGCCGAGGCCGTGCACGGCGGAGATCAGCGGGCCCAGGCCCTCGGGCCACACCTCCTCGTCGACGTACCAGTCGCCGAGCCCGGCGGCGTCGCCCCTGCGCCCGCGGAACCAGCCGTCGTCCAGGACGAACCGTTCCGCGCCCGCCTCGGCGCCCAGCCGGGCGAGTTCGGTCAGACGCCCCAGGTCCTGGTCGAAGTACACGGCCTCCCACGTGTTCAGGACCACCGGCCGCGGCGGCCGTCCGGCGCTCCGCCGCGCCCGCAGGTGGGAGTGGAAGCGCCCGGCGACGGCGTCCAGCCCGGTGGCGGAGTACGCGGCGTACACCCACGGCGTCGTGTAGCTCTCGCCGGGCGCGAGCCGCACCTCGCCGGGGAGCAGCAGTTCGCCCCCGCCGAGCACGGCGGCGCCGCCCGCCGTGCGCTCCGCGTAGGTCTGATGGTTGCCGCTCCACGCCACGTGCACGGCCCAGACCTCGCCGCAGCGGAACCCGAACCCGGGTGTCCCCGCGGCGAGGATCAGCGGAGCGTCGGGCCCGGTGCGGCCGCGCCGGTTCTCGCGGGCGTGCGTGCCGACGACGAACGGCAGCCGCTGCGGGGCCCGTTCGCGCGCCCACCGCCCGGCCAGGTCGAACAGCTCGGTGGCGACCGGCGGCACCGGCAGGGTGAGCACCAGCGAGTCGAGTGTGAACGGGCCGTCCGTGCCCGGCGCCGCGGTCACTTCCGCGCGCTGGCGCACCAGTCCCTCGGCTGTGAGCTCCAGTTCGACGCGGAGCGTGAGCCCGGCCGTGGGGTCGGTGCCGGTCGCCACGGCCAGGCCGCCCTGTCCGGCGCCCCGGTCGGTCACGTCGAGGCCGGTCAGCAGGAACAGGGGCGACCAGCCGGTGCCGTCGCGGTGTCCGGACAGGCCGGGGCGGCCGTTCCAGCCGGTGGCGTGCTCCCGGGCGAGTGAGACGGGCACGGTCTCGTCGTACTCGTTGGGCAGCGGGCTCGGCGCGGTGGCGCGGCACAGCTCCCGAAGCCCGGCCGCGTCGACATCGCCGAGGTCGCCGCCCCAGTACAGCACCGAGGGCAGCGCGCCATCGTCCGCCGTGAGCACGAGGCTCACTCCGGCGGCGCGCAGATGCGTGGGGGGCGTGGGTTCCGTTTCCAGCAGGGCCAAGGGGTACTCCTCGGGGCGGATGGCGTCGGAGACGACACGGGGGAGAGCGCTTTCTCGGCTCGCGGGGCGAGTCTCGACGCGGCACCCCGGCCCCGTCAACGGGATCCCGGTGTTCCCGACGTTCCCGGGGCCCTCCGCCGCGGCCACCGGGTGCCGTGCGGCTCGCCGGTGGACCCGCTCCTGCTCGGCGGGCGACAGCCCCCTTCCACCTCAACCTCAACCTCAACCTCAGTCTCAACCTCGACCTCACGCCGACACCGGTCACCGCCCTCGACCCGCCGAGGAGCGCGAGCGATCCCCAGGCGGGCGTGCGGTAGGTTGCCCGCCATGCCCGAACTCGGACCCGTCGCCTGGCCACCCGCCCCGATCAACAGCGAACGGCTCGTGCTGCGCGAGCCGGAGGCTCGCGACCGCGCGGCGTTCATCGAGCTGTACGCCTCACCGCAGGTGCACACCTACCTCGGCGGCCCCCGGCCTTGCGACGAACTCGAGCGCCGGATGCCCGAGAAGCCCGAACGGCGGCCCGGCCTGTTCGTGATCGAACTCGACGGAGCGATGATCGGCATGGTCGAGCTCAAGCGGTACGAGGCGGATGCCTCGGCCGGGGTCCGCCCGGACGCCGGAGAGTCGGAGCTCGGCTGTCTGCTGCTGCCACGGGCATGGGGCCACGGGTACGGCGTCGAGGCGTGCGCGGCGGCGCTCGACTGGCTCGCGGGCGTGCGGCCCGGCGAGCCCGTGGTACTGCGCACCCAGACGGCCAACGAGCGCTCGATGCGGCTCGCCGAGCGGCTCGGCTTCACGGAAGAGGGGCGCTACGAGGCGTACGGCGCCCAGCAGTGGCTCGGCGTGCGGTCGGCCCACGTGCCGTCCTCCGCGCCGTCGTCCTGAGGCCAGGACCGGGCGCGCTCAGCCGGGCAGGCCGGGCGCGCCCCACAACGCGAACCACCGGCCGAGATCCTGCTCGATCCGCAGATCGTCCTTGACGATGGCCTTGACCTGGAGCTCCAGGGCGTTGTCCCGCTTCTGTCCGGGTTGCGGCGCGAACGGGTAGAACGTGCCCCGCTTGTACAGGTACACCAGTGCGAGCGGGCGGTGCTCGGGGTCCTCGAACGTCACCAGGGAGCACAGCAGATGCGGGCCGAAGCCGCTGTCCTGCAGCGACGAGTTCACCGCGTGCAGGTCGTTGACGAGCGCGGGCAGGTCGTCGCTCGGGCGCCGCGACAGCAGCCACCCGTACCCGAAGCTGTCGCGGCTGAACTCCACCGGGACGCCCTCGCGCCCGGAGTCCGCGTCGAGCAGGGCGCGCACCTCCTGCTGCACCTGAGCGAACGCCCCGCCCTCGATCGAGGAGAAGCACACCGAACCGGCGCCCGTCGGGGTGAAGCCCATCGCGGCCTGGAGGGTGATGGCCGCGGAGGGCAGCCCGAAGAGCTGGTCCAGATCGGGCTTGACCGGCTTGGTTCGGCCCAGCAGGACATCGAGAAGCCCCATCGCGTTCAGCCCTTTCGGTCGCCTGACGTCATGCGGTGGTGTCCGGCTCGCCGCCCGCCACCTCGCCCAACTGGGCGGAGATCTTGCCGAGTTCCTCGATCCGCCGCTCCAGGCTCGGGTGGGTGGAGAGCAGACCCTGGAGCGCGTCGCCGGCCTTGAGGGCCGGAGCGAAGAAGAACGCGTTGAACGCCTGCGCCGTCCGCAGGTCCTTGGTGGGGATCCGCGCCATGTCACCACTGACCTTGGTCAGCGCCGACGCCAGCACCGACGGCTTGCCCGTCAGCATGGCCGCCGCACGGTCCGCGGCCAGCTCGCGATAGCGCGACAGGGCGCGGATCAGCAGCAGACTGATCGCGTACACCGCCGCGGAGACCAGCATGACGACACCGATCACGGCGGCCGTGTTCTGGTCCCTGTTCCGCCCGCCGAACAGCTGCGAGTAGAAGGCGAAGCGGACCATGAGCCCCGCGATCACACCAAGGAACGACGCGATGGTGATCACCGCGACGTCCCGGTGCGCCACATGCGACAGCTCGTGCGCGAGCACGCCCTCCAGCTCGTCGGTCTCCAGGCGACGCAGCAAACCCGTCGTGACACAGACGACGGCATGGTCGGCGTTGCGGCCCGTCGCGAACGCGTTGGGCAGATCCATGTGGGAGACCGCCACACGCGGCTTGGGCATGTCGGCCGTGGCGCACAACCGGTCGATCACACCATGCAGTTCGGGCTCCTCCTCGGCTGTGACGATCTGACCGCGCATCGCGTACAGGGCGATCCGGTCGGAGTACCAGAACTGGGCGATGAGCAGGGCCCCGGCGATGACGACGACCAGGGCCACCGATTTCAGCAGCGCGATCAGGGCGGCGACGAACGCCACGTACACCAGACCGAGCAGAAACATCGTGACCACCATACGGGCGGTCAGCTGCCGGTCCGGTTCGAAACGGCTGCGCATCCTCTTCACCCCGCGTTCTGGCGTACGTCGAACGGTGCGTCGAACAGAGCCTTCGACACTGCCATGGTATTGCCGCGCTGTCTTGTGCGTCGACGGCCGTCCGGCCCCCGGTGCGGGCGTCAGGCGGCCCGGCAGTCGAGCACCACCAGACCCGACGGTGTGGTGCGGACATCGGTGGCCGTCAGACCCGCCGCCGTGGCCAGGGCGCGGTAGGACTCGATCGTGCGTTCCCGGCCGCCGGAGATGACGAGCATGCGCAGGTTCATCTCCGCGAACATCGCCGGATCGTCGCCCGCGGTGCCGTGGGACTCCACGACCAGCACACGGCCCGCCGGGCCCGCCGCCTCGGCGCAGCGCCGCAGGATCGCCGTGGCGCGCTCGTCGTCCCAGTCGTGCAGCACCGCGCTGAGCACGTACACGTCGCCGTCGGCGGGCAGCGGGTCGAAGAAGCTCTGCCCGGCGAACGCACACCGCTCCTCAAGGCCCCGCGCGGCCAGGAACCGGCGCCCTCGCGCCACCGTGTCCGGCAGGTCGACCAGGGTGCCGCGGACGCCGGGGCGGCCTCGCAGCACTTCGGCCAGGAGGGCGCCGGTGCCGCCGCCCACGTCGACGACGTGCCGGACGCCGGACCAGTCGCACGCCTCGGCGGCGGCCGAACGCCGCGACGCCGCCATCGCGGCGTCGAACGACTCCGCCAGAGCGGGCTCCGCTGCGAGGTGCTCCCAGAACGGCGCGCCGAACGCCGCCTCCCAGGCGGGTCGCCCGGTACGGACCGTGTGCAGCAGTTCGGTGAAGACCAGGTCCATCCGGCCGCCGAACTCGTCCAGCGTGACCATCCGGCGCAGGCCGGAGGGATGGTCGCTGCGCAGGATGTCGGAGACCGCCGTGACCGTGAACCGGCCGGGTGACGGCTCGGCGAACACACCGTGTCCGACCAGGTAGCGCAGCATCCGGCCGAGCGCGTCCGCGTCGCTGTCCGACCGCCGGGCCAGCTCCTCGACCTGCTCGACGCCCTCCGCCATCAGATCGGCGAGCCGCAGCGTGGCGGCCACGCGGACCGCCATCGGCGTCACCAGGTCCGTGAACGGCACCAGCGTCCGCCAGGCCGAGGCGCCGTCCCCGTCCGTGTCGCCCGCCGAGTCGGCCGCATCCGTCGTGTCCGCACTGTTCACCTTGTCCGCCGTCATACCGTCACCGTAGTGGCGCGGGCGCCGGGTCGGTCGTCCGTCGCGGCGATCGCCGGGCCGTCGACACCCGTTTCGCCGTCCGCCGCGCCCGCCCGGCGGTCACCTCCCGACCCGGCCCGTCGGCCCCGCTCGTCCGCGTCGCACGAAGTTCCGTTCGAGACAGCGACCGGGCAGCCCGTCGGGAACGTACGACACGCGGAGGCACCCGACATCGGGGGGCCGCGGCCGAAGAACCGAACCGAGCGCGACAGGAGGCGCCCGGTGGGCGTGGCGTCGACGCACGGTGCGACAGCCCACATCGGCGCACCGGCCGTCGAACCAAGCGGTGTCCGCCGCCGCTACGGCCGCGGCGCGAGCGCCGTGCACGCGGCGCGCGGAGTCGATCTGGCCCTGCCCAGCGGCACGTTCACCGCCGCTTGGACGCTCACCGGCGTGCTGAGCCGCCGCCACCTGGATCTTCGTGCCGTGACGGAGCACGATCTCCCCCAGCCGGGCGGTGTACTCGGTGCTCACCACCGGGCCCCGGCCGTCACTCCTCGCGCGGTCTCCTGGTTCGGGGCCGATCGGCCCTGGTGCGCGGGCGGCCCCTGTGCTGGTCTGGAGGTGACGGGAAGGGCCCGTGGAAGACGCGGGGAAGCGACCGAGTGTCGCGCACCACGCAATCCGGATCCGCGAGAAGCGGGTAGAGCCCTTCCCGCCCCCATGCCTCGAACCTGCGAGGCGACGGGGCCCAAGGGCCCTGGCCCGGACCCGCGTGGCCCGTGGCTCGCGACGGCGTGCAGCGGCCACGCTGGGGACAGGGGCGGGCACGATGTTCCTAGTTCCGAGGAGGGGCCATGGAGAACAGCCCGTACCGCGAGAGCCGCCCGTACCAGGTGGCCGACGTGATGACACGCCCCGCCGTGGCCGTCGGCCGCGAGGACCTGTTCAAGGACGTCGTCGAGCGGCTGATGCAGGGCAAGGTCAGCGCGCTCCCCGTCCTCGAAGGTGACGGCCGTGTCATCGGCGTGGTGTCCGAGGCGGACCTGCTGCCCAAGGAGGAGTTCCGGGACAGCGATCCCGACCGTCTCACCCAGCTGCGCCGCGCGCACGACCTGGCCAAGGCAGGGGCGGCGACCGCGGGCGAGCTGATGAGCACGCCCGCCGTGACCGTCCACGCCGACGCCACCCTGAGCGAGGCCGCGCGCATCATGGCGCGGAGGCACGTCAAGCGGCTTCCCGTGGTGGGACCGACCGGACGGCTCGAAGGCATGGTCAGCCGTGGGGACCTGCTGAAGGTGTTCCTGCGCCCGGACAACGACCTGGCGGACGAGATCCGGCGCGACATCGTCGACCCGCTCTTCCCGGCGCCGATCGAACCCGTGCACGTCGTGGTCGCCAAGGGCGTCGCCACGCTGACGGGGCGGGTGACGGACCCCGAGCGGATCGAACTCGCCGCGCGCCTGGCACGCGGGGTCGAGGGCGTCGTGGACGTGGACTGCCGACTGACCGCGGAGGTCTGAGCCCGCGGAGGTCTGAGCCCGCAGAGGTCTGAGGCGGTACCCCGGGGCGCGGTGCGGCGGTGCGAGGAGGCCCGGGCGGTTGAGGGGGCCCGCGCGGTTCACGGCGAGCGACGAGGTGTTCACGCGATGAGGCGTTCACGACGAGGACGAGGGACAAGGCGGGGAGACCGGGAGCGACAGGCGGAAGGGGCACCGCGCCCAGAAGGGTCACCGCGCCCCAGGGTCATCGCGGCCCCAGGGTCACCGCGCCTCGCGTTCGGTGCGGCGCCGGTGCGCGCTCACGTGTGCGCTCACGCCGTCCACCGCGGCCCGACCAGCTTCCACTCCGCGTCCCACTCGTCCAAGCGGCGCCGCATCAGTCCGGCGCGGACCACCCAGCCCACCGCCCAGACCGAGGCACCGGCCAGCGGTGCGACGAGCGTGCCCGTCATGACCGCCTGCACCGCCGAGGCCGAACCGCTGACGGGCGCCGACACCACATGGCCCGCACGGTCGGTCCACACCGTCACGTGGCTGCCCGACCGGGTGCCGGGAGAGACCCTCGCCCGGTCGGTGCGCGGGGTGCCGTTCGGATCGGTCCAGCGCACCGGCGCCCACACCTTTCCGCCCAGTTCGGGGTCGCGGGCGAGCGGAGACGTGGTCGCGTCGCCGGTTAGCACGGCGGAGACGGAGTGGGCCCGCGCGTTCGCCGTCGCGTAGCCCGAAACCGTGGCCCGTGCCGCCACCACGCCCGCGACCACCCCGAAGACGACGGCGAGCAGCCAGACGGAGAGCACGATCCATGCCTCGACGACATCGCTGTGCCGCCGCAGGGCGTTGTGCCGCCAGCGCCACAGCAGTGGCTGTTCGACCGTGGAAGGAGTTGCCCACGTCATCGCCGTCTCCTCTCGGTTCCCGTGACGCCCGGTTCAGGGCGTACGGCTGCGGTGACCGTCCGCGGCATCAGGGTTCAGGTCGGGAAGGTGCGGGGGTCCGGCCAGACGGCACCGCACGTCCACCACCCCGGCCACGGCCCTGGCGAGCCGCACCGCGACCGGCACCAGTGCCGTCTCGTCGACCCGGCCGGCCAGCGTGACCACACCGTCGCGCGCCTCCACGCGCAGGGCGGCGGCGCGCGGGCCGAAGAGCGGCTCCGCGACCTCACGCATCACCTCGTCGGCGATCTCCGAGTCGTCCCGCAGATAGACCTTCAGCAGGTCGGCGCGGCTGACGATGCCCCGCAGCGTGCCGTCGTCGCCGACGACCGGCAGCCGCTTGACGCGGGCGCGTGCCATGAGGCGTGCGGCGTGCGCGAGCGTGGCGTAGGGCGCCACGGTGACCGGCGGGGCGGACATCAGCTCGGCCGCCGTGGCCGCCGCCCCGGCCGTCCACGAGGCTCGTGTGCCGTGGCGCACGCGGTCACGCCCCGGTGCGGGCGCCTCCAGGTCGTCGTACACGGTGTGCGGGCCGTACTCGTCTGACGAGTCGGAACCACGGGACACGTCGTGCGGCCCGGCGGTCTCGTCCCCGGCGTCCTGCTGGGCCTGTGGCGCCAGCAGATCGGCCTCGGAGACGACTCCGACGACCCGCCCGGCGTCGTCGAGCACCGGCAGTGCGCTGACGTGCCACTCGCGCATGGCCTTGACGATCGCCTTGAAGGACGCGGCGCCGCGCAGGGCCACGACCTTGCGGGTCATCACGTCGCTCACACGGGGCGGGGTGGCGTACATGGCGTCCTCCCGGGGCTGGGTGCCGTCCGTGGACACCTTCAGGCTCCGGCGCCCACGCCGCCCGCGGCAGAGGCCTATCGGTCCCGGTCACCCGGCCCCTAGGCCCTGTCTTCGGGACCGGGCCCGCCCGGCGACCGGGTGCCCGCCCGCGCGGACCGCCCGCCGGGCAGCGGCACACGCCAGTCCAGGGCGGAGCCGCCGTCCTCGGGCCTGGTCACCCGCAGTCTTCCGCCCAGTTTCTCGGCCCGCTCGGCCATGTTGGACAGCCCGCTGCGCCGGCCTTCGGCCGGAATGCCCACCCCGTTGTCCGCCACCGTCAGCCAAAGCTCGTGGCCGTCCGTCGTCACGGCGACCTGCGCCCGGTCCGCGTGGGCGTGCCGGGCCATGTTGGTGAGCGCCTCGGAGAGCACCGCCACCAGGTCGTCGGCGATCTCCTGCGGAACCTCGGTGTCCAGGAGCCCTTCCATCCGCAGGCTCGGCGCGAAGCCGAGGACCGGGGCGGACTCGCTGACCGCGCGGACGACCCTGGCCCGCAGTCCGGTCTCGGCCCCGTCCTGGTGGGCGCGGAGGCCGAAGATGGTCGACCGGATGATCTTGATGGTCTCGTCGAGGTCGTCCACCGCCCGCAGCACCCGCTCGTTGGCCACCGGATGGACGATGAACCGGCCCGCGCTCTGCAGGGTCATCCCGATCGCGAACAACCGCTGGATGGCCAGGTCGTGCAGGTCACGGGCGATGCGGTCGTGGTCCTCCAGGAGCTCGACCTGCTGCGCGGACCGCCGCCGCTCGGCCAGCTCCATCACGATCGCCGCCTGGGCGGCGAACGTCTGGAGCATCTCCGTCTCCTGCTGCAGAAAGACCGGCCGACCCGCCCCGCGGGCCACCAGGACCACACCGCGCAGGGCGTCGGGACCCGTGCCGATCGGGACGGCCACGGCCGGGCCGAGGCCCTCGAAGCGCGGCGGCTCGGGCGAGATCCGCTCGTCGTGCCGGGCGTCGTCGGTGGTGGCGGGGGCGGCCGTGCGCAGGGCCAGACCCATGAGCGTGCCCTCGATCGGCAGGACGAGACCGCGGTGCGCCCCGGCCTGGGACCCCACCGCGATCTCCACGTAGAACGACGGCGCGTCCGGCATCGGGGTCGCCACGGCGGCCAGATCGGAACCGGTGATCGCGCGGGCGCGCTCCGCGATCAGGACGAGGGTCTCCGTGCCCTCGCTGCCGGACATCAGGCTGTGGCTGATCTCGGCGTTCGCCAGCAGCCAGCGCTCGCGCAGCCGCGTCTCCTCGTACAGGCGGGCGTTGTCGATGGCCACGCCGGCGGCCACGGCCAGCGTGGACAGCAGCGACTGGTCCTCCGCGTCGAATTCGGCGCCGCCGCGCTTCTCGGTCAGATACAGGTTCCCGAAGACCTGGCCGCGGACCCGGATCGGGACCCCCAGGAAGCTGTTCATCGGCGGATGGCCCGGCGGGAACCCGTACGACGCAGGATGCTCGGACAGCTTCGTCAGG
This sequence comes from Streptomyces beihaiensis, assembly GCF_026274175.1. Classification (GTDB taxonomy): domain Bacteria; phylum Actinomycetota; class Actinomycetes; order Streptomycetales; family Streptomycetaceae; genus Streptomyces; species Streptomyces beihaiensis. Next base: position 40,775 of record NZ_JAPHNL010000233.1, read on the forward strand.
CGCAGCGGGCGCGGGTGGCGGATCAGCTCGCCGAGGATGCCGCGGCCCTCGGGAAGGTGACCGATCGCGGTGATCTGCTCCTCGCTCGCGCCCACGGTGTGGAAGGCGGACAGGGTCCTGCCGTCCGGGCCGATGACGCCCAGCGCCGCGTACTCGGCGTCCACGAGGTCGGCGGCGGCTTGGGCGACGGAGCGCAGCACCTGGTCGAGCTCCAGCTCCCGGCCGACCGAAAGCACCGCGTCGAGCAGGCCGTTCACCCGGTCGCGGGTACTGCGGGCCGCGTCGATACGCGCCTGCAGCTCCTCGAACAACTCGTCCAGCTTCAGCTGCGGCAGCCGTATCCGTGGCTCTTCCGGGTCTGACACCGCGTACCTCCAGACCTGTGGGACGCATCGACCGCATCGACCCGCGCCAGCGATCCCACCCGTCCACGGTAGCCCCGAGCGACCAGCGGCGCCGTGCACGCCGGGCTCCGGAGCCGGGGCCGGTCGGCCCCGCCGCCGGGGACCGGGAGACCTCGCGCCGCGGTCGCGCCCGGTCGACGCTGGAAGCACACAGGAGACTGCGCGGCCGAGGAGCGGCGAGATGGTCCGTCACGTGTACGACTTCCAGGACGGCGACCGTACGATGGCCGCTCTGCTCGGCGGCAAAGGCGCCAACCTGGCCGAGATGACCCGCCTGGGACTGCCGGTGCCGCCCGGCTTCACCGTCACCACCGACGCCTGTCGCGCCTTCCTCGCCGACGGCGAGGAACCGGAGGGCCTGTCGGCGGAGATCTCCCGGCACCTGTCGGTCCTGGAGAGCGCCGGTGGCCGCAGGCTGGGACAGCCGGACGACCCACTCCTCGTGTCCGTCCGCTCCGGCGCCCGCTTCTCCATGCCCGGAATGATGGACACCGTCCTGGACATCGGCCTCAACGACGCCTCCGTGCACGGCCTCGCCAAGGTCTCCGGCGACGCACGGTTCGCCTGGGACTCCTACCGGCGCCTCGTCCAGATGTACGGCAGCACGGTCATGGGAGTCGACCAGGCGTTCTTCGACGAGGCCCTGACCCTGTTCAAAGAGGCCCGCGGCGCCCCCGACGACGTGCACCTGGACGCCTCCGACCTGGCCTGGCTCGTGGACACGTACAAGACGGTGATCCGCAACGAGACCGGGTACGACTTCCCGCAGTCCCCGGCCGAGCAGCTGCGCCACGCCGTCCTCGCCGTCTTCCGCTCCTGGAACGCCGAACGGGCCCGCCTGTACCGGCGCCGCGAGCACATCCCGGACGACCTGGGCACCGCCGTCACCGTGCAGCGCATGGTCTTCGGGAACCTCGGCCCCGACTCCGGCAGCGGCGTCGCCTTCACCCGTGACCCGGCCACCGGACGCCCCGGCCTGTACGGCGACTACCTGCCCGACGCGCAGGGCGAGGACGTCGTCGCCGGGATCCGCGACACCGTGCCGCTGGCCGAACTCGCCAGGATCGCCCCGCGCTGCCACACCCAACTGCACGACCACGCCGTCACGTTGGAGCGCCACTACCGCGACCTGTGCGACATCGAGTTCACCGTCGAGCACGGCACGCTGTGGCTGCTGCAGACCCGGATCGGCAAGCGCACCGCCGAGGCCACCTTCGCCATCGCGGCCGAACTGGTCGGCGAGGGGCTGATCACCGCCGCCGAGGGACTGCGCCGTGTCCACGGCGAACAGCTCGGCCGGCTCATGTTCCCGCGTTTCGACACCGAACGGGCGGGTGCCGAGCTCGCCCACGGCCTGCCCGCCTCGCCCGGCGCCGCGTCCGGCGCCGCCGTGTTCGACAGCGCGGAGGCGGTCCGGCGCGCGGACGCGGGCGAAGCGGTGGTGCTCGTGCGCGAGGAGACCAGCCCCGACGACCTGCCCGGCATGGTCGCGGCCCGCGCCGTGCTCACCAGCCGGGGTGGCAGGACCAGCCACGCGGCCGTCGTCGCCCGCGGAATGGGCAGGGTCTGCGTGTGCGGAGCGCAGGACATCACGGTCGACACGGCGAGGCGGCGGCTCACCGCACGCGACGGCACCCTCGTCGAGGAGGGCACCGTCATCTCGGTCGACGGCTCCACCGGCTCCGTGTACGCGGGCGAGGTGCCGCTCGTGGCCTCCGCGACCATGCGCTATCTGGAGTCCGGAGTCCAGTCCGACAGCGTCGTCTCGGCGGTCGCCCGCGCTCTCGAACACGCCGACTCCGTGCGCCGACTTGAGGTGCGGGCCAACGCCGACACCCCGCAGGACGCCGCGCGCGCACGTCGGTTCGGGGCCCAGGGCATCGGCCTGTGCCGTACCGAGCACATGTTCCTCGGCGAACGGCGTCCCCTGGTCGAGCGGATGATCCTCGCCCGCACGGACGCCGACCGCGCGCACGCCCTCGACGCCCTGCTGGCTCCGCAGCGCGACGACTTCACCGCCGTCCTGGAGGCGATGGACGGACTGCCGGTCACCATCCGGCTGCTCGACCCGCCGCTCCACGAGTTCCTGCCCGACCGCACGCACGAGGTCAACCCGATGCTGGGCCTGCGCGGAGTGCGGCTCGGGCTCGTCGTGCCGGGCCTCGTCGCCATGCAGGTACGCGCGGTCGCCGAGGCCGTCGTCGCCCGCACCCGCGCCGGGGGAGACCCGCGGGCCGAGATCATGGTGCCGCTGGTCAGCACTGTCGAGGAATTGCGGCTCACCCGCGAAGAGGTGGAGCGGGTCCTGGCCGAGGTCACCGAGGAGACCGGCGTCGACATCCACTGCCCCGTCGGCACCATGATCGAGCTGCCCCGGGCCGCCCTCACGGCCGCACGCATCGCGACGGAGGCGGAGTTCTTCTCCTTCGGCACCAACGACCTCACCCAGACCACCTGGGGCTTCTCCCGCGACGACGTCGAGGCCGAGTTCTTCTCCGCCTACCTCGACAAAGGCGTCCTCGCCGCCTCACCGTTCGAGACGCTCGACCGGGAGGGCGTGGGACGCCTGGTCCGTATCGCCGTCGACGAGGGCCGGGCCGCCCGGCCCGGCCTGCGGACCGGGGTCTGCGGCGAACACGGCGGCGACCCCGAATCGATCCGCTTCTTCCACGCGGCGGGTCTGGACTACGTGTCCTGCTCGCCCTACCGGGTCCCCGTGGCCCGCCTGGAGGCGGGCCGCGCCGCGCTGTGACGCCCGTGCCGCGCTGTGCCGCCGCCTGTGATGCCCGTGCCGCGCTGTGCGGGCCGTGCCGCGCTGTGCCGCCGCTGTGATGCCCGTGCCGCCCCGTGACACCCGGTGCCCTGACGCGGCGCGCGCCATGAACTCTGCCGCGACGCGGCGCGCGCTATGAGCTCTGCGAGGGCCGCGTCCGCGCGTCGTCCGGCGGACGCACGTCCCCGGGGCCCTCCGCGACGATCCGGCGCCCGGTGATCTCCCGGGGCGCGATCCGCATCCACACGTCCCGCGCACCGTCCGCCCACGGCGCGCTGAACTCCTGTTCGGCCAGCCGCTGCTGCTCCGCCGGGTCCGTCACGGTCGACGCCCGCCCGCGGACCAGCACACTCCACCCCTGCCCGAACGCGTCGTCGACACGGTCGACCTCGAACGCCACGGGGTGCCCCTGCGCCAGCGACGGGGTGGCGTCCCGCGCGGTGCGGAACACGATGTCGCCGTCGATCACGGTGTAGTTGACGGGCACGGCCACGGGCCCGTCGGCGACGTCCAGCGCAATACGCCCCACCCCGTGCGTACCGAGCAGCGACCTGCACTCGGCGGGCGACAGCTCGGTGAAACGCGGCTCGCGCGCGGCGCGGCCGGTGCCGGGCGGCTCGTCGACGGCACTGCCGGTCAGCGACGTGTACGGAATCTCCAGCGCCTCGGCGAGACGGATCAGGGGGCCGCTGCCCGGCGCGGCGGCCGAGCACTCCTCCAGATACCTCAGATAGCTCGTGGCCATCCCCGCGCGCACCGCCACCTCCCGGCGCGTGAGCCCGAGTTGCAGCCTGCGCGCGGTCAGCCGCCTGCCCAGGTCGCCGGGCGGCCTGCGCGCCGACTGTGCCCGGGGCTCTTGCGTCGCGGCGTCCTGCGCCGTCCTCGTGGGCACGGCCCGCATCTCGGTCATGGCCCTCACGTCCTTTCCGGGTCAGGCGACGGGGACGGTGGTGACGTCCGTGTGGTGTTCCCCGCCCAGCACGATCTTGAGCGCGCCGGTCTCGGCGGCCTGCGAGAAGACGTCGTACGCCTCCTGCACGGCGGTGAGCGGGAAGGTGTGGGTGACCAGTTGCCCGGTGGGCAGCCGGCCGGCCGCGGCCATCCGCAGCAGGGTCGGGGTGGAGAAGGTGTCCACCAGGCCGGTCGTGATCGTCACGTCCTTCGCCCACAGGTCTTCGAGGTGCAGCATCACGGGCCTGCCGTGCACGCCGATGTTGGCCAGGCGGCCGCCGGGGCGGATCATGCGGGTGCACAGCTCGAAGCTGTCCGGCCGGCCCACCGCCTCGATCACCACGTCCGCGCCGAGCCCGCCGGTCAGATCGGCGACCAGCTGGGCGGAGACCTCCGGCGCGTCGCAGACGGCGTCGGCGCCGAGCTTCCGGGCCGCCTCCACGCGGGCCGGTGCCGGGTCGACGGCGATGATCCGCTCGGGCGAGAACAGCCCCGCCGTGGCGACGGCCGCGAGACCGATGGGACCGGCGCCGACTACGGCCACGGTGTCACCGGGGCGCACCCGCCCGTTCAGGACGCCCACCTCGTAGGCGGTCGGGAAGATGTCGGCGAGCAGCACCGCGTCCTCGCTGCGCACGGTGCTCGACAGCGGGTGGAGCGACAGATCGGCGAACGGCACGCGGACGTACTCGGCCTGCGTGCCGTCGCACCGGTGCCCCAGGTTCCAGCCCCCGCCGCCCGCGCACAGGCCGTAGCGGCCCTCGCGGCAGAACCGGCACCGGCCGCACGAGGTGATGCACGAGACGAGCACCCGGTCACCGGGGCGTACGCCGCGCACGTCCGAGCCGGTCTCGACGACCTCGCCGACCGCCTCGTGACCGAGCACCGTGCCCGGCCGCACCTCGGGGACATCGCCCTTGAGGATGTGCAGATCCGTCCCGCAGACGGTGACGACGCCGACCTTCACGATCGCGTCCGTGGGTTCCTTGAGGTCAGGGTCCGGCACGTCCTGCCATGACGCCTGTCCGGGACCGTGGAAGACGAAGCCCTTCATGACGCTCCTCACTCACTCCCTATGGTCGCTCTCCCGGTCACTCGTGCGCGACCACCGCGACCGGTGCCTGTACGTGGTGGATGACGGCGTGCGCGACATGGCCGACGCGGGAGGCGTGGGCGCCGGGCCGGATGTGCCGACCGACGACGGCCAGGCGGGCGCCGCGGCAGTCGTCGACGAGGATCTGTGCCGCGCTGCCGCACCGGCTGGCCTCGACCACCTCGACATCGGGAAACTCCAGGCGCCAGGGGCGCAGCGCCTTGGTCAGGGCCGCGGTCTCCTTGACGGCGGCGAGCCCGTGCCGGTGCGCGTCGCTGCGGAACGGGTCGAGGTCGGACGGTGACCGCCCCCACGCGTGCACGACCCGCAGCGCCGAGCCGCCGCGCGCGGCGGCCTCGAAGGCGAAGTCGAGGAGCGTGTCGTTCTGCGAGTCCAGGTCGAGGCCGAGCACGACGGGACCGGACACGTCGTCGGCGCCGCCCGGTGCCCGAACCAGTACCACGGGCCGCACGGCGTGTCCGATGACGGTGAGGCTCACCGACCCGGCCACGAACCCTTCGACGGTGCCGAAGCCGCGTGAACCGAGCACCATCAGCTGGGCCTCGTCCGCGGCCCGGATCAGCGCCTTGGCCGGGTCGCCGGAGAGTTCGTCGGTGTGCACCTCCAGGCCGGGATGGTGCGCGCGCACCGCGTCGACGGCGTCCTCGGGCAGCTCCTCGGTCCAGCGCTGCCGCGTCTCGCCCGCGAGGAACGGTGCCTGCGCCAGATGCGAGGGCATCGGCTCCCACACGTGTACGAGCCTGAGCGGCAGGCCGCGCGACTGCGCCTCGCGTGCCGCCCACTCGGCGGCGGTACGGCTCTCCGGCGATCCGTCGAGCCCGGCCGTGACGGTCGAGGTCATGATCTCCACCTCCCGAGTGGACGGATCCGCCGTGGACGGATCCGCTTCCAGCCTGGTGACACGGCGCCCGGCGGGGACATGGGCCGCACGTCCCGGCTCGGGCCCGACCGGCCCTCAGCCGCTGGTGAACAGGTTCTTCACCGCGACGACGTCCGCGATCTCCTCGACGGAGGCCACCAGCCGGGTACCCGTCGCGGGCGATACCCGCCCGGCCAGTTCGACGACGCCGTCGTGCACGTTCACCTCGACGGCCTCGCGCTCGGCGGGCGGGCAGATCGCCGAGATCCGGGTGTCGACCTCGTCCCTGATGAGCGAGTCGTCCCTGATCAGCGTCTGCAGCAGCGCGTCACGCCGGACCACACCGACCAGACGGCCTTCGTGGTCGGTGACCGGGACGCGCTTGAGCCGGGACAGCGCGGCCAGCCAGGCCGCCTCGGCGACCGTCGCGCCCGGCGACACCGTGATCGCGGGGCTGGTCATCAGGTCGGCGGCCGTCTCGCCGTGAGACTTGCTGCCCAGGCGCCGCTCCCACGACCTGCCGACACGTCCTGGCCGGTGGCCGGAGGCTTCGTGCGCCACCTTCGCCAGCAGGTCGGACTCCGAGACGACCCCGAGCACGTGGTCGGTCGCGTCGACCACGGGAAGCGCGCCGGCTCGCTCGCGTGCCAGGTGCCGGGCGATCTCCCGGTACGTCATGTCCTCGCGGAGGCTTGCGGCCGGCACGTCCATGACGTCCCGTACCCGCGCAGGCTCGGTGGACGAGCCCGTCACCTCGGGCGGAGCCGGGTGACGGCCCCCGTCCGCGGACGTGTGTGCGTGCGGCTCGCCGAGCGCAGTGTGCCGGGCGGCCGCGGCGGTGACGGCGCCCAGGTAGCGGACCAGCGCCTCCTGCCGTACGCCCTCGCCTCCGGGGCCCCGGCTCTCGTACGTGTTCACGGCAACCTCCCGGTTCCGTCGGGACATCTGCTGTACCAGTCTTTCGCCCTGCCCCACGGGGCCTAGTGCCGAACGGCCCTGGCGGATCGGCGTGACGGCCCCATGGGCCGGGTGCGCGGCGCGGCGGCGGGCCCCCGGAAGGGACCCGCCGCCGCGACCGCTCCGGTCGTCACTCGCCGTGCTTGATCTCGACATGCTTGGCTTCCGTCTTCCCGGCACCGAGGCCGACGCTGACCGTCAGCATGCCGTCGGTGTACTGCGCCGTCACGTCGTTCTCGTCGGCGCCCGGCGGCAGTGACACACTGCGGCTCATCGAGCCGTACCGGATCTCGCTGTGGTTCTTCTCCACGTTGCGTTCGGTCCGCTCCGCCTGGACCGTGAGGATCCCGTCGTTCAGCATGACGTCGATGTCCTCGGGCGCCATGCCCGGGAGCTCGGCGCGCACGACGTAGCGTCCGTCCTCCGTGTAGTCCTCCACGCGGATCGTGGGCAGCGTGAACTTGGTGGGCAGGGTCTCGAACCACTCCGGCATGTCCGGGAACGGGATCCACTGCTTGCGGGCAAGCGTGTTCATGGCCGCACCTCCTCGGTGTTGCGCTCTCCTCCATTGCAGCACTCGCGCCGCTCCGGCACGGCGGCCGAACAGTCCCGACGAGGGGCCAATGGCCCCTGGTACGCGGCGCGGTCCGTGACTTGCATGGAAGTGACGTCCGCACCGCCGCGCGTCGGTGCGGCAAGGAGGCGATGACCATGGTCACGTCGTACGCCCGCGTGGGCGACGAGATCGTCGTACGGGGCACCAGGGCGGGAGTCGTCACCCGCGACGGCGAGGTGGTCGGCCTCCACCACGCCGACGGGAGCCCGCCCTACGACGTCCGGTGGGCCGACGACGGCCGGGTCACGCTGTACTTTCCCGGTCCCGACGCGGAGATCCGCCATCTGACCCGCTGGCCGGAGCGGAAACGGGAACCCGAGGCCGCAGGAGGTGTGACATGACGACGACCGCACCGCAGGAGACGCGTGGCCCGGCGGGCGGCGCGGGTGGAGGCGGCCGGCTGCCGTCGCGCCGGACCGACCGCCGCGCGGCGCGCGCCAGGGCGCTTTTGGCACCGGGCGACCGGCTGCGGCTGCCGGACGGCTCCTGGCGGAACGTGGTGACCATCCGCGTACCCGAACTCTTCGGGTGACCGGGGCGATGGGCGGCGGGGAGCCGTGACGGTCGGCGAGACGACACGATCCGCCGGAGGCGTCAGGTGCCGTCGGCGAGCAGTGTGGTGGTGAAGGCGCGCAGCCGGGCGAGGGTTGGTTCGTTCGGGACGCCTCGGCGGACCAGGGCGCCCTTGATCTCCCGGCGGACGGCGGCTTCGAGGCCGACCGGGTGAGTGCCGAATGCGGGATCACACATGGCGGGTCTGCTACCCGGGAGGAGGAGCGGGAGCCGCGCGTCCGGGGAAATGCCGGTGGCCGGGAAGGCGTTCCACGACGCGGTGGTGAGCCATGGACATGCGGCCGAAGCGGAGACGGCGGGGTGAGCGCGGGCTGAACTGCCTTCGGGTGGCCCGCGTCCTGCGGGCATACCTCGACGGGGAGACGGACGACGCCACCGCGCGCCGCGTGGCGGCCCACCTGGAGGACTGCCGGCGCCGTGGCCTGGAGGCCAGGACCTACCGGGAGATCAAGAACGCCCTGGCCCGCTGCACCGAGCCGGAGCCGGCGACGATCGACCGGCTCCGCGGATTCACCGAGAACCTGCTGAAGGACGGTCACGACGGGACGTGGCCGCCCGCGCGCTGACCTGGCACGGCCGGCCGTCGCGGTCAGCGGCGGGCCGCCGAGGTCCGCACCGGGCATCGAGCAACTGCGCACCTCCGAAACGGACTTCTGCATTCTCGGCGCCGAGTCGTACGGTCGCCTGAACGCCTGTCCGCTACGCACGGGCCGTCGACAGGTGGACGCGGTCGCGGTCCGGTCCGCGCCCGACCGCTACCGTGCCGGGGGCAGCCCGTCCTGACGCCCTCAGCCCCGCCGTACACGAAGGAGAGCCCCGATGCTGATCACCGCAGCGCGCGTCCTGGCCGGAGCCGCACGCCACGTGGTGCCGGACGGCGCCGTGCTCGTACGCGACGGGCTCATCGCCGGGGTCGGCCCACGTGAGGACGTGCTGCGCCACGCCGCGGCGGACGAGCCCCGGCTGGACTTCCCGCGCGGCACCGTCCTGCCCGGCCTGATCGACGCGCACGTCCACCTCTGCTTCGACGCGGGTACCGACCCGGTGGCGACGTTCCAGGGGCAGGACGACGAGACGCTGCTCGACGCCATGACGGCACGTGCCGGGCAGCTGGTCGCCGCGGGCGTCACCACCGTCCGGGACCTGGGCGACCGGGGCGGCCTGGCGCTGCGCCTGGCGGGGGAGGTCGCCGCGGGCCGGGCGGTCGGCCCGCGGATCGTCTCGGCGGCGCGGCCGCTCACCCCGCCCCGCGGTCACTGCTGGTTCCTCGGCGGCGAGGTGTCGGGCCTGGCGGAGATCCGCGACCTGGTGCGGGAGAACGCCGCGGCGGGCGCCCACGTGATCAAGGTCATGGCGACCGGCGGCGGGCTCACCGAGGGGGGCGCTCGGACGTGGGAGTCGCAGTTCTGCGACGAGGAGCTGGCGGCGGTCGTCGACGAGGCGCACCGCGCGGGGCTTCCGGTGGCCGCACACGCGCACGGCAGCGACGGGATCGCCGCCGCGGTCGACGCCGGAGTCGACACCATCGAACACTGCACATGGCTGACGGCCGACGGCGTCGATGTGCGGGCCGACGTCGTGGACCGGATCGTCGAGAAGGGCATCCACGTCTGCCCGACCGTCAGCCCGAACTGGCGGATGCTGCCGAAGCTGCTGGGGACCGAGCGCGTGGAGCCCCTGTTCGCGGCGGTACGGCAGATGGCGACGGCGGGCGCGCGGCTGATCGCCGGGACGGACGCCGGGGTGCAACGCGCGCGCTTCGGCGGGCTGCCCGCCGCCCTCACCTTCTACGAGCACCTGGGCGTGCCGACGGACCGCGTACTGGCCATGGCCACGGCCGACGCCGCCGCGGCGCTCGGCCTCGACGACGTGACCGGCCGGCTGGCCGTCGGCTACAGCGCCGACCTGCTGGTGGTCGACGGCGACCCGCTCGCCGACCTGGCCGCACTGACGTCGGTCGAGGCGGTCGTCGCGGCGGGCAGGCCCGTCGAGGTGAGCGCACAGGCGTAGCGGCCGCGGCGCCCGGAGTTCACTCGTGGCGCCCCGACCCGCCGGGGTGCGTTCGGCCGGTGAAACTGTACGGCGGCAGCGGCCCGTCGGTACGCAGTTCGAGCTGGGGACGGCTGCGGGCGAGCGAGTCCAGGAGGCCGAGGAACCGCTCGACGCGGGCGCGGTCGACCAGGAACGAGATGTCGGCCGGCCAGCCCTTGGACTCGGGCCACCGGCTGACCTCGTCGGCCGCGGGCGCCAGCGTGTCGTGGACGGTGACGGTGTCACGCCGTTCCCGCTCACGTACCGCTCGGGCGAGCAGCTCGCCGAGTTCCAGGCGCTGTCGGTAGGTGCCGCCACCGGCCTTGTCCACGCGCTGGGTCCTGGCGCGCAGTTCGGCGTCCTCGCTCAGCACCTGGTGGAGGATCGCCTCCTCGTGATGACCGGCCTTGACGTTGTACTCGACCTTTCCGTCCAGGCGCGCCAGTTGGCCGAGGTAGTACGCGGCGCGGTCCTCGAGCGCGGTCAGGACCGCCTCCTCGTCGGGCCAGAGACTGCCGAAGGGCAGCGGGAGGACGGTGCCTCGCCGGCTCAGTTCCTCGACCACCCGATGGTGGGCCGACAAGGAGCGGCGGCGCGGGGCGAGGGCGGCCGGAGCGTCGCTGACCGCGGCGGCGAGCTCACCGGCGGTGAGCAGGCGCACCGGGGCGTGCCGCTCGCCCGGCCGGCCGCCGTCCGGCGGGAGTCCGCAGTGATCGGCGCGGACGATGCCGTAGAGGTGGAGAGTCACGTGGACACCTCCCTTGTGTCACGCCACGTCCCGGCCCTCGACCTGGTCGCGGACTTTTCGGCAGGCGCGGCTGATCAGACGGGACACGTGCATCTGCGAGACGCCGATCTCCTCGGCGATGCTGCTCTGCGTCATGTCACGGAAGAAGCGCAGGTACAGCACCTGACGCTCCCGTTCCGGCAGCTCCCGCAGCTCGTGCCGGGCAGCCTCGCGGTCGGTGACGAGCGCGTACCCCGGTTCGCCGTCGGCGAGCGTGTCGACGAGGGAATAGCCGTTGTCGCTGTCGGGCGCCGCCGCGTCCAGGGACAGCACGGAGAAACTGTCGAGCGCCTCAAGACCCGCGCGGACCTCCTTCACGCTGAGATTCGCCTTGGCGGCGAGCTCCTCGGCGCTGGGCGGGTGGTCGTCGACCGCGGTGGTCAACTCCTGCTTCGCCGAGCGCACTCGGTTACGCAGATCCTGCACGCGGCGCGGCACGTGCACCGCCCACATGTGGTCGCGGAAGTGGCGCTTGATCTCGCCCAGGATCGTCGGCACCGCGAAGCTCTCGAAGGCGGTGCGCTGCCCGGGGTCGTACCGGTCCACCGCCTTGACCAGACCGAGCCGAGCGACCTGCTCGATGTCCTCCAGGCTCTCGCCTCGGTCGCGGTACTGACGGGCGAGGCGGCCGGCCATCGGCAGCCAGGCGCTGACGACCTCCTGTCGAAGCGCCTGTCGTGCGGGCCCGTCGGGCATCTCGGCGAGCCGCTGGAACGCTGCCGCGGTGTCGGGCGCGTCATCGTGCGGATGACGCCTGGACCGTGCTCGTACGGGGGGCATGGGAGGAACTCCCTTGTCAGTGAGCTGTTTGGCCATGTGCGTGAATCGTTCTGTCACCGTGAGAGTCGGCCGGTACGACGCGCGACATCCGACCGCTCGTACGGTCGAGCCTCCGGTCCGGGGCATGTCGAGTCGGGTTCCCGACCACTGCGGCGGCAAACAATGTCGTGCACACGGACCCGCCCAACCGGGCGGCCCAGCCCCGCTGTTTGCCGCGTGGACGCGCCGGGAACCCAAGGCGGTGGACGCGCCGGGAACCCAAGGTGCCCGGGGCGCCCGGCCGACAGGGCCACCGGCACCGGATCCTCGGAGGAGTCGACCGTGACGTCCGACGGACCGATCTCGGACGTGCGGGCCCACGCGGGGGAGATCCCCACGGGCCGGCCGGAACCGGACCGGACGGAGCCGGACGGCACACCGGCCTGGTACTCCACGACCGTGGTCGTCGCCGAGGCGGACGGCGGCGGCCACACCGGTACGGGCTGGACGTACGGACACACGTCCCTCGCCGATCTCGTACGCGGTCCCCTCGCCGCGGCCGTGACCGGGACAGCGCCCTGAGCCGCGGCCGCGTCTGGGCGGCGATGCGGCACGCGGTGCGCAACCTCGGCCGCCCCGGCGCCGTCGCCATGGCGGTCTCCGCGGTGGACATCGCCCTGTGGGACCTCAAGGCCGCGTCCTCGGCCTGCCGCTGACCACCGTCCTCGACATGGTGCACGAGGCCACACCCGTCCACGGCAGCGGCCGCTTCCCCTTCTACTGCGACGCCGAACTCGCCGAGCGGACGGCCGGCTGGGCCGCCCAGGGCATCGCCCGCGTGCAGATGAAGGTCGGCATCGCCCGCGTGAAGACGAAGGCCGGCCGGGACCCGGAAGCGGACGCGCACCGGGGCCGGGTGGTGCGGGACGCCGCGGGCCCCGACTTCCAGGTGAGCTGAGGGCGGGGCCGGCCGCGGTCACGTCCGCGCACGTCACGCGAGGCGGACCGCGCATTCCAGGAGCAGAGCGTGGACGAACGCCTGCGGGAGGTTGCCGCGCAACTGGCGCTGGCGCACGTCGAATTCCTCCGCGAACAGGCCGGGTGAGCCGTAGGCCGCCCGGGTCCGCTCGAACCAGCGCAGGGCGGTCTGCCGGTCGCCGAGCCGGTTCCGGGCCAGCGCCATCGCGAACCCGCACAGCAGGAACGCGCCTTCGGCCTCCCCGAGTTCGGCCCCCTGATGGACGAAGCGGTACACGTAGCCGTCACGGGAGAGGTTCTCCTCGACGAGGGCGGCCGTCCGCGCGGCGCTCGGGTCGTCGGTCTCCGGGCTGCCACGGGCGATCGACACCAGCAGCGCCGCGTCGAGGCCGTCGTCGTCCTGGGCCCGCGCCCAGTACCCGCCCGGACGCAGACACCGCCGTCGGGTCTCCGTGAACACGGCCCGCGCCAGATCCGCGCAGCGACGGCCGTCGGCCCCGGGCAGCACCCGGCTGATCCGGCGCAGCCCGCAGACCGCGCTGAGCCGTGAGTGCGTCCACCACCGCTCGTCCAGCTCCCAGATCCCGGCGTCCGGCAGCATCCAGTGGTCCGCGACGGTGTCCACCGCGGCCCGGGCGGCCCGCTCAGCCTCGGGGGTGAGCCGGTCGTGCCGGGCCGCCGCCGCGAACAGCTGCAACACCTCACCGAACGTGTCCAGTTGGAACTGGGTCCCCGCATGGTTTCCGATCCGGTCGCTGCCGCCGGGGAAACCGGGAAGCGCCAACGTGTGCTCTCCCGGCACCGACTGGCCGGACACCGTGTAGGCGGGGCGCAGGACCGGCCCGTCGGCGAGGACGCGTTCGGCGGTGAACCGCACGGCGCGGTCGAGGAGTTCGTGCGGCCCGTGCGCCGCCACGGCAAGACCGGCATACGCCTGGTCGCGCAGCCACGCGTACCGGTAGTCGTAGTTGCGCTCGGCGTCGACGTGCTCCGGCAGCGACGTGGTGGCCGCGGCGACCATGCCGCCGGCCCTGCTGGTCAGGCCGTTCAGCACCGCGTACGCGTGCCGGGCGTCGCGCGGCGCGGCCAGTTCGGAGCAGTCGGGGACGGCGTGGTGCCACGCCTGTTCGGTGCGCCGCCACAGCGTGTCGGCGTCGGGCGCGGGAGCCTCGCCGGGCGCGCCGAGCTCCAGTACCAGGTCGTGCACCTCGCCCCGGCCCAACCGGAGCGTTCCTTGCAGGCCGGTGGCCGGGTCCCACGCGGCCTCCCGTACCCCGCGCAGCCGCATCGCCGTCCCACCGCCGTCCGCGGTCCAGGTGTCCCCTTCCTGGGACTGCCGCCGCATGCGGTGCTCGCCGAAGCCGGGGCGCGGGTCGAGGCTCAGCCGCAGCCGCGCCTGTCCGCGTTCGACCCGCAGCCTGCGCAGCAGCACCACCCGGTCGTCGCGGGCCGGCAGCGCCAGCGCGTCCCGGCACTCGACCACGTAGCCGGGGGCGGTCCAGCGGGTGACGCGGATGAGGGAGCCGTCCTCGTAGTAGCCGCCCCACATGTGCCAGCGGTCGTCGGGGGTCACGCAGAAATGGCCGACTCCGCCGATCAGCGCGGAGAAGACGGCGTCGTCGTGCCAGCGCGGCGCGCACAACCACACCACGCCACCCTGCGGATCCACCACGGCGGCTCGCTCGCCGTCGGCCAGGACCGCGTACTCGCGCAGCGCCCAGGGCTCGACGGCGCTGTCAGGCGGACCGGTCGGCATGTCTCCTCCCTTGCCAAGCGATACCAGATGGTGCCGGCGATCGGATGTCGCACCCCGGAGGGTGCCCGGCGGCCATGCGGGTACCCCGAGGTGGTCACAGGTCACCATGGTGACGCGATCGAAGCAACCGGGCAGGTGAGCACATGGAACCCCACACTCAGCCCGCCGAGTGGATCGAGACGCTCGGCTGGATCGCCCTCGGTGTCGCCCTCGCGAGCGCGCTCGTCATCGTGTTCGACATCGTCGTGCGCGGCCGCCACCAGAAGATGTGGATCATGAATGTGGTGTATCCGGTCACGGCCCTGTACTGGGGGCCGGTCGCCCTCTGGTTCTACTTCGCCCACGGGCGGGAGCGGGACACGGACGGCGCCGAGCCGCCCGACCGGGTGGTCCGGTTCAAGGCGGTCAGCCACTGCGGGGCGGGCTGCACGCTCGGTGACATCGGGGCCGAATGGCTCGTCCTCGGCACCGGACTGACGCTCGCGGGCAAGGCGTTGTACGCCGACTTCCTGCTCGACTTCGTCTTCGCCTGGACGCTGGGGATCGCCTTCCAGTACTTCTCCATCGTGCCCATGCGCTCCATCGGCAGGTGGGAGGGGATCAGGGCGGCCGTCAAGGCGGACACCCTCTCCATCCTCGCCTTCCAGGTGGGCCTCTTCCTCGGCATGTGGATCTACCAGGAGGTGATCTTCGACCCGGGACTGTCCAAGACGACGGCCGCGTACTGGATGCTCATGCAGGTGTCGATGGTCGTCGGCTTCTTCACCGCATGGCCGGTCAACGCCTGGCTGGTGCGCGCGGGCTGGAAGGAGCGGATGTGAGGGGCCCGGTGCCCGCCCGTCGTTGCTCCATCACGGTGACGCTCGCCGGGTGCGGGCCCCGCTCCCGGCGTGCCAGGGCGCGGAAGCCGCCGTACACGGTACACGGTGCTGGTTCGTGACGGCTCGTAACGGCGAGGAGGGGCGATGCGGCGGAAGGTGCCCGCGGCCCTGGGTGAGGTCCTTGCGTGGTGGGTGGCGCTGGTCGTCGCCTACCTGCTGATCGTCCCTACGGTGTCGGCGTCCGAACTCCTCGTCGCGGGAGGCGGCGCGGTGGTCGCCGCCGTCGCCGCGCGGGCCGCG